>JBFEWU010000019.1:0-28533 GCA_041546215.1 Draconibacterium sp. | reverse complement strand
TTAGGTTGTTTGCAAAGTGCATCTTGTTTTGTCTGTTAAAGGCTAAAGCCTGTCTTTATTATGTGTTTTGTAAGCACCGGGCTAAAGCCACGGTGTAAAACTTTGCCAGTCTCTTGCCTGTTTTGCGCCATACTTCAGCTTAACAGTTATTTGTTATGCACCATGCCTCAACTTGGCGAGAATTAGTTTTGCGCCATGCTTCAGCTTGGCGGAAATTGTGGTTGAATAGCACAAAAGGCTTTAGCCTTTAATTGTAAATTTTAAACTGCTAAAACCACTTTACTTATATCCTCAAAGTCTCCGGTCTTCCGTCTCCCATCTTTTCCTTTCAAATATAACAAATAATGACTATATTATAGGCATAATATTGACGATATTTTCGACATTTTGAACAGAAACATTGTACATATCGATTTAGACACCTTTTTTGTGTCATGCGAAAGGCTGATGAACAGGGAGTTGATTGGCAAGCCGGTTTTGGTGGGAGGCACCAGCGGACGCGGGGTGGTGGCGGCTTGCAGTTACGAGGCACGTACCTATGGAGTACATTCGGCCATGCCCATGCAAATGGCGCGCCGGCTTTGTCCCGAGGCGATTGTGGTAAAAGGGAACAGCTCGATTTACAGCAAATTCTCCGACAACATCACCGACATCATAAAGGAAGAATCACCGCTATACGAAAAATCATCCATCGACGAGTTTTACATTGATGTGAGTGGCATGGATAAATTTTACGGTTGCTACCAGTGGGCACAGGAGTTGCGCAAGCGAATTATTAAAGAAACGCACTTGCCGATCTCTTTTGGGCTTTCGACCAATAAAACAGTGTCCAAGGTGGCCACAGGCGAGATTAAACCCAATAACCATGTGCAGATTGAAAGCGGCCACGAAAAAGAGTTTCTGGCGCCACTGCCGGTGAAGAAAATCCCAATGGTGGGCGATCAGACTTACAAAATGCTGCTGAGTATGGGCATCCGTTACGTAAAAACCATACAGGAAATGCCCATTGAGTTGATGGATAAAGTAATGGGTAAAAATGGCATTACACTTTGGAAAAAGGCACAGGGAATCGACAACTCGCTCGTAGAGCCCTACCACGAACGTAAATCCATTTCCTCTTCGCTGACCTTCGAAAAAGATACCATTGATGTGCGGGCACTGAAAAACCTTTTACTCGCCATGGCAGAAAAACTGGCCTTTTACCTGCGCAATGGCAACAAACTTACTTCATGTGTAACCGTAACCGTTCGTTATTCCGATTTTGATACCCGCACCCGGCAAAAACGAATTCCCTACACTTCGCTCGACCACACACTAATCGCCACCGTAATGGAACTTTTCGACCAGCTTTACAATCGCCGGGTTTTGGTACGGCTGGTGGGTGTTCGCTTCAGCCATTTGCTTGGTGGAAGTTACCAAATGAAACTATTTGAAGACGAAAGTGAAAGGATACGCCTGTATCAGCAAATGGATAAAATGCGTAACCGTTTCGGGCAAAATGCCGTACGGCGCGCATCAACCTTAGGAACCCGGGGAATCGGACAAATGAGCAACCCTTTTAACGGCCAGCCGCCTGTTATACCGGCACATAGAAGAATGTGAAAACTGAAAGCCGGAAGGACCAAATTGGATGGAAAGAGAAAAAGACGAATAGAAGATTGAAATGAGATTGATTTTAAATACTTGATTTTGGGTATACCCTTCGACTACGCTCAGGGTGACACGGTGACAGCTTTTTACCTACTGCCAACTCATAACCCGGATCACGTAACTCGCAACGAATTATGCTATTAAATTGCCACACATATTACAGTTATAAATTCGGCACGCTTTCCATCGATGAGCTGCTGGAAGAAGCGAGCGGAAAAGGCTACAACTCGCTGGTGCTAACCGACATTAACAATACTTCGGCCACCATCGATTTTATCCGGCGTTGCGAAGGAAAAAGTTTACGCCCCGTCGCGGGCATCGATTTCAGAAACGGGGCAGAGCAGAAATACATTGGCATTGCCAAAAACAACAAGGGTTTTCAGGAATTAAACGAACACCTTACCTTTCATTTGCATTCGGGAAACGCGTTTAAAAACCGGGCTCCCATATTTTTAAACGCTTTTGTTGTGTACCCGGTCGGAAGCATTCATCCCGGTTATTTGAACAACGATGAATTTATTGGAGTTCGTCCGTCGCAGGTCAATAAAATTTTTGGCGACCTGAGGAATTATATGGAAAAACTGGTAATTCTTCAGCCTGTTACTTTTCGCAACAAACGCGATTTTAATGTGCACCGCCTTTTGCGTACCATGGATAATAATACCTTGCTAAGTCGCCTGCCCAAAAGCGAGGAAGCCAGCCCCGATGAGATTATGCTTCAACGGGAAAATATTTTGGATGTATTTCACGAGTTTCCAGAGCTGATTAAAAACACACAGTTGTTAATGGACAGCTGCTCCATTGAATTTGCGTTCAAAAAAGCCAAAAACAAAAAGTGTTACACCAACTCGCCGGAAGAGGATTTCAGCTTGCTGCGAAAACTGGCCTGGGATGGGATTCTGTACCGTTTTGGGGAGCCTTCACAAAAGGTGATTGAGCGCATGGAGAAGGAATTGAAAATCATCAGGCAAATGGATTTTGCTTCGTATTTCCTGATCAACTGGGATTTGGTGGAATACGCCCGCAGCCAGGGCTGTTACTATGTGGGGCGTGGCAGTGGCGCCAACAGCATGGTGGCTTATCTGCTCCGGATCACCGATGTTGATCCCCTTGAGCTGGACCTGTACTTCGAGCGTTTTATCAACCCCTCGCGAAAAAGCCCGCCCGATTTTGACATTGATTTTGCATCGCGCGACCGCAACCACATTACCCGTTACATTTTCGACCGGCACAGCTGGCGTCACACGGCATTAGTGGGGACCTACATAACCTTTCAATATAAATCGGTGATTCGCGAACTGGGAAAAGTATTTGGTTTGCCAACACATGAAATCGAAAAACTTCAGAAAACAACAGATACAAGTAACCTGGACGAAATCAACCGCCTGGTCATTCAATACAGCAAGCTCATCCATGGTTTCCCCAGCCACCTGAGTGTGCATTCCAGCGGCATTCTGATCTCCGAAGAACCCATCAGCGCGTACTCGGCAAGCATGATGCCGCCCAAAGGTTTTCCGACAGTGCATTTCTCAATGCTTGAGGCCGAAGACCTTGGTTTTGCCAAGTTCGATATTCTGGGGCAGCGCGGATTAAGCAAAATTCAGGATGCCATTCAGCTGGTGGAGGAAAACCAGGGAGACGAAATTGATATTCACGACCTGAAAACCTTTAAGGAAGACCAGGAGATCAAAAAACTGTTAAAGTGCGGAAATACCATCGGGTGTTTTTATGTAGAATCGCCGGCCATGCGCATGTTGCTTACCAAACTGGAGGCCGACGATTATTTGCGTTTGGTGGCAGCCAGTTCGATTATCCGCCCCGGTGTAGCGCAAAGCGGAATGATGCGTGAGTATATTTTGCGTTACCGCGACCGCAGCCGCTGTGTGGCGGCAAAAGCCGAAGCACCCGCACTTTACAAGTTGTTGGAAGAAACCTACGGCGTAATGGTGTACCAGGAAGATGTAATAAAAGTAGCGCACCTTTTTGCCGGGCTAACACTGGCCGAGTCGGATATTTTGCGCCGCGGTATGTCGTGGAAATTTAAGCAGCGTAACGAGTTTGGAAAGATTAAAGACAAGTTCTTCTCGAATTGTGCCGAAAGAGGCTATGAACGCGGCCTTGTGGAACGCGTTTGGACACAAATTGAAAGTTTTGCCAATTATGCCTTTTCCAAAGGGCACTCGGCCTCGTATGCCGTGGAGAGTTTCCAGGCGCTGTTTATAAAAGCCTATTACCCCCTGGAGTATATTGTGGCGACCATTAATAATGGTGGTGGTTTTTACCGTACCGAGTTGTATGTGCACGAAGCACGCATGCACGGAGCAAAAATATTTCCGCCCTGCGTCAACCGCAGCGAAACCAAAACGGTGATTAAGGGGAAAGTCATTCATCTGGGCCTTGGTTTTTTGAAAAGCCTGGAAACAAATACCATCGACACTATTTTAAAGGAACGCTACCGCGGTGGCTATTTCCGCCACCTGCAGGATTTCCTGGGGCGTGTGTCCATTTCGCTTGAGCAGCTAAGTATTCTCATTCGCATCGGGGCTTTTAACTTCACAAAAAAGTCGAAAAAAGAACTGCTTTGGAATGCGCATTTTATGTTGTCGAAATCGAAAAAAACAGCACCCGAACGCACTTTGTTTCAGCAGGAGGTGAAAGAATTTAAAATTCCGGAATTGTATTACCACCCGCTGGAAAATGCCTACGACGAAATTGAATTACTGGGCTTTCCGGTTACCCGTTCGCCTTTCGGGTTGCTGGAAAACATGAGCCTGCCGCAAACCACAGCAAAAGATCTGGCTTCCCTGGTAAATCAGAATGTGGCCATAGTGGGCAGCCTGGTACATGTAAAACGCACCCGGTCGAACACCGGAAAGAGTATGAGTTTTGGTGTTTTTATCGATTTTGAAGGGCACTGGATCGACACGGTTCAGTTTCCGGAAGTGGCTGCACGCTACCCCTTTTCGGGCGGTGGCTGCTACCTCATAAAAGGGAAAGTGATGGAAGAATTCGGTTTTATTAGCATCGAAGCGGCCGAAATTTACCGCCTGCCCAACGAAAATATGGAAGAGCCTTCAACGCGACTAAAAGTGCCAAAACAAAAGCAAATGCTGCAGTCGAGTTATCCTCAAAGCGCAAATTTTACTTCTCCTTAGAAAGCAGCCTCGTTTATGAAGTAAAACCATTCATCCTTATCTTTTCAAACTGAAGTTCATCAAAGGGTTTACCTTCGCGGACTGATTCAGGATAACCAATTGTAATGATGCTCAACACCCTGAAATTTTCAGGAATCTTTAGTAAATCCCGGATGTATTCTTCTGCCGAAAGCTCACCGGAATGCAGTCGTTCGCGCACCTGAATCCAGCAACTTCCCAAACCAAGCGATTGTGCTGTAAGCTGCAATAAAATTGAAGCGATGGAACAATCTTCCACCCACACATCGTTTAAGTTTTCATCGGCACAAACAACCACTGCCAGAGGTGCCGTTTTTAAGGGTGTTACTCCGTGTGGTTTGCATGCCTTTAATTGCTGAATCAAACTGCTGTTATCAACAAAAACAAACTCCCAGGGATTTATATTTTTCGACGACGGCGAGCGTAAAACAGCCTCTTTTAAAAGTTCCATTTTTTCAGTTTCAATTTCCTGTACCGTGTATTTCCGAATACTTCTTCGTTCTCTTAAAAGTTCAATCATTTCTCTTTCTTTTTTATAACTCAAAAATAAACTTCCTTACCCGACTGGCAAAAATTTCCTAACTTCATATCCTCAACTTAAGCCTGTAATTATGAAAATCAAAAAATTTTCACTTCTCATTTTAAGTTTTACGCTTCTCTCGTGCGGAAAGCATTATTCAATGGATGATTTTGCAGCGGCGGAAAAAATCGACGCACATTTTCATGTTTACAACGCAAACCAAATAGCGCTGGAACAGGCAAATAAAGATAATTTCAAACTACTTTCGATTAATACTCACTCGGGGAGTTGTGAACGTGTTGTGGAAACGCATCAAAATTTACGAAACCTGCATGCCAGTCATTCAGCTGAACTGGAATATACCACCACATTTTGTATGGATGGCTGGGACGAAACGGGCTGGGTAGAGAACACCATCTCGTGGATTGACCAGTGCATTGCCGACGGTGCCAACGCGGTGAAAGTCTGGAAAAATATTGGCATGGAATTCAGGGATGAAAACGGCGAATTGGTAATGATTGACAATCCGCAATTTGATGAAGTTTTTGCACATTTAGCAGCAAACAGAATACCGCTGGTAGCACACATGGGAGAACCCAAAAACTGCTGGTTACCACTGGATGAAATGACCACAAAAAACGACAGTGGCTATTTTACACGGAACCCGCAATACCACATGTACAAACATCCTGAAATGCCCGGTTATGAGGATCAAATGGCTGCCCGCGATCGCATGCTGGACAAAAATCCGGAACTGGTTTTTATTGGCTGCCACCTGGCCAGTTTAGAGTGGAGTGTGGAAGAACTGGCAAAGTGGCTCGACAAATACCCCAATACAGCGGTTGACATGGCAGCACGAATGGGGCAGTTGTTCTACCAAACCCATGAAGACCGGGAAAAAGTACGGCAGTTTTTTATCGATTACCAGGACCGGATTCTTTACGGAACCGATATAATTGACCGGGGCGGCAACAAAGAAAATTTTCATAAACGCATGCACGAAACCTGGATGCGCGACTGGGAATATTTATGCACCAAAAACAAAATGACCAGTGACCTGATTGACGGTGAATTTTCAGGATTAAAACTCCCAAAGGTGGTGATCGAAAAAATATACCATCAAAACTATACCAGGTGGTATAAATCAGGGATTCCATCCGTCAGCTGACCATCCGTCAACTGACAGAGATGGAATCTACTCATAAAAATATCTAATTCAACCCACTTCTTTCCAGAAGTGCATCAACTGTTGGTTCCTGCCCGCGGAAACGTTTATACAAAACCATTGGATGTTCGGTACCGCCTTTTTCCAGAATATTTTCGCGGAACGAAGCAGCCACATCTTTGTTAAACAAACCTTTTTCTTTAAAAACACTAAATGCATCGGCATCTAAAACTTCGGCCCATTTATAGCCATAATAACCGGCTGCGTATCCGCCTGCAAACAAATGGCCGAACTGTGTACTCATACAAACCTCATCAATTACCGGAAAAATCTTTGCTTTCTTCCAGGCTTGTTCTTCAAAGTCTTTTACACTGCCCGCAAAGGGTTTTTCAAGCGTATGCCAGGCCATATCCATGTATCCAAAACTCAACTGGCGAATGGAAAGGTAGCCAGCCAGGTAATTCTGCGAGGCTACAATTTTTTCGACCAATTCTGCGGGTATGGTTTCTCCGGTTTTGTAGTGTTTGGCAAAGCGGTCGAGAAACTCCTTTTCAACCGCCCAGTTTTCCATGATTTGTGAAGGAAGTTCAACAAAATCGTAATACACATTAGTGCCCGACAGACTTGAGTAGTTCGAGTTTGCCAGCATTCCGTGCAGGGCATGACCAAATTCGTGCAAGAAGGTTTCCACTTCGTTAAAAGTTAACAGTGCAGGTTTGGTTTCGGTTGGGCGTGTAAAGTTCATTACAATGGTTATGTGTGGACGCGAATCAACACCATTGTCTTTCCATTGCTCCTTAAAGGGATTCATCCAGGCACCACCGCGTTTGCTTGCACGTGGGTGAAAATCGGTATAAAATACCGAAAGGAATTTGCCATCGACATCAAAAACTTCGTAGGCAGTAACTTCTTCGTTGTACAACGGAATCTCTTTGTTCTCTTTGAATGTTACTCCGAAGAGATCGGTCGCTAAGCCAAAAACACCATCGATTACATTGCTAAGTTCAAAGTAAGGCTTCAGCATCTCGTCGTTCAGGTCAAATTTCTCGACCTTTAGTTTTTCGCTGTAGTAACTCCAGTCCCAGGGCATAATTTCACCTTCAAAGCCCAGCTTTTCAGCGTACTTTTGAATTTCAGCTTTTTCTTCCAATGCCACTTTATAAGATGCGGCATACAAATCATCAAGCAATCCGTAAACTCCCGCAGGATTCATTGCCATCCTTCTCTCCAAAACGTACTCGGCATAATTTTTATATCCCAGAAGTTTGGCAATTTCCAGGCGCAGTTCGACCATTCGTTTAACGTTTTCCTGGTTATCCAGGTCATCGCCTTTAAACGATTTTGAACCATAGGCCATATACAGCTCCTTCCGCAGTTCGCGATTATCGGCATATTTCAGAAAGGGCATATAACTGGGCATGGAAATGTCGAACAACCAACCCTCTTTATCTTTTGCTTTTGCCCTGCCTGCTGCGGCTTCCACAGCTCCTTCGGGCAAACCTGCCAATTTGCTCTTGTCGGTAATCAGCATTTCGTACTTATTGGTTTCCTTTAACACATTCTCGCCAAAAGTTAAAGACAGCTTCGAAAGTTCAGTGCTGATTTCCCTGAATTTCTCCTTGTCGGCATCGGAAAGATTGGCCCCCTCGCGAACAAAATCCACGTAAGTTTTTTCGAGCAAGGTGTTTTGTTCAGTGGTTAAATTCAGCTGGTCTTTTTTTGCATAAACGGTTTTTACTTTTTCAAATAAAACCGGATCCAAAGAAATATCGTTTTGGAATTTCGTTAACATCGGGGAAACCTCCTGTGCAATTTTTTGCAATTCATCGTTGGTTTCCGAACTCATTAAGTTAAAAAATATTCCGGCTGTTCTTCCCCGTAAGCGGGCCATTTCATCTAAAGCAACCACCGTGTTTTCGAAAGTTGGTGCTGCCTTATTGTTTTTAATTGCCTCTACTTCTGCTTCGCCCTGTTTTATGGCTTCTTCAAAAGCCGGCAAAAAATGTTCATTTTTAATTTTATCAAATGGAGCCGCTCCGTGTGGCGTGTTAAAATCGCCCAAAAGCGGATTATTCTGCGCATTTACCATCCCTAAATTCATTAAAATAATTACTATTAATACCTTCAATCTCTTCATTTTCCATCAATTATATTTATATGCCTCTAATTCACAAACCAGTCAGATGACGATCATCCTGAAATAGTATGCATTCAAGTTCAATAATTACAAAATCAGATTTGGATTGTTCAGAAGAAGCGTTTACTTTTTCTTTTTTTCGACTGACCAGCCAAATTTTCCAATCTTCTGTCCCATGCCGAAATAATGGCCATGGCTATACACCAGCGGATTCGCTTTGGAGAAGCTAAAAGCTTGTTCTTCGTTCATATAATCGTCGTCGACCGAAACCCCGAGCACATCGGAAATAAACATGTGGTGAGTTCCCAGTTCAACAATATCTTTTACCCGGCATTCGATATTAACCGGCGACTCGGCAATAATGGGTGCTTTTACATGTTTTGCTTCGGCCGGAGTTAAATTCATTTCCTTCCATTTGTTGTATTTTCTCCCTGAACGGCAACCGCACCAATCGGTTGCTTTGGCTAATTTTTCGGTGGTAAGGTTAATCACATATTCGCCGGTACGTTTAATAATATCGTATGAATGCCGCCCGGGGCGTACTGAAATGTAACACATTGGCGGATCGCTGTTGATCGTTCCCGTCCATGCAATGGTTATAATGTTATATTCATCAGGACTTTCGCCACAACTTACCATTACCGCCGGAAGCGGATAAATAATGGTTCCGGGTTTCCAATATGTTCTTGCCATTTATTGATATTTTGAGTTGTTTTACGGTTTCAAAGATAAAAATTAGAAGCAGAAAATGGCTGAATTCAGGATTCAAACCAATAAATCCCCTGATCCACGCAACCTGGACTGACTCTAATTCATCTTCTTTTAAAATTTATAATATGCCAAAAAGTACATTTCTCCTTCTTTTGTTTCTTGCATTACTTGCATTCTCATGTACCGAAAGCGATCCCCTGCCCGATGATTCCATAAAAATAGAATTCGGATTTGAATGTGGATGGTGCGCCGGATCGGGATTCATAACCATAACCAACACAAGAATAGGGTACAAGCGAATTATACCCTGCGGCGAAAACAAAGGCTCAGATTCAGACAATGATGATTTCTCCGCTGACAACTGGGACCAATTAATCTCTTGTTTTGATCAGGAATATTACACGACACTTGAGTACAACCAGTGCAATGTTTGTGTGGATGGCTGCGATGAAATTATCCGTGTAACAAAAGATGAAGAAAGCCATGAACTCCGTTACAATCCGGGAGATACAATTCCCGGACTTGAAGCTTTACAGGAAAAACTAAGGGCACTCATGTCAACTTACAAACAGGATTAATCTACCGGGTCTTTCCAGTCGCCGTTTTCACGTACCAACTGCTCCAGTTCTTCCACGGCATTTTCGTAAGGAATATGGCGTTTCACGGGTTTTAATCCTTTGTACAAATTCACCTTGTTATTCCCGGCTCCCACAAAACCATAATCAACATCGCCCATTTCTCCGGGACCATTCACTACGCATCCCATAATACCAATTTTGAGGTGATCGAGATGCTTAAAGTGTTCCTTAATATTTTTGGTGGTTTCGTGCAGGTCGAAAAGTGTACGGCCACAGCCGGGGCACGAGATAAACTCGGTTTTAGATACGCGCATGCGGCTGGCTTGCAGTATTCCAAAACTCAGGTCTTTCAATTCGGTGAACGTAATATTTTCGCTGTCGTTCGACAAACAAATTCCATCGCCGTATCCATCGATGAGCAAACCACCCAGATCGGCAGCAGCTTTAATGTGCATGTCGCCCAGGTTATCATCGTCATACTTGCGGTAAAGAATAACCGGCACCTTCCAAATATGCGTTTCAAGAGCCATAAAAAAGGCCCGAAGCTCGGCCATTGGATTGGCATTGAAACTTTCGAGAATCAACACGGTTTTACGTGTCTGTTTCAACTTCATTATGATTTCGGGGTGCAAATCCATAAAACGGTCAAATTCCGCTTTACTTGTGCGAATGAATTTCATTCTGCCCCAACGTGTACTTTCAAAAAGATATTCTTCGAGGGTAATGACCGGATATTCTTCTCCCTGGATATCCAGAATCTTATTTCCCGACAGGAAGAAGTCCGGAACCAATTTCCCACGGATGGGGATCATTTCGCGCAGACTGCGCTCACCCAGGTCAGCAACTACCACCGGCAGCTGTTTTTCTCCCATATTTAATACCGGGCGGGTATCGCGGCGCTCGTATTCAAAGGGATTGGTTTGCGCAATCATGGGAGCGGTTATGGGCTCGTGGTTTTGGTAGGTTTTAAAATGATTAACCAGTTTCAAAGCAACCGGGATCTCATTAATGGGCCTTTCGGTTAAGGAAACGCGAATGGTATCACCAATTCCATCGGAAAGCAAAGCTCCAATTCCGGCTGCCGATTTAATACGTCCATCTTCTCCCTCTCCCGCTTCGGTAACACCCAGGTGAAACGGGAATTTCATGTCTTCCAAACGCATTTTAAAATTCAGCAAACGAACGGTATAAACCATTACCCGTGTGTTGCTCGACTTAATGGAAACAACTACATTATTGAATTTTTCCTTTTTGCAAATTCTCAGGAATTCCATTACCGACTCGGCAATTCCGGAAGGTGTATCACCAAAACGGCTCATTACCCGATCCGAAAGCGAACCATGATTGGCCCCTATTCGAAGTGCCGTATTTGTTTTCTTTAGAATCTTAAGAAATGGAACAAACTGTTCTTCAATTTTTTCCAACTCCTTTTTATATTCTTCGTCGCTGTAGATTTTATTTTTGAATTGCGCTCTTTTATCGTAAAAGTTTCCGGGATTTATACGAACTTTTGAAACATATTTAGCGGCAATCTCAGCCAACTTTGGATTAAAATGAATATCGGCAATCAAGGGCGTGTTATAGCCACGCGCAACTAATTCTTTCTTAATTACCTTCAGATTTTCAGCATCTGCCATACCTTTTACCGTAACACGTACGTAGTCGGCTCCCTCTTTAACAACCCGGATTACCTGTTCCACGGTAGCATCTGTATCTTTCGAGTCGGTATCCGTCATGGTTTGAATTCGGATGGGATTATTCCCTCCCACCGGAACTCCACCAATATTTACTTCGCTTGTCTCCTGTCTTTCGTACCTGGTTAAATCTTTTATATAATTGAAATGCCGATCTTTCATGAACTGAATCTGTTAAGCTGAGCTGCAAATTTAACCTAATGCTTCTAAAATAAAAAGAATCAGCTATTTTTGTTTGCAATATCAACGTGTATGACAGTAGAAACAAGCAAGATAGTTAAATGTTTCGGGAAGCAGAAAGCCCTTGACAGTGTAAGCTTTGCCATAAAAAAAGGCGAATTGGTCGGTTTTTTGGGACCCAATGGCGCGGGCAAGTCAACCATGATGAAAATTATTACCGGCTACCTGCCCCAGGATTCAGGTGAAGTGATTATTCACGGCCAAAAAGTTGAACAGGAAAACCTGGCCTACAAAAAGGAAATTGGCTACCTGGCCGAGCACAATCCACTTTACACCGACTTGTACGTCAAAGAATTTTTGGAAATAACGGCAGGTTTTTACCAGCTGCCCAACAAAAAGCAGCGGGTGGCCGAAATGGTTGAACTTACCGGATTGGGCCTGGAGCAGCACAAAAAAATACGTGCCCTTTCCAAAGGTTACCGGCAGCGGGTAGGACTGGCGCAAGCGCTTATTCACGATCCATCGATATTAATTTTGGATGAACCCACCACCGGACTCGATCCCAATCAGCTGGAGGAAATAAGAGCTTTAATCCGGGAAATCAGTAAAGAAAAAACAGTAATTCTATCCTCACACATTATGCAGGAAGTGGAGGCTGTTTGCAATCGTGTAATTATTATTAACCGCGGTAAGATTGTTGCCGACGGTGGAATTGCGGAAGTAAAATCGGGCAGTTTCAGCCGGAACCAGCTTGTTCTTGCCGAATTTTTATCGAAAGTTGAAAAGGATAAAATCCTCGCCATTCCCGGGGTAAAAAACGCGGTTTATGAAAATGCCTTGTGGGAAATAGAATCGGAAAACTCCGACGACATTCGTCCTGCCATTTTTGAATTCGCGGTTAAAAACCAATTGACTCTGCTTACCTTACAGGAAAAACAACAGAACCTGGAAAACGTTTTCCATCAACTCACACAAAATCAGATTTGAGATTGGAGCCATGAGTGGAGAGAAAACAAAACCTGAAATCTCGGTCATTCTCCCGTATTATAATGCCGAAAAAACCTTAAGAAGAGCAGCCAAAAGCATTCTGGATCAAAGTTTCAGTGATTTTGAATTGTTATTGATCGATAATAACTCCAGCGATAAAAGTGCCTCAATAGCTCTGGATTTGGCGGCCGTCGATTCACGAATCCGCGTACTGCAAGAAAGCAAACAAGGTGTTGCCAATGCCATGAATTGCGGGTTGAAGAACGCCCATGGCAGCTACCTGGCCCGAATGGATGCCGACGACTTTTCGCATCCGAAACGTTTGGAAAAGCAGCACCAGTTCCTAAGTAGGCACCCCGAAACCGGATGTGTGGGAACGGAGGTACAATTTATTCCTCACAACCTGAACAGCGAAGGATTTCAGCGTTTTGTCCAATGGGTCAATTCATTTCATACCCCGGAAGAAATTGAACTAAACCGTTTTATTGAAATCCCGCTTGTAAATCCAACCATTATGTTCCGGCGCGAGCTCTTTGAAAAATACGGGGGCTGCCTGGATGGTGACTTCCCCGAAGATTACGAATTGCAGTTGCGCTACCTCTCTGCCGGGGTAAGAATGGCCAAGCTACCCGAAGCGCTTTTGGAGTGGCACGACTACTCCACAAGGCTTACCCGAACCGATCGACGCTATTCTACCAAGGCCTTTTTTAAAACAAAGGCCCTGTACTTTAAAAAGTGGTCGGAGCAAAACAATCGCTTTCATCCCAAAATATGGCTGTGGGGTGCTGGTCGCAAAACACGGCAGCGGGCAGTATTTCTTGAACAGGAGGGATTGGAGATTGAAGGCCGCATTGATATTGTAAAATCAAAGCAGGATGCCATTTACTATAAGAACCTTCCGGCACCCGGCCGGTTTTTTATTGTTTCGATGGTGACCAACACCGGCGCCGGAGAAAAAATCCGAACTTTTCTAAGGCAGCGGGAGTATGTGGAAGGCGATGATTTTTTGTTGATGGGGTAAAATATTTTATATCTTTGCCGCATTATTAACCACGTGTTCTTGATAACCACGTAAAAAACAAGAAAGATGAAAACAAAAGTTTCAGTTCTTTTTATGCTGACAGGGATATTATTCGCAACCTGTCTTTTAATCTCTAACATTCTTGCCTCCAAAATTATGATGATCGGCCCCTGGTCGGCTCCGGCTGGCGTATTGATTTTTCCGCTGGCCTATATCATAAACGATGTGCTGGTTGAAGTTTGGGGCTACCAAAAAGCGCGCCTGATTATTTGGGCCGGGTTTGGGGTAAACCTGCTGGCCGTGCTGTTTTTTAGCATTGGCATTGCCGTTACTGCCGCTCCCTTCTGGCAAAACCAGGAAGCCTTTGCAACGGTATTGGGCAGCACTCCGCGCATAGTGGCTGCGAGTATGCTGGCCTATCTTTTGGGATCGTTTTTAAACGCTTACGTTATGAGCCGTTTTAAAGTACTTACCAAAGGAAAAGGTTTTTCGGCAAGAGCCATATTGTCGACTCTGGTGGGTGAAGGTGCCGACTCGGTTTTGTTTATAAGCATTGCCTTTGCCGGAATATTTCCGCTAAAAGCCCTGCTGATAATGATGCTTACACAGGCATTAATAAAAACGGTTTACGAAATTGCTATTCTGCCCCTGACCATTTTAGTGGTTAAGAAAGTGAAACAAATAGAAGGCGAAGATGCCTTTGATCATTCGATCTCTTATAATCCCTTTCGTTTAAAACAGGCTTAACAGATCATCATCTTGTGACTTGATTCTAATCATGATCGTATGAAACGCACACCATTGAGGAATTTTATTCATAAGAAGCAAAGAATGCCTGGTAGGTATATAAACCGCAAAGCCGCAGGATCACAAAGAATGATCCTGGTATCCTGGCGCCTTGGCGAGAAAATTTTTAACGGGTTTATGTATTGCTGCAAAGTGCTGAAAATGAAAATTATATTTATAATTACCGCATGAAGTATGATAAAGCCCTGGTGGTGTTTTCGGGTGGACAGGATTCAACTACCTGTTTGTTTTGGGCCAATGAACATTTTGATGATGTATTTGCCATCGCCTTCGATTACGGGCAACGCCATGCCATTGAACTTGAGGCAGCCAAAGCCATCGCTCAAAAAGCGAATGTACCCTTCAGTGTGTACCCAATGGACCTGGTTAAACAATTGAGCCAAAATTCGCTGACAAATCACAGCATAGGCGTTGATGCCTGCAAACCCAAAGAGAATCCACCCAATACACTGGTGGAAGGCCGGAATATGCTGTTTCTGACCTATGCCGCCATTTTTGCAAAAGAGCATAACATCCACCATTTGGTAACCGGTGTGGGCGAAGCCGATTACAGTGGCTACCCCGACTGCCGCAATGAATTTATTGTTTCGCTAAACGCCACCTTAAACCTTTCGATGGATTATGAGTATACCATTCATACGCCACTGATGTGGAAAAACAAAACACAGATCTGGCAACTTGCCGATGAGCTTGGCGTGTTTGAATTGGTGCAGAATGAAACCGTAACCTGCTATAACGGACTAAAAGGCAAAGGTTGCGGCAATTGCCCGGCCTGCAAATTGCGGAACCAGGGTTTGGAGCACTATTTACAGTCCTTATCATAAATGTAAACACAAGAGCAATTAAAATGAGTGAACTTAAAAACCTTGGACAGGAAACCACTTATGGTTTTGATTACAGCCCCGATGTGCTGGAAGCCTTTGAAAACAAACATCCGGAGAATGACTATTGGGTGAAATTTAATTGCCCCGAGTTTACCAGTTTGTGCCCCATTACAGGACAGCCCGATTTTGCAAGCATCTATTTAAGCTATATCCCCGACGGGAAGCTGGTTGAAAGCAAAAGCCTGAAATTATACCTGTTTAGCTTTCGAAACCATGGTGCTTTCCACGAAGACTGCATCAACCTAATGATGAAAGACCTGATTGCTTTAATGCAACCAAAATACATTGAAGTATGGGGAAAGTTCCTGCCGCGTGGTGGCTTAAGCATCGATCCCTTTAGCAACTACGGTAAACCCGGCACCAAATACGAAGAAATGGCCTGGCACCGGATGCAAAATCACGACCTGAACCCGGAAAAAATTGATAACCGGTAGATAAGGGACTTCATCGGAAAAAACGGGCAGAAAAACTTCCCGGCTATTTTATCCGCGTTCATAAATCCTACCTCATCAATAAAAACCTTTTAAAAGAAGTTAGAAAACACTTTAACAACCGTTTTGTATTAATTCTTGATGATTACAGCCAAAGTAAAATTACCAGTGGCAGAAGTTATTATCAGGAAATAAAGGCGTTGTTTGAAATGTAAGCAAGGCCCTTTTTTTCTGAAAGTCTATGCAAATTCAACTGTAAACAACGGTTCTAAGTATTCATACTCACCCTGATTGTGCCTTCGACACAATCGTCCCTGTCTATGAATAGAGAGGGAGCGAGGGAGATTCTGCACAAAATTGTATGGCTTTCATTCCTGTTGATGATTCCTAAAAAGCATGATTGTTTTATTTTTTGGATCGCCCCTATTAAGAATAATTTCAAATAAGCTTTTTTATTTCAAATAAAGCCCGTACATTTGTCGCCGCTACGTGGAAAGATTTGAGATTGATTGCAACCACATGAAAAAAACGCTAAAACAATCGCATTTTTCAATATCAATCGAATATCCCGCAGTTTAATATTTAGTGTTTAATGTACTGATTAACTTCAGTTTAAAAAGGGATTTTATGAATTATTTATTTACAAGTGAATCGGTTTCGGAAGGACATCCGGATAAAGTTTCCGATCAGATTTCGGACGCATTACTCGACCAGTTTCTGGCATTCGATCCCAATTCAAAAGTGGCCATTGAGACCCTGGTTACCACCGGACAGGTTGTGGTAGCCGGCGAGGTAAAATCGAGTGCCTATGTTGATGTGCAGGAAGTAACACGGGGCGTGATCAACAAAATTGGTTACACCAAAGCAGCATACCGTTTCGATGGAGACTCGTGTGGTGTGCTTACTGCCATTCACGAACAAAGCGACGACATTAACCGCGGTGTTGACAAAGCCGACAAAAACGAACAAGGTGCCGGCGACCAGGGAATGATGTTTGGTTACGCGTGTAAAGACACCGACAACTACATGCCACTTTCGCTGGAATTGTCGCACGTTATTTTGCTCGAGTTGGCAGCCATTCGCCGCGAGGAAAAAGAAATGACCTACTTGCGCCCTGACTCAAAATCGCAGGTAACCATTGAGTACAACCAGGCAAACGAGCCGGTTAAAGTGCATACCATTGTGGTATCTACACAGCACGACGAGTTTGACGCCGACGAGCCCATGCTGGCAAAAATCAGGGAAGATGTGATCAACATTCTTATTCCGAGAGTAAAAGCTACCTTGCCCGAGCGAGTGCAGGCTTTGTTTGGCGACGATATTATTTACCATGTTAATCCCACGGGAAAATTTGTAATTGGTGGCCCGCATGGCGATACCGGTTTAACCGGACGTAAAATTATTGTGGATACCTACGGCGGACGCGGTGCCCATGGTGGAGGTGCTTTCTCGGGAAAAGACCCGTCGAAAGTTGACCGCTCGGCTGCCTATGCTTCGCGCCATATTGCCAAAAACCTGGTAGCTGCCGGTATTTCCGACGAGATTTTGGTGCAACTGGCCTATGCCATTGGTGTGGCCGAACCGGTTGGTGTTTTTGTAAATACTTACGGTCGGTCGAATGTTGACCTTTCGGATGGGGAAATTGCCGAAAAAGTAAAGTCTGTTTTCGACCTCCGCCCGGCTGCAATTGAAGAGCGCTTAAAATTGCGCAACCCCATCTATTTGGATTCGGCGGCATATGGTCACATGGGAAGAACTCCGGTAACTGTCACAAAAACCTTTGAATCTCCGTATAATGGTGTAGTAACGAAGGAACTGGAATTGTTTACCTGGGAAAAACTCGATTTTATTGATCAGGTTAAAGATACTTTTGGAATCTAGTTATTCCGAGGGTAAGTATTAATATACGCCCGGAACGGCTCGTCATTTTTTGATGGGCCGTTCTTTTTTTACAATTTGACAGACACGGTTTGCAGATTCAAAAAAAGCTATTATATTTGCACCCGCGTTCACAAAGAAATTTCATTTGAAATAAAAATATATTGCGGGATGGAGCAGTTGGTAGCTCGTTGGGCTCATAACCCAAAGGTCGTCGGTTCAAGTCCGGCTCCCGCTACTTGAAACGAAAAGCCGGTATTTTTACCGGCTTTTTTTATGCCTAAACTCTCCGAATCCCTTGATTTTAGTAATCTTATTAGCATCATCGAATTTATATTTTTGGTTAGATATTCTCTTTTTTTCACATACCGAAAAACAAAACCAAATAACCTCCTTTAACATTTTTTATAGATAGCATCGAAAGCGCGCAGGTCACCATTCTTTAGGAGCTTTTTTAGTTCAGTATTTGATTTTTTATCCTCCAACCTAATTTATTATCGATTGCAAAAATTCAAAACTAACAATTGAATTCTTATTTTTTCTTGTACGTCTTCACCTTGATTTTTAAGAATATATGAGTCGTACACCATAAAGACGTCCATATAATTGTACTCTTATCCGCAAAGTCGTTCGAATAAATGTATATTTGCATGGATAGTCGTTCGAATAAATGTAAATAATTCAATTTCAATATGAAGAGACTGGCCATGCAGGATCTAATATCCTGGAAAAATAAGTCGGGGCGGAAACCGCTAATTATCAAGGGCGCCCGACAGGTTGGGAAAACCTGGTTGATGAAAGAGTTTGGCAAAAATGAGTATACTCAAACGGTATATATCAATTTCGAGAGTACAAAACTGCTAAAAGCACTTTTCAGGGAAGATTATAATATACAACGTATTGTTACAGCTTTACAGATTGAATCAGGAATTCAAATTGATCCGCAAAACACATTGATTGTATTTGATGAGATACAAGAGGCTGAGGGTGCGATAACTTCCCTAAAGTATTTTTGCGAGAATGCCCCACAATACCATATTATTGCAGCTGGTTCCTTATTGGGTGTGGCAATGCACAATCAAACTTCATTCCCTGTTGGGAAGGTTGAGTTCCTTGATTTATATCCTCTAAACTTTATCGAGTTTCTTATGGCACTCGATCAACACCCCTTGCTTGATCTTCTGAAAAGTAAGGATTGGATACTTATAAAAAGTTTCAGGGAGAAATACATTCAGCTCCTCCGGTTCTATTATTATATTGGAGGAATGCCTGAGGCTGTCCTGTCATTTAAAACAAATAATGATTTTGTTGAAGTAAGGAATATTCAGAAACGAATTCTTTCGGCATATGAGCAAGATTTTTCAAAACATGCCCCTGGTGAAATTGTCCCGCGAATCAGAATGCTCTGGAATTCAATTCCGGCTCAGTTAGCAAAAGAGAATAAGAAATTTATCTATGGAGTGGTAAAAAAAGGGTCAAGGGCAAAAGACTATGAACTGGCTTTATCGTGGTTAGTCGATTGTGGATTGGCACATAAAATATGCAGGGTATCAAAACCCGGAATTCCATTGAAAGCTTATGAGGATATTGGTTCTTTCAAGTTGTTTATTGTGGATGTTGGTCTTTTGGGAGCCATGGGAGATATTGATGTTCGAACATTAATAAATGGCAATGTAATATTTGAGGAGTTTAAAGGAGCTTTAACAGAACAGTACGTTTTACAACAACTAACTACAATTTCGGGCATGGTAATAAACTATTGGTCAGCAGAAAAGTCGAAGGCCGAAATTGATTTTTTGGTACAATATTCAGGCAAGGCTATTCCAATTGAAGTTAAGGCAGAAGAAAACCTGCAGGCAAAAAGCTTAAAATCATTTTGCCAAAAATACACTCCTTCTCTGGCAGTCCGAACCTCAATGTCCGATTTCCGTGCAGAGGATTGGTTAACTAATTTGCCATTGTATGCAATTAGTGAAATAACAGCATTGGATTAATCATCTTTCTACGCAAAAACAAACTGAGAAATTATCATGTGTAGACTCAGCATGAACTTGAGTTAATTTACCATTGGCCTCAATCGTCAGTTTTGAATATTAATACCAATTACATCTTTCTTTTTAATAACTTAATAGTTCTATCATTTCCAGGATAATCAGTAAGTTCTACATTAAATTTTTCGATATCCTAATTCTCGCCTATCATTTTAGAAGATTTCAATTTCTGTTTTCTAAGGAAATTTGTTAGATCCTAAAACAAACCATACTCTTTAAGCTATCATGCAGATTTACAAGCAAATAATAATGTTCAATGAAGTTAGATATTTGCTCTGCTCCCGCTACACCAAAAGCCAGAGGAATTTTCTTCTGGCTTTTTTGTTTTTCATTGGGACACATACGGGACACTTTGTATAATTTATTAGTGCCTTTTCTGCTTTTATTTCAAGTGGCTTAACAAGGCTACTAATTTTAGTAAGCGACCCTTGAAAGTCCTATACAATGTTTCGCCCTTATCTCCAAAGACAGTCCTCGCTGATACTTATAAATTTAAAGAATCATAAACACCTAGTATCTCCCGTTCTCGTACTCCAAGGTACTTCTTCGTAATTGCCATACTACTCTGACCAAATAGTTCCATCAATAAAACAATAGATTCATTGGAATAATTATTCAGTTTTAGCACTCTATTTCCTAATGTTTTAAGAAACATATGAGATGATATATTACCATCAAGTTCGATATTATACTTCTTGAATATTCTTTTCAAACTTTCATTAATCCAATTTCTATCAATTGGTTTTGTTCCGTAACGATTAATGAAAATAAATTGATTGCTGTCAACAATTGACATTTTTTCCTTTGTCCTCATCAAAATGGATTTTAAGTCCTGATTAATCTTAATCTTTCTTGTCTTTTTTGTTTTCTTCTCAACAATGGTAAAAGTTTCGCCATTTTCAAATTGGCTGAACCGGAGCTGAAGTAGATCACCAATCCGAAGACCGGTGAATACTCCAATGGCAATTAATAAACAATACTTGTTTTCACCATCTCGTTCTAACTTTGAGATTAGAGACTTGAACTGATCCCAGTCCATTGATGTTGTTGTAGTTTTTTGACCTTTTAGTGCATCCTTCCGGTTACATTTTTTACATGTGTTGCATTTACAAGGCAAACCTCAAATCCATATTCTTGTAACAACAAAAATAATGCAATCCAATAAACACCAGTGCTTTCCATTGCTATTGAAGTAATACCATTCTCCTTAAAATATCTTGCAATTAAATGTATATCTGAAGTAAAACAACCAAATGCTCGAACCACAAGCTGTCCTGTCTTAATTGGATAGGCAGTCATCATTTCGGTATCAGACACATCGATACCTGCAACGTTGGGATTGATTACCTGTAACTGTGAAATTTTCTTCACTTGTTCCTTTTTTTGTTCTTGCTTTTACCATGACACATCTATGTAAGCGTTTATAAAATTTGCCCCATGCCTGATGGTCTTTGTGCAAATAAATCTCTTATACGGCATCCAACTGCCAATCGGAACTCTCAAAACCATACAGAACCAGACTACCGAATGATGTCTATGCACCATAGAAAAAGAACGGTTTTAACTGCATGAGGCAATACTTAAATTTATGATTCCCATGTTATTCCACAAGGGGCTGGATAAGAAGATATTGGGAGACTACCAAATAAAACAGCAACATTTTCTCGCTTAATTTCCTTTATTTAAACGGACCAAAATGTTTGTTTTCCGGAATGCGATTTTCGTTCAGCACCTGAATGGTTGTTGACGGCCCTAAATTTGGCTTTTCCCACGATTGTATAATCCAAACTACTTTTTTGTCCGGCGTAACTTCGATGGCCTGAATGGGTGGATTTTTTATATCCAATGTATCTCCCCAGTCACTAAACCAATCGTTAATAATGGTATTTCCATTGTCAAGGCGTGTGGCGATCTGTGGTTTTGTCATGTTATACTGCGGGTAGTCGTCTAACTTAAAATCCCATACCAGTTCGCATTGTTTGTTTACTTCCCGAATCCAACGATCGTTGCCGCAAAGTAAAATATTTCCGTTTTCAAGGGATTCTGCCGACCATATTTTTGGTGTATCCATTGACCATAACTGATTTCCGTCAATATCATACTCAATAACTTTTCCCAAATCCATATGCGCAATCAGGTAAGTACCATCTTTTGTAAGCCGCGCGTGTCTGAAATGTCCGTGGGAATTGCTCGGATTTTTTACAGGGACCTCAAAACTTTTTACTGTTTCCCCGGTCTTAATGTTTACAACAAAAACCTGTGCCGGATTTCCATTCTGCACAAACACCACATAGTTTTCTCCGATGGGCTGGGCTGTGTGTGTTTCATATCCTTCAGGAGTATCATAATGCCATAGCACCTCTATTTCGGGTGTAATAAGTGTAATGCCCCTTTGATGGGCAAACAAAATGTTCCCGTTGCTCATTAATACTGCATCACTTATCTCACCTATGTAGCCCTGGTCTCTCGGACCTTTGTATTCCCAGGCTATCTTTCCGTTTTTTACAATGTACATATCCTGTACTTTTGCTTCGCCGGCATATAAAAAATCGTGTCTTGACAGGTCCCTCAATGCATTAATATCAGGAGTTTCAGCTTTTTTTATCTCTCCTTTTTCACTGGATTTTTTACCTCCCTGAGAACACGATATGATGCTAATTGTAAAAACCAGCAATAATGCTACGTTTGAAATTTTAATTGTTTTTTCGTTAAGATTCATGTTATTGGTATTTAAGCCATTTATTTTTTTATTTCAGAAAAGCCATTGCAGTCCACAATACGGGTGCCTGCCCATGCAGGTCGCCGGTATCACGGTTTCGAGCGATATAAAATTCCAGTTGTTTATCCAGATCGGGACCAACTTCTTTAAAGGCTTTGTTGGTTCCCACACACACATCCTGAACGTTTCCTTCTTTATCAATTCTGCTGACAAGGGCAAGCCATGCTTTGCGTGCTGCCGGACCATACACATCGGCTTCCAGCCAGCCATTTTTTACTCCGGTTACCATTGCAAAAGCAAACATACCGGCTCCCGAGGTCTCGAGCCACGATTCTTCTTTGTCTACCAATTGCCGCCACAAACCTTCTTCTCTCTGGTATTTTAAAAGCGACTCCATCATGGTTCGGTAGCCACTCATGATCCGGTCGTAATATTTATTGTCTTCCGGCAATTCGCTTAACAATTCGGCCATTCCGGCTGCGTACCAACCGTTGCCACGCCCCCAAAAGAAAGGCGAATCTTCTGCGTGATGAAACAGTCCGTTTGGTTCTTGTAATTTATCCAAATAAGTTGCAGTTGTAAGTGCGGCACGATCGAGGTATTTTAACTCTCCGGTTGCCCGGTAAGCTTCAACCTGCAAGGCCGATATCATATAAATATCATCAACCCAGTAACGTGCTTCGCGGGTAACTCCGTCTTCGGTTGGTTCATCCCACTGTGCATCGGCCCAGCGAATGCCATCTTTGAGGTATTTCTCGTCCTTCGTTTGAATATAAATTTCGAGCGGAATAACCCCTGTGACCCGATAATCAACATGAGCCCGGTCGACAATGTATTTACTCCCTTCGGGTGTTAAAAACAGATCGTAATGGCGAATCAGCTTTTCCTGAAGTACATTGTCGTTGGTAAGCTCTGCAATATTAAGCGCACCATACCATGCGCAAACCTCGGGATAAACAAGACGTCCAAATCGTCCCTCCTGGAAATGAAATTTGCGTGCTAATAAATTTTCTGATAATTTTTTGCCTACTTCTTCAGGAGAAGCCCCTTCGGGCCAATCACTAAAGTATTTTGAATCTGATTTTTTATCGCTTTTAGGTTGGCACGAAATGAATGAAACGCAAAAAACGATGGCTAATAAAACTGGAATTTTAAATGCTTTCATAGTTGATGTTATTTTTTGTTTGAATTATATGATTGTTTTGCTTGTATTTATTTTGCTTAATTGAAATCTAAAACCAATTCGCGGTTTCCTTTTTGAATATGGACCACCCCACTGTTCCATTCAGCTTTCAGAAATGGACTATCGTACACTTTTGCTGGTGCATAATCAACCGGAGAACCGTTAATTTCAGGGGATTTTGAGTAGTCGGCATAAAAGGTAAAATCATCATCATAAATGCCGGTATATTTTAGGATATTATTGTTAAAAAAAAGTTGGTTACCGATCACTTTCTCCTTGAATTCCTCAAAGGATTTGTAATTTGATTTCTGGTCTGCTTCAAGAATTACAGGGGAATATTCGTCACTGCAAACCAGCCATTTCCCTTTTGTCCTTCCGGTATTGTCTTCCCATTCGTAACCACCATCAACAACCTTTACAGCGGCATAAGCACCTTCCGATTCGGCAAGAATCCAACCGCCAACTTCAATAGGGTTACTAAGTCCTTGCGCCGAAAACCACACCATCGTGCGCCCGGCGCCCCTGCTGGTTTGCAGTTTCTGGCTAATTTGTGTTCCCTTTTCCTGAACCGACCACATGGAGTTGTACAATCTGTTATTTTTGATTTTCTCACACTGTGGAAGTATCCCTGCTTCCGGGTTGCTTGAAAATATTACACCACGCGACTGATTTTGCGAACTAATCAGGGTCCAATCCTCATAAGGCCGGGCTTCAAACATTGCCGTGCCGATAATAAAATCAGGGGTACAATATGAATTCCTGACGATCCCCCCGGAATCGGTACGTAAATGATATATTGGTGGTTCATAATAACCTTGTTCAGCCAACCCCATGGCACGCTGCCTGACTTCGTAATTGCCCCTGCCCATCAAGTCGCAAACGATATCGTAAACAAGCAATGAAGGCTGATAACTTGTTGTCATTGCTGACAGGATAGTGGTTTCAAACCGGGGTTTTTCGCCAATGCCAAAAAACACGTAGCCATATTCCGAGGTGCTGGGAGACACATCCTGGTATAACCTTGATTTTCCTCCGCCGGAAACTCCGTTGACCTGCTCTTCGCCCCAATATGCAAAATAAAGGTCAAGATAATTTCCTGCTTTTCGTTTCAACTCAGGGTCGGGAGAAAAATCATAAATATTGAACATTCCCTTTAATGTTTTATGGTTGTAATCCCGGCTCATCATTTCAATGAACAAGCCTTTTTTGCACGTTCAGTGAAGTACATCTTTAAGTATTCTGTCCATTTCCCGTAATGCCATGCAGCATTGTGTCCGTCGTTGTATTTGCGGTCTTTAAAATCAGGCATGTCTTTTGCCAGCAATGCAAAATTCCAGCGGGTGGTAAAACTCTGTGCATGCAGGTTTTCAGATGAATTGATATACCATGTCTTCGATTCCTTTGTATAATTCCCGGTCATGGTATTAATTTGTTCCGGGTCCTGTCCCATCCCTCCTTTAACATTGGTCCAGATCCCTTCCATGATTTTCTTTTCTGTTTCCGGCTTTAAAAGACCGGGAGACTTTCTCCCTTTTGATCCATACATTTCGATCAAACGAAGGGCCATCTCGGTATGCCAGCCAACATTCATACGGTTCTCATCGGGTTTATCGATAAAATACTGTCCATATTCCTGAAGGGCAATATTGGCTGAGTCGATATTTTCATTCAACCAAAATTGCACAGCCGCATATGTTGTACGGGGATAAGAATGTGCCAGGCTCTCGTTCCAGTTTACCCTGAATGTTTCACCAAGCGTTTTCCCTTTTTGAGCATCGAATAAATCAGCTACCCGTGTGTCAAATCCGTCACGAATGGCAATGAGTGTTGAGTCGGGAAGCTGCCCCTTGTAAAATTCGCTTTTAGGCTTACTGCATGCAGCAAGAAATAAAAGCAGGATCAAAACAAAATTCAAAGTTATTTTCATTGCAAAAAAGATAGTTTCAAAGTAGTTGCTTATTTTATATTTATCGCCACGGCATTAAATATTTCCACCGGCCCGATCAATCCCGATTCCAACAAAGGTGAATCCTTATCGAAATGCCGCCAGGTAGTAAAAGTTACCCTTCCTCCGGCCGGTTTTGGTTTTCCCTGCCTGAACCAATCGGGGTAATCGACAATTCCAGAACCTTTTGGTCCATACTTTTTAAACTCATTTTCTTCCGGCAACTGTTCATCGCCAATCAAACGGTTGGGCCACAAGTTGGTCACTTTTACCTGAAGTTCGTTTTCGCCTTCTTTTACAATTTCTGTGATATCGTATTCGTATGGAGGTTTCCAGACAACGCCAAGCTCTTTCCCGTTTAGTATCACTTCTGCAATCACCGCAATCCTTCCCAAATCAAGAAATACAGGCTTTTCATTTTCAATCAATGACGGTTCGGCAACAAAAGTTTTGTGATAAGTTGCTGTACCCGAAAAATATTTTATCCCTACCTCAGCATGAGTGTGCAGCGATTTGAGTTCCGGTAAAATGATTTGCTTTGGCGCTCCCCTGTTATCCTGGAAACTAACTGTCCAGTCGCCGCTCAGCTCAAGGGGTTTGTTTATTTCATCAACTACTATTTTAGATGTTCCGCCTGATGTCGATTTAAGCACATATTCACCGTTCTCCCAAATCAAAAAACCCGAATTTTCACCGGAAAATGGTTCAACTGCTTTATTCCTTTTATCAAAGGGAACGCCTCCCTCAAATAGTTCTTCTATTTCTGATTTTGATAGCCGATAGTCGAATACTTTAGGTCGAGTAATATCTCCATCGTAGTAAAATAATTTATCGTTGTTTTGGTAGTCAACAATTACCGGATGGACAATCATTGGCGATTTTTCACCCTGTTTGATGAGCTTACCGTTTACGTAAAGTGAAGGTTTACCATCGGCATACACAACTGTAAAATGTGTCCAGGAAGAAATGGGCATATTGGCGATTATAACGGCCTTTAAATTCTCATCGGCTTTTTCAAATACTGCCACACCATTTCGGGCTACCAATAATACAAAGGTAGCATGCCCGTCACCAAACAGTAGCTTACCTGAAGGTGCGTAAACGGGGTAACTCGAAGTGTAGCGGGTGGTTTCAACATACCTTCCTAAACCATCGGGTATTACCTCATCGGTTTCGGGTTTTACCCACAAACTAACCGAAAAATTGTTGCCTATTTGTTTCTTATCGTTTGTCCCGTTCTGAGTAAAATGCTTTGTGCTTAGAAGGGTTTCTTCATTTTTAGCCACTGAGAGCAGTCTTTTTGCTGAATCGGTTTTTTTGAAAACCACAAACACAGAACCTCCGGGATCCAGCTGCAAGGGAAGTGTAGTAATACCGTCATTTGAGGAATAAACAGGAACCTGCTTTCGCTCTCCGGTGTTAGCATCCCACAATTCAGGTCGATATCCTTTAAGTTTGAAACTGCATACCAGTTCTTCGTTGAACCTCCGGCGATTGGCAACAAAGTACACATGCCCGTCGGTAAGTTTACGGTGTATAAAATTTACAGGAGCATCGCCCGATTTAGAGGTAAACTCAAAATCAGGTTTCAGGTTTAGTTTTTGGAATACCTGCTTAACCGGTATATTACTGAAAACACGCCCCCTCCCTACCTTTCTGTCAATAGGTGAGTTTATATCAGAGCCCCATAACTCCTCAACAATCGATTTAAATTCCGTCTCGGCAGTCGAGAAATTGCTGAGCGATGGTACGGTCTGCGGTCGCGGCCCCACCATTATCATTCCCTGAAGAACCAATTCCTTTAACTTTCGGACTAATTCCAGGGTCATAAAATCCTTTTCAGGCAGGAGCAACAAGGTAAAGCTTAAACCATCGGGCAAGGATATACGCCCGTCCTTAACCGTAACTTTATGAAGCAGAATATCCCTGTTGGCAAATTGGAAATCGTAACCCGTTGGTAAATCGGGGTACAAGGCACCCATTGTAATGTCGTCTCCCGGAGCTTCCTCTCCTGTAAAACACATTACATCTCCCACGAAAGTTCCCTGTTGCAGCATATACTGACAACGGGTAGCGTATTCCAGCCATTTCTTCCCCTGGTAAAACCAGGTGTTTGTCCGTTCAAAATGAAAACCCCATTGACCCATTGTCATTCCCGGAACGGCTGAAGGATGTGGCTGATGTGCATAACGATGAAAGATAAATCGATTCAGCCCCATGGTATACATAAAATCGCCCTGTGTTTTCATCGAGAAAGGAAATTCCTGCCATTTGGAATAAAAGGGCCTTCCGGTAAATGCCTCGGCACCGACTATTTTTTTGCCGTTCATGCTTTGTATGGAAGCCGCCACTTTTACCGAATGCGAAAAATGACCCGCTTTCATCCAGAATTCACCAAGGTTTACATCCATTTTTTCACCGGCCCGCATCTCATCAAAAGGTCCTTTATTGTATGGTTCTGTAGAGGAAATGATGTTGTTTTGCCTGCAAAGTTCAACAAAACGGTCCTGGTAATTCTCGGCCATTACATCGGCACAGGTTTTTCTGAAATCCCATAGGAAACGTTCCGATGTATTGTTGTCACCAACTACTCTTCCGGCAAGTACCGGCATAAATTTATAGATCTCGTAACCGCTTCTGTTTTCAAATTCCTGCGGCATATTTTTGGTCCAGTTCTGAAGGTTAACTTCATAGCTGTCGATTAGCATTCCCAACTTACCGTTTTCAGCAATGGGTTTCAATGCAGGCAAAAGCTTCTCCATCATATAATTAAAATGAAAATCGAGAGCTTCGCAGCTAAATTTATCGCACTCCAGCCC
>JBFEWU010000332.1:0-5160 GCA_041546215.1 Draconibacterium sp. | reverse complement strand
TTGTCTTCGTTCTTCCTTCGAGCTTTGAGCTTTCAGCTTTCAGCTCCTTCCTTTCAGCTTTGAGCTTCTTCGGTCTTTCTTCCCATGTATTTCCATGCAGTGTGTTTTATTTTTCTCTGCGCCTTTGCGCCTCTGCGGTTAGTTATTCTAAAAAGAGCTATTGCACAGAGTTGCACCAAGAAGCCACAAAGTTTCACAAAGGGTATAAAAGATGCAAACGACCGGTTCTTCTTCGCGTCTTTGCGCCTTTGCGAGAAACCTTTTCTTAAACAAGCAACCTAAAAGAGCTGTTACACAAAGTACCACAAAGAAGACACAAAGTTACACAAAGTAAAACCAGTATGTTCCATAAATCTCTGCGCCTTTGCGCCTCTGCGGTTAGATAACATGACAATTAGCTATTGCACAGAGCTACACCAAGAAGCCACAAAGTTACACAAAGTAAAACCAGGATGTTTCATAAATCTCTGCGTCTCCGCGCCTCCGCGGTTAACTTTCATTCCCCTTTTCTTTACTCGTTTTATTCTCAATCTTTCGTGTAAGCAAAAGTGGCAAATAAATTCAGACAGCTAAAATATATTATTGTAATTTTGCCGCAAATTATTTTTATGCAAAAGCCGGAACTTCTTTTACCTGTTGGAAATCCTGAATCGTTTTATGCCGCTGTAAAAGGAGGGGCCAATGCTGTTTACCTGGGTTTGAAACAATTTAATGCACGCGGACGCGCCAAAAACTTTACCAACGGACAACTGTATACCATACTGAAAGAAGCGAAAAAGAGCGGTATTTTAGTCTACGTAACACTGAATACCGTTATAAAGAATCATGAGATTTCAGAGTTGATCGATTACCTCCACTTTTTGCAACAGGCAAAGGTGGATGGTATAATTCTTCAGGATTGGGGGGTTTATCACATCGCCAGGAAATATTTTTCAAACCTGGTTTTACATGCCAGTACCCAAATGGGAATCCATAATACGCCTGGGGCAGATTATGCCCATAATAAAGGATTTGAAAGGGTGGTTTTAGCACGCGAACTGACCTTGCATGAACTTCAGAAAATTTGTAGCAAAACGAAGATTGAAACAGAAGTATTCATTCATGGGGCGCTGTGTTATTCTTTCTCAGGAATGTGTCTTTACAGCAGTTATGCAGGTGGGAGAGGAGCCAATCGCGGATTATGCACGCAACCCTGCCGCCGCACTTATTCTTCTTCGAAAAAGAACCAGTATCTTTTTAACCTGAAAGATAACCAGATGATTGACCTGCTTGCCGATTTTGAGGAGATGGGTGTAAGCAGTTTGAAAATTGAAGGACGAATGAAATCGGGTGAATACACCTATCGTGTTGCCCGGGCTTACCGGATGACTTTGGATGATAAAAGCACACTGGACCAGGCGAAAGAACTTTTATCGATGGATTTTGGTCGTGAAAAAACGGCGTATTTTATGGGGAAGGATGTGAGGGCAGCGATTTCGGACAAGACGGTTGCAGGTGTTCGGCTTGGCAAAGTTGTACGCACGCAGGGTGCTTCAGTTTTTCTTTCATCGAAAATGAAGATTGAGCCGGGTTTTCGATTGCGATTCCATATCCCAAATTCAGAAAAACAGGAATCGCTAAAAGTCAGGGAGGTGAGCTATGAGAACGGTTTGTATGAAATTCATACAGGGGGTAAAGAAGTAAAACCCAAAAGCGAAGTTTATTTGTCGGGAATGAGCGATGTTAAATTTCCCTCGAAGCTGGAGGATGGCAGAGACAGAAACGCACAAATCAATCATGGATTTAAACGCAGGATATTAAGCGAGTTAAAAGTAGACAGGAATGGTGGAAAGGAAGAGTACTACTTTAGAATTAACTCGATGGAGTGGCTCAAAAAAATAAATTTCAATGAGTTGGACGGACTTTTTCTTTCCTTCTCTAAAATTACGTGGAGCCGTTTTAATCCGGATGTGCCGTTCATTCAGAAATTTAAGGATAAGGTTTATGTTGAATTGCCCAAGTTTATCCAGGAAGATGCTTTGCCTTTTTATGCCGGTTTAGTTGTGAAGATGGTAAAAAGCGGAATACGAAATTTTGTAATCAGTCACCTGTCGCAAAAGGATTTAATTCCACCAAATTGTAAGGTATTCGCAAACGAAAATGTGTATGTTTTTAACGATGCAGCTGCCAAATGCATTAAAAAAGAAGGCCTAATTGCCTTTACTTATCCACAGGAAATTGATTTTGAAACACTTTTTACCTTATCCGACAAAAGTGGAATTGTACCGGTTTACTTCCATCCTGAATTGTTTTTTTCGCGCATGCCCATTCAAATGCATGGCGGACATGATGATTTAAGCGATGATATGAATTTGCGGCTGCGTCGCTACCGCCGAAACGGGATTACATCCATTGTGCCAGGCACACCGGTTTCCATTTCGCAATCGAGAACAAAATTGAATAAGCAAGGATTTCACCGTTATTTAATTGATTTGAGTTACGAGCCCGTTTCCAAGAACAGGGCAAAAACCATTAAAAACCGTATCCGGAAATCGGAGCAGATTCAGCCTTCGAATACTTTTAATTTCAATAAAGGATTGAAATAAAAAAGACAAGCCCGAAACCGAACTTGTCTTTCAATATTTTATGTTTAATCTTTATTAGCTGTCGTTCATCGATGTAAGGAATTCTTCCATCGAACGTGATCTCATTAACCTGGTTTTCATAAATTCCATGGCTTCCAAGGAATTCATGTCGCCAAGGTAATTGCGTAAAATCCAAAGTTTTTGCAAAACATCTTTTGGGAATAAGAGGTCTTCCCGACGTGTGCTCGAAGTTGGAATATCCACAGCCGGGAAAATCCTTTTGTTCGAAAGTTTTCTGTCCAGTTGTAACTCCATGTTACCGGTACCTTTAAATTCTTCGAAAATAACTTCATCCATTTTCGAGCCGGTTTCGGTAAGTGCTGTGGAAATAATGGTTAATGAACCACCTTCTTCGATGTTACGTGCTGCTCCAAAGAATCGTTTTGGCTTGTGTAATGCGTTGGCATCAACACCACCCGATAATACCTTACCTGATGCAGGTTGCACGGTATTGTATGCACGTGCCAGACGTGTAATCGAGTCAAGTAAGATCACCACATCGTGACCACATTCCGTTAAACGTTTTGCTTTTTCCAGCACAATATTGGCAACACGCACATGTTTGTCGGCCGGTTCGTCGAAAGTAGACGAAATAACTTCGGCATTTACGCTGCGTGCCATATCCGTTACTTCTTCCGGACGTTCGTCGATCAACAGAACAATCATATAAACCTCGGGGTGGTTGGCTGCAATTGCATTGGCTATTTCCTTTAACAGAACCGTTTTACCTGTTTTGGGCTGAGCCACAATTAAACCACGCTGACCTTTACCGATCGGGGCAAACATGTCAACAATCCGGGTAGAAATGTTGTCGTGTCCATTACCCGTTAACTGGAACTTCTCGTCGGGGAAAAGTGGTGTTAAATGGTCGAAGGGAACACGGTCGCGAATATAATCCGGGCTGCGCCCGTTAATTTCCAGGACTTTAATAAGCGGGAAATATTTTTCACCTTCTTTTGGTGGACGCACAGTACCTTCAACAGTATCTCCGGTCTTTAATCCAAATAATTTTATTTGCGATTGTGAAACATAAATGTCATCGGGTGAATTCAAATAATTGAAATCCGATGAACGCAGAAAACCATATCCGTCCTGAAGAATCTCTAAAACACCGGTATTGGTTATGATGCCCTCAAATTCAAACTGACGTTGTTTTTGACGACCAGTGCCTGTTTGATTCTGGTTTTGTTGTTTTTGCTGGCCTTCCTTTTTTATATTTTCGTGTTTTTCCTGTTTTTCCTGTTTTTGCGGAGCCTCTACAGCTGGCTGCGGCTTTGATGCTTCCTGTTGAACGGGCGCTTTTTGTTGCTGCTGGTGAGCTTGTTTAATGGGTTTAAAAGGAGAAGCTTTTTTCTCTTCCTTTTGAACCGGTGCAGCCATCGGTTCAGCTTCCTTTTTAAGCTCTTCGCCTTCCGGCTTTTCGCGATTGAATCCTTTTATAATTGCCTTGATCTGATCCTGTCGTGATTGTATTCCGCTATCTTTCTTTTCAGCCGTCTTTTGTTGTGGCTGTTTTTTTCGCGGTCCGGCACCCACTTTTTCACGTTTTATGGTTTCAACCCGTTGACGCGGGCGTTTACCGCGGCGTTGTTCTTCGCTGCCCGGTTCTTCTTTTTCGGCTGGCTTTTTAATAAGGCCCAAAATGCCGCCTTTTTCTTCTTTTTGTTCTTTAGGCGCATTCTTGCGTTCCTTCTTCTCTGCTTCTAAAATAGCTTGCGTGTCTAAAATCTTGTAGATTAAATCTTGTTTTTTATACGATTCGACTCTCTTGATTTTTAGTTCTTTAGCTATTTCCTTTAGTTCGGGAACGAGCTTTTTATTCAATTCTAAAATATCGTACATTATTGTATTATTATAACTTTTACTCGATTAATAATTGTTGAAATTTTTTTGGAACAATTTGACGAGGGGAGTGATTTCGCTGAAATCGGATGCAAGTATAAAAAAATACTGACTTCTAAACAAGTATACTGCCTTCTTTTTTCAATATTCACCCCAAACTTTCACAATTTACAGTTTTGAGACCTTTTTACAAAATTTATTTCAATAGCTTTTTGATTTCAAATGACTTAGGAATCTCTGTGTGTAAAATATATACGTTTGAAACGCCGAAAAGTTTAATATTGGAACAAAGAACAATAAACAAAGAGCAAAGAACAACGAATAAAGAGGTAGTACAAGCTCATAATTCTTAGCGTCTTCGCGTCTTTGCGCCTTTGCGGTTAATTATTCTGAAAAGAGCTATTACACAGAGTTGCACCAAGAAGGCACAAAGTTTCACAAAGAATAACCAGTGCTTACTAATAACTCTTAGCGTCTCGGCGCCTTTGCGGTTAGTTACTTTGAAAAGAGCTATTACACAAAGCTACACAAAGAAGGCACGAAGTTTCACAAAGAATAACCAGGGCTTACTAATAACTAACTCTTAGCGTCTTCGCGCCTTTGCGGTTAGTTACTTTGAAAAGAGCTATTACACAGAGCTACACAAAGAAGGCACGAAGTTTCACAAAGAATAACAGGGCATACTAATAACTCT
>JBFEWU010000272.1:0-6424 GCA_041546215.1 Draconibacterium sp. | reverse complement strand
ATCATTAATCAATAATCATTAATCAATTCCTTTTGTCTCCGGTCTTCCTATGTGTCTCCAATGCATAGTGTTTTAGTCTTGATTAGCACTGTGAAACTCAAGGTTTCTCAGAGATTTATCTATACCTCGTCGTCCCAATTATCATCTTCTTCAAAATCTTTTCCCATAATTTCGCGTACTTTTTCGATAATGCCGTCGGCATCGAGTTTGTAGTACGAATAGAGGTCTTCGGGGTAGCCAATTTCTGCAAATTCATCTTGCAAACCCACTTTTTCGAAAGCACAACCTTTCCCACTTTGCGCGATAACATCGGCAACAGCGGTTCCCAACCCGCCAATTACATTGTGTTCCTCAAAGCTTACTATCCTGCGGGTTTCTGTAAGCGCTTTCATAATAGCTTCTTTGTCGATGGGTTTAATGGTGTGAACATTTAAAACGCGTACACTTAGTCCATCATTCTTTTGAAGGAAGTCGGCAGCTTCGGCAGCCTGAAGAACAGTTATACCCATGGCAATGATAGTAATGTCAGTACCTTCACGAATTTCCACAGCTTTGCCAATTTCAAAATCGTAGTTTTCGTCTTTGTAGTAGGTAGGTTCGAATCCTCGGCCAATTCGAATATAAACGGGGCCGGGATAATCAACCGATGCCTTTACCGCTTTTGCTGTTTCAATACCATCTGCCGGAACAATAACAGTCATGTTGGCAAACGAGCGCATAATGGCTACATCTTCCGTGGCATGGTGAGTGGTCCCGGCTGATGCGAAAGCCACTCCGCCATGGGTGGCAATAATTTTCACATTCAGGTTTTGATAGCAAATGTCGGTGCGCACCTGCTCGGCTGCTCGCATAGAGGCAAAAGCTGCCATTGTTGAAACAAAAGGCAAAAGCCCGGTTTTTGCCATGCCCGCTGCCACACCAAAAAGGTTTTGTTCGGCGATTCCGACATTCACAAATCGTTCAGGAAATTTTTCCTGAAACAATCCTATTTTGGTTGATTTGGCCAGGTCGGCTGTAAGTCCAACTATTTCCGGGTGAGCCTCGCCTAAATCACAAAGTACTTGTCCGTATATTTCTGCCTGGGTAAGTTTATTTGCATCGTAAACATTCCAGGTGGTTCCTGTCACTTCTTTACTCATCTTTGTTTTCTTAAGGTTCAATTTTACTATACATTTTATCAATCGAAGCGTGAGCCTGTTCGCCCAGGGCAGAATCGATGGCTCCATAGTGCCACTTGGTTTGATTTTCCATAAAATCCACACCTTTCCCCTTTACCGTTTGGGCAATCACGACCACCGGTTTCCCTTTTGTCGCTTTTGCTTTTTCTATGGCATCGGCAATATCCGGCATATGATGTCCGTCAATAACCAAAACTTCCCAGCCAAATGCCTTCCATTTGTCGGTGAGTGGTTCAACACTCATCACCTCTTCCACCGGGCCGTCAATCATGTGCTTGTTCTGATCCACAAAAAGCAAAAGATTATCCACTTTATGGTGTGCAGCAGTCATGGCTGCTTCCCAGTTTGAACCTTCGTTCAGCTCTCCATCGCCAACAATACAGTAGGTATAAAAATCTTTATTTTGAATTCTGGCTCCCATTGCCATTCCCACCGACATGGGCAGTCCGTGCCCCAATGAACCCGTTGAAGCATCACATCCGGCAATTTTATTGCCATCAGGATGCATTCCGAATGGCGATTTAAATTTGTTGAATGAATCGAGTAATTCCTTTTCAAAAAATCCACGTTCGGCCAAAACGGGCACATAGCCAATGGCGCTGTGTCCTTTACTCAAAACAAAGCGATCCCGATCCGGATTGTCCGGATTTTGCGGATCAACATTCATGTATTTAAAATAAAGTGCCACCATAATGTCCAGGGCACTTAAGCCGCCACCAACATGCGCCCCGCCGGCTTTCAATGTGGTGTCGATAATGATATGCCTGATTTTTTGTGCCGTTTCCAGCAAACTTTTGTGTTCTTCTTTTGAAAGCATCTTTTCCTGATTATTGATTAGGTATTCTTTTTTATGGCTTTGAAGGCTTCATCGGCAATTTTCAGGGTTTGTTGAAGATCTTCTTCGGTATGTGCTGCTGATACAAACCAGTTATGGTGAGAGGTGAAATAGGCTCCCCGTTTGGTGCATTCGCCACACCATTTTTGATGAAGCATTAAACTGGGATCGTCGGTAATTCTAAAATACGGCATTGCCGGATGTCCCGACATTTTCATGTCGTAACCATGGTCCTTTGCCAAATCTACCAAACCATTTCCAAGTTTAGTGCCAAAATCAAACATCTTTTCCACAGCATTTGTCGCCTTTAGTTCGCGAAGAGTGGCAAGGGCCGCTGCCATTGGTTCTGCCTGGTACCAGTAACTTCCGGTATGAAAAACATTGCTTGCAGCATTCATCATTTCGCTTGTTCCCACCAATGATGAGATGGGATAGCCGTTTCCAATGGCTTTACAGAAGGCGATAAGATCAGGTTCAAAATCGAAATATTCGTTGGATCCTCCATAGTCCAGCCGGAAACCTGTGCGTACGGCGTCAACGATTAAAACAATACCTTCGTTTTTACACAAAACCTCCACCTTCTTCCAATAACCTTCTGCCGGCAATACATTATCTGCAAAAGTAGGATGATGATAGGGGGTTGAAATAATTCCGGCTACCTCTCCTTTATGCTCGTGAATGTATTTTTCCAGTGCTTCGTAATTGTTCCATTCCCCCAGAACAATATCATTGGCATCGCCAAAAGTAATTCCGTGGTGATCGGGCGATTGTGACCAGGGTGCCGTGCCATGGTATCCGCCTTTTAAACGGATAATTTTATCACGGCCGGTGTGAGCCCGTGCAACCATTAGAGAAAAAGTCGTCATATCGGCACCATTTTTTGCAAAAAATGCCCAGTCGGCGATATTTACGGTATCCACCATTTCCCTGGCCAGGTCAACCATTACTTCGGCAGGTGCCGGCCCACAGTTTACCTTCTCTCGTTGTTTGGCAGCTGCTGCATCAATTTTCTCATTGTTATACCCCAGTACCATAGGACCATAAGCACACATGTAGTCGATAAATTCGTTGCCGTCCACATCCCAGAAGCGTGATCCCTTTGCCCGGTCGACATAAAAAGGATAATCAGAAACCGGGATTAGTGGTGCCGGACTAAAATGTCCATAAATTCCGCATGGAATTACCTCAGCAGCCTTTTTAAACAGTTCCTGAGATTTTTTGTATGTATATGTTTTCATGTTTTTTTTGTTAAACGTTTATTTTTCATGTTTTACAGGATTGCGGAACTTCTCTTTGTTTTTACTGCTATGGCGCGAAGACGCTGAGATTATTCTTTGCGCCTTCGCGTCTCTGCGGTTATTTTTTTTCATTTTGTGTCCGTCAGCTGACGGATCATGCTCGTTATTCCTTCTTTACGAAATGTATTTCTGAACTTTGTCAAGAATAAGGCTCAGGTTATCGAGCATGGGTGTTTGACCTTTTATAATTACGTCGCCACTGGCAATGGCCAGAAAAGGATTCGATTTCCCGTTTAAGAAATCGTTGGCACATTGCAAGTTTTTCATTTCCATTACTGCATCGGGCTTTTCGGTAACTCCTTTTTCGGCAGAAATGCTTCCGTCTTTAATGGTCAGAAACACCGCCGGATCGTTGGGCAGTACACGCAATTGAATTTTCCCATTGGAGATATGGTTTGCCGTAATATTCGCTTTTTTGTCATACCTGGCAATTTCCGACAGGGCAAAAGCTGCAACCGTTAAGGTAAAGCGCGTGTTTATTTTAATGTATTCCTCGCCTGGATCTTCGAGCAATTCGGGTTTTAAATAATATTCCAGCTTTTCGGTAATCTTTGTAAATTCTTTGGTCAGAAAACCAATCTTTGTAAATCCTTTCAAGGGAATGGGATTGGCTTCTCCATCGAACATTTTATTTAAATGTTCCGGCGATTTAAACCAAAGTTTTATGGAACTTCCCCTTAGTTTCCCTTGCCCTACCTTACAAGCGTTATCTGCAAATTTTACCCAGGCTAAGGGGCCGTTCTTGACAATAAACTGAATGGATATATTTTTGCCCTGGATAAGATTTTGACATTCCTCATCGAGAGCAATCAGGTCTTCCAAATTTTTTAAAACAGCATAGAGATTAATGCCTGCCTTAATTTTTTGATGCGACATAAGCTTAAACTTTGATTTTCACCAAAATTAACTGAATAGAGGCTTGCTTGTCTTGATAAATGTCAAGAAATGAGGATCGTGAAAATGAAGTTGTAACAATAGAAGATCCATCTGCACAAGTTTTATACAAATGGATCTCATAACATTAGTCTTCGTTGGTCATTGAATAGGGGAAACTTGCAGGTGATGTTCCGCGTTTTTTATTGGGCGAGTCTGTCATTGAAAAAGTCAGTTCTCCACCCTCTTGAATGGCTGCATGTTTTATGAAATTTTTATGGTATTCATTTCCATTCAGTAAAATTTTATCCACATAATAATTCTGTTTTGAATTGTTTTTTGCCTTGATCACAAACTCATTTCCGTTTTCAAGTTGCAAGCTTACCTTGTCAAATAGAGGAGCTCCAAAAACGTACTCGTCTGTTCCCGGGCAAACCGGATAGAATCCCATTGAACTGAATACATACCATGCCGATGTCTGACCATTATCCTCGTCCCCACAATACCCGTCGGGATGATAGGAGTACAATTGGTTTAACACTTCCCGTACACGTCGTTGGGCCTTCCAGGGTTGTGTGGTATAATTGTACAGATAAATCATGTGCTGAATGGGCTGGTTGCCGTGGGCATAATTTCCCATTCCTGCGATCTGCATTTCGCGAATCTCGTGAATTACTTGTCCGTAGTACGATTCATCGAAAATCGGGGGAACCACAAATACCGAGTCGAGCATGGCCACGAAATTATCATCGCCACCCATCAATTGTTTCAGGCCTTCAATATCCTGAAAAACGCTCCAGGTGTAGTGCCAGCTATTTCCTTCGGTAAAGGCATCACCCCATTTATAGGGACTGAATGGTGACTGAAAAGAACCGTCTTCGTTTTTACCTCGCATTAAATTATTTTCAGGATCGAACACGTTTTTAAAATTCCGTGCCCGTTTTCTGAACAGGTTAATTTCCTCCTCTGGTTTCCCTAATTCCCGGGCCAGCTTCCAAATGCAGTAATCGGCATAGGCATATTCCAGTGTTCTTGCTGTATTTTCACGAATTCCAACATCGTAGGGTACATAACCCAGTTTGTTATATTCTTCGGCACCAAAACGACCAACAGAAGTAACTTCTTCCATGTAACCTTTGGTGTTTTTAAGAATGGCTTCATATAAGGTTTCGATGTCGTAATCGCGAATGCCTTTTAAATATGAATCGGCAATTAAAGAGGCGGAATTGGAGCCAATCATGCAACCACGATGGCCCGGACTTGCCCATTCGGGTAACCAGCCACTTTCTTTGTAGGTGTTCACCAGTCCCTGCATTATTTTTGCATTTAGCCCGGGATACATCACGGTAAAAAATGGAAAAACAGCGCGAAAAGTATCCCAAAATCCATTGTCGGTGTATAAATAACCCGGTAAAACCTCGCCGTTGTAGGGACTGTAATGCACGATTTCGTTGTTGGCATTTATTTCGTGAAACATGCGAGGGAAAAGCAAGGTGCGGTATAAGCAAGAATAAAAAGTTTTTTGCTGAGCTTCGGTTCCTCCTTCCACTTTAATTTTCGAAAGTTCTTTTTCCCAGATTTCTGCACCTTCTTGTTTTACATCCTCGAACGTTTTGTTGCCAATTTCCCGTTTTAAATTGAGTTCAGCCTGTTCTAAACTAATGAACGATGAGGCGATTTTCACATTTATCTCTTCGCCTTTTCTTGTTTTGAAGCCAACAATCCCTCCCACATGAAAACTTTCAGCTTCCTTTGAGTTTTGGAGTACCTCATCCTTCCATGTTTTTGTGATCTCAAAATCTTTATCGAAAACAGCTACAAAATGGTTTCTGAAATTTTGTGGCACACCGCCATGGTTGTTCTGGCAATAGCCAATTATTTTTCTTTCCTCAGGAATAATTTTCACCATCGAACCACCATAAAAGCCATCAATGAGAATGTAGGATTCATCATTTTCGGGAAATGTAAACCGGAATGAAACTGCACGTTCGCTGGGTGTAAACTCGGTAGTGATGTCGTAGTCGGCAAGATACACTTTGTAATAATGAGGTTTAACCACCTCGGCTTTATGAGAATACCACGACGCCCTTTCATCCTGATCGAATTTTAATGGACCGGTTACAGGCATCAGGGAAAATGCGGCGTAGTCGTTAATCCACGGACTGGGTTGGTGCGTTTGTTTAAAACCCCTTATTTTATAATGGTCGTAGGCATAACACCAGCCATCGCCCATTCTGCCT
>JBFEWU010000394.1:0-4216 GCA_041546215.1 Draconibacterium sp. | reverse complement strand
TCAAATAATTTTAAAATAATAGTATGAAACAAACAAATTTACTCATAGCGATGCTTGTGTTTTCACTGTTTACTGCCATTTCGTGCACTTCAGTGGATAAAAAGAGAGAAGCGGTAAAACCAAATATTATATACATAATGACGGATGACCACGCCTATCAGGCCATAAGTTGTTATAACGGAAAATTAAACCAAACACCGAATATCGATCGGATTTCAGAGGATGGCGTGATGTTTACAAATAGTTTCGTCACGAATTCCATTTGTGCACCCAGCCGTGCGGTAATGCTCACCGGAAAATTCTCGCATGTAAACGGTCATCGCGATAATACGCAGGTTTTTGATGGCAGCCAGGTCACTTTTCCCAAGCTTTTGCAAAAGGCAGGTTATCAAACCGCAATGATCGGGAAATGGCACCTGGGGAGCGATCCCACAGGTTTTGATTACTGGAATATTTTACCCGGTCAGGGCGATTATTATAACCCCGACTTTATTGAAATGGGTGAAAAGAAAAGGGTAGAGGGATATGTTACCAATCTGGTTACTGATGCCGGCCTTAACTGGCTCGAAAACAGAGATAAGGAAAAGCCTTTCTGCATGTTGCTTCATCATAAAGCTCCTCACCGTTGCTGGATGCCCGATACGGCCTATCTCGATATGTACAACGATGTGAAATTTCCGCTTCCCGATAATTTTTACGACAACTATGAAGGTCGCCTTGCTGCTGCGCAACAACGTATGCATATGAAAGATTTCTGTCCGGTGAACGATTTAAAAATGTTGGACAAGGAGGGCGAAGTCCAGGGGCCGCTCCGGAAGTATTTTGAGCGTCAGATCGAACGCCTGAATGAAGATCAAAGGGCTGCATGGGACAAAGCCTACGAAAAAGAAATAAAATATTATAAAGAAGCAAAGCTGGAAGGGAAAGAATTATTGGAATGGAATTACCAACGATACCTGGAAGATTATTTGCGTTGCATAGCTTCGGTTGATGACAATATCGGACGGTTGTTGGATTATTTAGATGAAAAAGGATTATCGGAAAATACTTTAATTGTTTATACTTCCGACCAGGGATTTTTTCTGGGAGAACACGGGTGGTTCGATAAACGATTTATGTATGAAGAGTCGTTTCGTACCCCGCTGGTGATGAAACTTCCATCCAGGATACAGAAAGGGAAAGTGAATAAGTTGGTGCAAAACATCGATTATGCCCCTACTTTTCTCGAACTGGCAGGTGTGGAAATTCCCGAAGAGATACAGGGCAGATCACTGCTTCCTTTGATTACCGGGAGGAGTGATAAAGACTGGCGTAAATCCATCTATTACCACTACTACGAATACCCGGGACCCCATGCCGTTAAAAGACATTATGGAGTCAGAACAGAACGGTATAAACTGATTCATTTTTATAATGATATAAATAAGTGGGAATTATACGATCTGCAAAAGGATCCGGGTGAAATGAATAATCTATACGGACAGAAGGTATACAAGAAGATCACAGAATCACTTTTCAAGCAGATGATGGATCTGCAAAAGCAATACAATGACACTACAGCATTAGATATCAGATTAAATTAGAAAACGAATTCTGACTAAATGACTCTACATGCAATATTTATTTCATGGGGAGTTCTGCTTTTTGCTGTGCGTTATAATTATCTTTCAATGCAGTGAGGTAAGTTTTGTGGAATGATTAATGACATATACACCTAAATAATATGTAAAACCAACTAAATCCTTTATGTAAAAGCATTGCATTTTTAATGCTAAGCTTTTTTTTCCTAGTGCAGTGTGAAACAGGTTCCTCTGGAACAAAAGATCTTGAAGCAGGTTTTGTAGATCCTGCGAAAGAAAACCGTGCCCTGGCTTTGTGGCCCTGGCTCAATGGTTATGTTGATACTATGAAGCTGGTGTATGAACTGGAACAAATGAAAGAAAAAGGGATGCGCGGAGCCCTGATCTGGGATGTTGGGGCGCTCATAGATCAGGATCAAATGATTCCCGCAGGTCCCGCTCTGCTAGGAGATAGCTCGTTGCAGTATTTTTCATTGGCACTTAGGACTGGTAACAGGCTGGATCTTGATATTGGCTGGTTTGCATCGAGTAGTTGGAATGCCGGTGGTCCATGGGTCCACGAAGCCAACGCATCGATGGAGCTGATTAGCTCAAGTCAGCTGGTGGAAGGGCCTTCAAAACAAAAAGTAATAATTACCAAACCCAAAAGTAAGCTGGTGGATGTGTATCGGTATTCTTTGATTTCTACTGTGGCTGTTCCCCATAATAAGAATAAAGAAATTGATTATTCAGATGCTCAGACTGTATTGCTGAATGATTTTACGTTTGATGAAAAATATATCGAATGGGAAGTTCCCGAAGGGAAATGGGAAATTTTATCCTTTTTTATGAGCAATACAGGGCAGAAACTGGTATGTCCAAGTCCGAATTCCAGCGGATTAATCATAGACCATTTAAGCCGGGAAGCCACTAAAAATAACTTTGATAGTATTCTGACGCGGCTTGCTCCGGTAATCCATGCCGATCATCAGCTGAAATTCTTTATGCTAGATAGTTACGAGGTATGGAAAATGAAAGACTGGTCGCCCCTTTTTGTCCGTGAATTTAAATCACGTTACGGTTACGATCCGTTGAAATACCTACCTCTTTTGGAAGAATATAAAAGTACTGATCCTATGATAGATGAACGTTTCCGAGGCGATTACCATCGCCTGGTAAGCGATATGATGATTGAAAACCACTTTGCCCAATCGGTGGAAATCGCCGATAAAAATGGATTTGAGATGCTAACGGAAGCTGGCCATGGGGGGAATGTAAGGGTTGATCCGCTGAAGGCATTGGGCAATTCCCATATTCCCATGGGAGAATTCTGGAACAGGCAACGTCACTGGGTGACTAAAGAGGCTGCCAGCGCAGCACATATATACGGTAAAAAAATAGTAGCTTCAGAATCACTTACAGGATGGAACCATTGGCAACACGGACCCACCGATTTCAAACAGCTTTGTGATATTGCCTTCTGTGAAGGCCTGAACCAACTTGTCTTTCACACCTTTGCTCACAACCCGGAAATGGCCGGTAAGCCCGGCTTTGTTTATCATGCCGGTGAGCACATCAACGTCAATGCTACCTGGTGGCCTTTTGTGCGGCCTTTTATGGATTATCTGGCCCGGTGTTCCTATATGTTAAGGGAAGGTAACTTTGTGGCTGACGTGTTACTGTATTATGGCGACGATGCTCCTAATCTTGTTCCTCCCACACGAATGGATCCTAATTATACACCTGATATGCCGGGTATATTTCCGGAGTATTTTTATGATGATGACCGATGTCCTCACTGTGGAATGTACAAGCCCATTCATCCGGGAAAATTAACGGGTTATGAATACGACTACATTAATGCCGATGTTATTACCTCAAAGTTGCGGGCAGAAAACGGAAAATTTGTCTTGCCACACGGGCAATCATACAAAATAATGCTGCTGCCTGATAGGGAACATATATCGCTGGAGGTTCTTAAAAGTCTGGAAAAACTAGTTTATAACGGAGCTGTGATTATCGGTAGAAAGCCGGAAAGGGCAAGCTCGTTGAAGAATTACCCCGATTGCGATCAGGAAGTGAAGAAGATAGCCAACGATTTATGGGAAGATTGTGACGGTGAAAGGGTATTTTCCAATTCATACGGAAAGGGAACCGTGTATTGGGGCAAATCTCTTCAGGAAGTGCTTGGTATACTTGATGTGTATCCTGATGTAGAGGTGAAAGGAATTGATAATTGTGATAATCACATTGACTTTCATCATCGTCAGACTGATAGGGAAGATATCTATTTCGTGTCCAATAGTAGTGAAAAAGAAGAAATGATCACCTGTGTTTTCCGGGTAGTCAAAAGCCGGGTTCCGGAAATTTGGGATGCTGAAACCGGGTTGATACAACGCGATGTTGAATATTCAAAAGTAGGGAATGGGATCAGCATAAAATTAAAGATGGATCCCCTAGCATCAAGGTTTGTAGTGTTCCGGAACCAATCTTCAGGGATAAACGATGAAGGGTTATATTACGATCTGCAGTATGGTTTTAAGCACTCCGGAACAGCCGGTAAAAACAACAGAATTGACTTGAGCCATGACTGGGAGGTGAGCTTTGATACTGAGATGGGCGGCCCAAAATCCTATCTGCTTGACAAACTGACAAGC
>JBFEWU010000343.1:0-5022 GCA_041546215.1 Draconibacterium sp. | reverse complement strand
CCGCCTGTCCCTTAAATTTATTTGAAATTGACTTTCGATAATGAATCTGTTTGAAGAACGAACATACCGCACCCAGTTTAATACCGGCCGGTTCAAAGGTTTTGAAGTAAAGCACCTGGAAACCAACCTGTGGATTGGAGTGGATCCGGCTTCCTACGATCCTGGGATGGTTGAAGTTGCGCAAAATAAAATAGTAAGTCTGCGAAACAATTTCGATAAATACATTTCAAGGGAACCATTTTTCGGGAAAAGCCTGAAACCTTTTTCTCCTTCTGAATCTGCACCGCCGGAAGCAAAAGAAATGGCCCGCGCAGCTGAAAAAGCCGGGATTGGCCCCATGTCGGCAGTGGCAGGTTTGTTTGCCCGTGAACTTGGTGAAGAAATTATTAAAAATTTCCCCCTTAACGAGCTGCTCATCGAAAATGGTGGCGATATCTATGTACTTTTAAAAGATGAATTGGTGCTTTCGGTTTTTGCCGGTGATTCCATCCTCTCGGAACGCATTGGCCTGGTAGTTCCCGCAGAAAGCAGGAAACTTGGAATCTGCACATCGGCCGGTACTGTTGGCCCATCATTAAGTTATGGGAAAGCCGATGCTGTTGTGGTCATATGTGAAGACATTCTCCTGGCTGATGCATTTGCTACAGCCCTGGGGAACAAAGTAAAATCGCCCGATCATGTGGAAAAAGTAATTAAACTATCCGAGAACTTTCACGAGATTCAATCGTTACTAATAATCTGTGAAGACAAGATTGGAGTGAAAGGCGAAAACGAAATAAGGATTTTAAAGTAACATCGGAAACCAAAGGATTATTACACAGAGCAGTACAAGAAGATGCTATGCCGCTGCCGGGTAATTGCATGGGAAAAAAACGCTGCCGCGCGATTGTATCGCGTGGCGCAGGATAATTTTATAAGAGATTCTTATTGGGAGTTTAAATACTCCCGCGCGGGAGCAAGGGGTGAGCATGACTAAACCTTTGTGAAACTCCGTGCTTCTTTGGGTTTCTTTGTATAAGAACTTTTCTTCATTAACTCGACGCCTTTGAGGATAATAATGTGGCTAAGTTCCTTTTGTTGCAAAGTGCTAAAATAAAGATGAATTTAAAATATAGTAGAATGATACGAGATATAAAACATGAACTACAAAGCCGCGTACTTGTAATGGACGGGGCAATGGGCTCATTAATTCAGGAATATAAATTAAGCGAGGCAGATTACCATGGGGAGCGCTTGAAAAACCACCCCAACGATCAAAAGGGCAACAACGATATTCTGTCAATCACACATCCTGAAATCATTCGGGAAATCCATAAAAAATACCTGGAGGCCGGTGCCGACATTCTGTTAACCAATACCTTTAATGCCACGAGCATTTCGCAGGCCGATTATGGCACGGAAGAATTCGTGTATGAGATGAATAAATCATCGGCAGAAATTGCAAGCCAGCTTGCCGGGGAATTTACCACAGAAAATCCGGCGAAACCGCGTTTTGTTGCCGGATCTGTTGGGCCTACCAACAAAACACTTTCGCTTTCGCCCGATGTAAACGATCCGGGTTATCGTGCCATATCTTTCGACGAGCTAAAAGCAGCATACCGCCAGCAAGTGGAAGGACTCCTCGACGGGGGTGTTGATCTATTAATTATTGAAACGGTTTTTGACACCTTAAATGCCAAAGCAGCTATCTTTGCCATTGAAGAGGCCCTTGATAAGCGCCAGATAAAAATGCCATTGATGATATCGGGAACCATTACCGATGCCAGCGGACGCACACTTTCAGGACAAACATTAGAAGCTTTTTTAACTTCGGTCTCACACATCGAGCTCTTAAGTATCGGACTAAACTGCTCGCTTGGCGCCACCGATTTACGACCCTACGTAAAAGAACTTTCGAAAAAAGCACCTTTCCACATCAGTGCACACCCAAACGCAGGGCTACCCAACCAGTTTGGGGAGTACGACGAAACGCCTGAAATTATGGCCGGCCACATAAAAGATTACCTCGACAATCATTTTGTAAATATTATCGGAGGCTGCTGTGGCACCACACCGGCACACATTCACGCTTTTTCTGAAATGGCTGCACAGGCAACACCGCATGCCCTTAGTCAACCCGACTCCCATACACGCTTAAGCGGAATGGAGCCGGTAATCCTTACAGAAAACACCAACTTTGTAAACATTGGCGAACGTTGCAACGTTGCCGGATCCCGCAAATTCGCCCGACTTATCAGGGACGAAAAATACGAGGAAGCACTCTCCATTGCCCGCACACAGGTTGAAAATGGGGCACAGGTTATCGACGTAAATATGGACGATGCCATGCTGGATGCCGAAAAAGAAATGGTCACCTTCCTGAACCTGATCATGGCCGAACCCGACATTGCCAGGTTGCCCATTATGATCGACTCCTCGAAATGGAAGGTAATTGAAGCCGGATTAAAATGTTTACAGGGGAAGGCCATCGTAAATTCCATTAGTTTAAAGGAAGGCGAAGACGTTTTCATAGAGCAGGCCAAAACCATTAAACGCTACGGTGCAGCTGTCATCGTTATGGCTTTCGACGAAAAAGGACAGGCTGATAACACCGAACGCCGAAAGGAAATTTGTAGCCGGGCCTATACCATTCTCACCGAAAAAGTAAAATTCCTGCCCCAGGATATCATATTCGATCCCAACGTATTAACCATTGGCACCGGCATTGAAGAGCACAACAACTATGCGGTTTCATTTATGGAATCGGTTAAATGGATAAAAGAGAATCTGCCGCACGTGAAAGTGAGCGCCGGGGTGAGCAATGTTTCTTTTTCTTTCCGGGGAATGAATGTGGTTCGCGAAGCCATGCATTCCGTATTCCTGTTCCATGCCATTCATGCCGGTCTCGACATGGGAATTGTAAATCCGGGGATGTTGCAGATTTATGATGAAATTCCCAAAGACCTGCTTGAAAGAATTGAGGACCTGGTGTTAAATCGCAGACCGGATGCCACAGAACGCTTACTGGAAATTGCGGAACAACTGACGACGGACAACAAAGTTGAAGAGAAAAAAGATGAATGGCGCAATCTGCCCCTTGAAAAAAGAATTTCTCACGCCCTGGTAAAAGGATTACCCGAGTTTGTTGACGAAGACATGGCAGAAGCCCTTCAGAAATATTCTCCGGCACTGAACATCATCGAAGGTCCGTTGATGGATGGCATGAATGTGGTTGGTGAGCTTTTTGGCGCAGGGAAAATGTTCCTGCCCCAGGTTATCAAGTCGGCCCGTGTAATGAAAAAAGCCGTGGCCCTTCTTTTGCCCTATATTGAAGCCGACAAGGCAAAAATGAAGGTATCAACGGCTCAAAAGAAAGTGCTGATGGCAACCGTAAAAGGTGACGTACACGATATTGGCAAAAACATTGTGGGGGTTGTACTGGCCTGTAACAACTACGAGATTATCGACCTTGGAGTAATGGTTCCTACCGAGAAAATTTTGGATGAAGCCCTTAAAAACAATGTCGATGTAATCGGATTAAGCGGACTGATCACCCCTTCCCTGGAGATTATGGTTGACATTGCCAAAGAAATGGAACGCCGTAAACTGGATATTCCACTATTAATAGGTGGGGCAACCACTTCGAAAATACATACGGCCGTTAAAATTGAACCTGAATATTCAAATGCGGCCATTCATGTAAAAGATGCATCCCTGGCAGTGAATGTGGTTTCCAACCTCATCGCCAAAAACCAGGATTACCTAAAGTCGGTCAGGGAAGAATACGAACAAATGCGTGATTTCCAGGGTAAGCGAAAAGTGAAGGAATATCTGTCACTTGAAGAAGCCCGGAAAAATAAATTTCAGATTGACTGGAACAATACAGCCATTTACAAACCAAATTTCCTGGGTGTAAAGCATCTTATTGATTTCCCCCTTGAGGAACTCCGGAATTATATCGACTGGACTTTCTTCTTTATTACCTGGGGACTAAAAGGAACATATCCGGCGATTTTCGCCGATCAAAGACAAGGCGAAGAAGCCCAAAAACTATACAAAGAGGCCAATGAATTCCTGGACGAGATCATCGAAAAGAAAATGCTCCAGGCAAATGGCAGCCTGGGAATATGGCCCGCCAATGCCGATGGTGATGATGTTGTTTTATATGAAAATGAAAACCGGGAAAAAGAGATTGGCCGTTTTTATCACATCCGTCAGCAGGAAAAGAAAAAGCCGGGAGTAGCCAACTTCTGTTTGTCTGACTTTGTGGCTCCCCTGGAATCGGGAAAAATTGATTATTGCGGAGGCTTTGCGACAACTGCCGGAATTGGCATTGAAAAATGGACAAAAAAATTCCGTGCCGAAAACAACGATTACAAAGCCATCATGGTTGAGGCCCTGGCCGACCGGTTAAGTGAGGCATTTGCCGAATTGATGCACCTCGAAGTTCGCAAGAATTACTGGGGATATGCCCCCGACGAAAAGCTCTCCCTGGATGAAATCCTAAAAATAAAATACCAGGGAATTCGTCCGGCCCTGGGCTACCCCGCCTGTCCTGAACATTCGGAAAAAGAAAATTTGTTTCAATTTATTGAGGCAGAAAAAACAGGCATTTCATTAACCGAACACTTTGCCATGTATCCCAATGCTTCTGTTTCGGGACAATTTTTTGCACACGCCGAATCACGGTATTTCAGCCTGGAAAAAATTGGAAAAGACCAGGTGGAAGATTACGCCAGACGCAAGGGTAAAAGTGTTGATTTTGTGGAGAAATTTTTACCCACAAATTTGAATTACAAGTAGCTGGAGCCGGAAGACCGAAGAAATTGATTAATGATTATTGATTATTGATTAATGGAAATGGCGGTTAAGCGGTATGTGGGATACAGGATTAACACTTTCTACACCGCTGCCGCGCGATTGTATCGCGTGGTCTAGAAGGAGAAAAGTCCGAAGTCCGAAGACCGAAGACCGGAGAGGGTCATGCTGAGAAAAGTCCGAAGTCCGAAGACCGAAGACCGGAGAGGGTCATGCTGAGACCCT
>JBFEWU010000171.1:0-9930 GCA_041546215.1 Draconibacterium sp. | reverse complement strand
CCTTTACTGATAATATCTGCAAAATTTGTCTCATCCATCGGGTAAATCCAAAGTAAAATAGACATGATTTTACCATCGGCGATCTTCTCGTAATCCACGTGATCGGGTATTTCGATGTAAGCCTCTTTGTATGCGTTTGTTTTAATGGCCGTACCAAAAAGGCCGTCCACCCATTCCACATCGCCGTGCACGACTGCATTATTCTTCAAGGGCGAAAAATCCTCTATGTATTTCACTTCCGGCACATTAAAATTAAAGGCCATCAGCGGCTTTAATCTTTTGTTATACAGGGCTTTTTCAGAAAAGCCGGATCCAACCACCAACAATTTCTTTTCTTCTGTATTACCAAGTTTAATACGGTAAAGTCCCGTATTCTGAAAAGCCCGGCTGAAAGCCACTTCCTTTTGTTCACCTGGTTTTAATACGAGCTGAACCTGCCCCTCTTCCTGGTCGTTCAGATAAAATCCGACGGATCCAGATCCCGGGTAACTGCCTTTATTTTTTATCAGGGAGGAAAAGACAACTTCGCTGCCGGCTTTTACCACAGCAGGAGAAGGAAGAACAATATCACCATAGACGAAAGTGGCCTCCCTGTCGGCCATCACCTCCACTTGCTTTGGTTCCTCTTCGTTTATTGCAATTTTAAAAGTTCCGGGGTCATACCATCTCATTTCAATGGTTTTCGTAAGGGTTTCGCCTCCTTCAACCAAAAACCACTTTGTGTTATTCAGCTCATCGTCAACAAAAATATGGACAGGGAACGAACCTTCACATTCTTCCGTATTCTTAAGTTTTACTATGATCTCCAACGGCTCGTCGGCTCCCACCTTGCTTTTCGACAACTCCCAGTTTTGCAGGGAAATGACAGGTTTATTCCTGGTTTCCGAAAGGGGCAGATTTTCCCTTGTAACCTCTCTGATCTTAGCTTGTGTACCCATTTCGAATTCGAGAATTCCTCCTGATGCCACATCGCTATGACTTAGCCAGAGCTCTTGCATCATGTTTCCGTTTAAACTTACCGACTGTACATATTTATTTTTTCGGGAAACGTTATTTGCTTTTATTATCAGCTTCTTTCCTTCTGCCATAGAGATCGTTACTTTCGCGAATAAGGGCGTACCAAGCAGATATTCTGGACGACCAGGACAGGCAGGAAAAATTCCCATTGCACTGAACACATACCATGCAGAAAGAGCTCCAAGGTCATCATTCCCGGAAAGACCACCCGGCTGGTTGCCATAATCCATCTCCATTATTTTACGTACCCTCTCCTCTGTTTTCCAAGGCTCTCCTGCATAGGTATATAAATATGGAAGGTGTAAGGGTGGTTCGTTGTCGTGAAAATATTCACCTGACATGAAGCAGCTGTCCAGTTGCTTCACAAACTCATCTCTACCCCCTGCCAGGTTAATCAGCCCTTGTACATCATGCACAGGAGTCCAGTTGTAAGACCATTTATCGCCTTCGCGATAACCGCCTTTTTCCCAATTGCCATTTGCGGTTCGGGCTGTCATGAATTTGGTTTCAGGATTATAAATATTTTTGAAATACCGACTTTTTTCATGCAATACTTTTTGATCTTCTTTCTGCCCAAGCTCCCTGGCCATCTGGGCCATCGCCCAGAAGTTAAAGGAATATTCCAACGTTTTGGTTACCGCATAGCTTTTTTCGGCGGGAACATATTCCCCGTCATAAAAAGAAGCAATATCCCGTCTTCCATAAGGGGGGCGCATCAGGCTCGCCTTCATGGCCCTGTATGCTATTTCCGGATCCATGTCAATGCCTTTTACATAACTGTCGAGCAGTATGGGAACATTGTGAACACCGGTCATTGGCCCGGGATCCATAAGCCCCCGTTTATTGAACTGATCCAGCACCGATGAAACCATATCAGCCTGTATTTCAGGATTCAGCAAAGTGAGTAGCGGCTGTTTGGTTTTGTATGTGTCCCATGGGGATAGGCCGGCAAACCGTTTTGGTTCTCCGGTATCACTAACGATCTGCGGAGCCAGATAAGTATGATAAAGTGCGGTATAAAATATTTCCTTCTGGATTTCGCTACCTCCTTCCACACGTACTTTGGAAAGTAAATGCTGCCATTCCTTCCCGGCAGCTGCCTGAATACGTTTAAAGTCCCAATCCGGGATTTCAACCCTGAGGTTTTCTTCGGCCTTTTCAATACCGTTAAAAGAAAAACCGGCTTTCAGCATCGTCTCTTCGTCCATGCTTTCATCAAAACGAATCAGTATTTTCTGATCGTCAATTTCTACTTCAGCATGCTGTTCATTCAATTCCAGCACAAAGTAGTAATTCCTGCATTTCCCGCTTAGCCTCCCCTTTTGATCCGAGGTAACATCACTTACCTGGTGGATAAGAATTCCCGCCTTCCGCTCACCTTCGAAATTAAATTTCATAAGGACACAGCGTTCCGTAGCCGTCAATTCTGCCTTCACATTGTAATCATCCAGAAAAACAGAATAATATCCCGGTTTGGCCGATTCATTTTCGTGACTGAATGCCGAACCTGTATTGTTTATGCTTTCAAATTCACCAACAAAGGGCATGATTTGAAAAATGCCCGATGAACCTTTTGGATAACCAGTTGTATGTTCGAGCAGGCTAAAGGATCTAATAAAATGTGTATTATAATGATAATCTTCGGGTGTAGCCTGCACCATGCCGAAGGGCAGGACAGCTCCGGGATAGGCTCCACCGTTGGCTTCCCAAATGGAAGGACGATCAGAATTTTCAGTCCCGATAAATGGATTGACATACTCAATGACATACTTTTCGCATGAGCATAAGGAGCCTAAAATAAAAATATATACCCAAAACCTATTCAGCATAGAAGCCGCTTTTAGTTAATACTTAACTTTTCGGGTGAAATAATTTGCTTTGCAATTCCTGGTCTGCGGTAAGTGGCATTCAGGTAAAATCCACCTCCTCCATTAAAATATTCGATCCTTACTTTGGCTTTTCCGGATTGCAAACGTATGGAACCTTCACGTTCCTGTACTCCATGGTCACCATCATTGTCAACCACTTGTTTTCCATTCACGTAAAGCTTACTACCGTCGTCGGATTTGGTCGTAAAAGTATATTCGCCAGGTTGATTAATATTCAGCATAGCTTCAAATACCACCCCGGTATTGTTTTCAATATGATCTGCAATTTCATCAAGACTAAATTCATAAACTTTTCCTTGAGCCGCAGGTGTTAAGTTCGAAAAATCGGGTAGCTTTTTCCAATCCTTTCCCTTGTATACTTTATAATTTACACCTGTGTTTCCCCCGGGATTGTTCAGTACCCTGAAATAACCTTCGGTGTATGTACTCTGGCTGCCATCGTTGCCAAAATAAGCGGCTTTAACAACGCCTGAATTTTTCATTTCAAAGGGGCCGGTATACTCTTCCGATCGAATTGTCGGGATGGAACCATCGCTTGTAAATCTTATTTTTCCTTCGGTTCCTTTGCTTTCGATATTGACCATGGCCTTTTCGTTAATGAAAAGGTCCCCCACTTCCCCGTTTTCTTTTTGAGGTGAAATTACAGGAATGAAGGTTGACGGCGCCATAAACCTACCCAAAAGGCTTCCGGGATCAGGCTCAGGAGCTCCTTCGAAAGCAGCAGCAACAGGTCTTCCCTGCCAAACCTGTGGTGTGGTAACATTTAATGCAAAAGTCGCAGTTGAAGCTACATCATGGATATTCACAGCTGTAGGGATTTCATATCCCTTTTTTATGCCACTTCCAAACAGGATGAAAGGAACTTCATTCCCCTGAACCGTTTCGTGGCCATGGCCATAGCCTACACCCCCGTGGTCGGCCAGCAAAATAAACAAGGTCTTCTCAAATATACCGGCTTCTTTTGTGGCATTTACAATTATACCGGCCAGGGAATCGGCCAGCTCAACAGCTTCAAAATAACCGGATGTCATGTGCCCCATGCTATGCCCGGCACCATCCACATGGTCGATTTGTACGAAAAGGAAGTTTGGTTTTTCAGACTTCAGTACTTCTGCCGCTTTTTGTGCAGTATGAAATTCATCTTTTGTATCGAAGTCCAAATCTACACCATTATGGTCGTAGAGGTTTCCAAAACCGCTCCAATGATAAACAGCCGATGTTATTAAGGCGGGATTACTGTTTTTTATTGCATAAAAAATATCGGGATAACGCCCGTATTCAGTGCTAACAACCGGTGGTAGATTGTAGTTATCAAACCTCCAGTCGTTTGAGGTAACACCTGTTTGTGCCACTCCAGAACCGGTTAACATCGTGGCCCAATTGGGACTGCTTGATGTGGGCAGAACATTTCTTGCATGAAAGGTCCAGGACCCGTTTTTTATGTATTCGTCAAAATTGGGAGTATGCGATTCAACAAGACCGCCAACCGACATGCCGTCGATACCGATAACCACTACGTGCTGAATATTATGAGGCTGAAATTCTTTTGCACAGGATGCAAAAAACAATAGCGGGATTGCTATTAAAAGAACTTTTGATTTAGTCATAACATTTTAGTTTTTAAGGCATACAAACATATGGTTGTCGCCCGGCTAAAATCAAATATATTCTTTTAAATGCCTTTGGTATTATGAAGTGCTTTAAATTTTTATGCAAAGGTTTGCATAGCGGCTTATTCCAGGTTCAGGTAGTGACCAATTTCCTGATGGTTGTTAAATACCCTGGCTCCCTGTTTTTCGAATTTTTCCCGGTTCTTATCATTACTGAGCGCAAAAACGGTAAATCCTCCTGCAACAGCTGCTTTAATTCCCGCCAGGCTGTCTTCAATTACCAGGCATTCGTGAGGTGAAAATCCCATTTTTCGGGCAGCATACAAATAAATTCCGGGTTCGGGTTTCCAGCTTTTAATGTCGTAACAACTAAAAATATTTCCTTCAAAATTATCGATGAGTCCGGTGGTGATAAGATTAAGTCTGATTTTTTCAATGGGTCCGCTTGAGGCCACACATACAGGTACTTTTATCATCCCGAGAAATGCATGTATACCAGGAACAGGTTTGAGGCTTGTTTTAAATGCCTGGTAAGTTCGTTCCCTGAATTCTTCCTCAAAACTGTCAGGGAGCTTTCCCCTGACATTGTCGGCCAGAAATTGGAGGTTATCGTTCATTGAAGCACCGGCAAACTTTTCAACAGCAGTATCATAATCCATTTGAAATCCCAGTTCCGAAGCCATTTCCTGAAATATTCCGGCCGAAATTCCTTCACTATCAACCAGCACACCGTCACAATCAAATATGATGCATTTATAATCCATTCCTTTCATACTATCTTCCTTATAACTGATATTACTCTAAAACTTCCTGCTGCCCGGATTTATGCGAATACGATAAAAAAACCGCTTCTCATTAAGAAAAGCGGTTTTTTATCCAAGTCCTTTCTTATACTATTTAAAGAGCGGATCAACACCAATGGTACCCACCAGTTCTTTTAAGTAATTTTTCGATTCCACATGTTTTAACCTGGCCTTTGCTCTTTCCAGACGGTCTTCTATATTCATTTCGGCCACAAGTATAGCATTCTTACTGTTCGCTCTAAAGTCTTCCAGGTACCCTATTTGCTCAACAAGAAATGCCATATCTTTTTCCTGCTTCTGCTTCAAGCGATTTTTATACCAGTCGCTTTTCAACACTTCCTCCCTATCGAATAATTTACGTAATTCAGGATCACTAATGTCTCTGCCTTCATAGCTCCCATAAGCCATGATATGTAGCAATACTTTTAGTGGAGGAATCGCAGCCTCAACACTTCCATCTTCAAAGAAGGGCAGCGCTGCACGCTGCATGGCTTCAACGATGTTGTTAATACCGTCGACGTAATCATCCATTCCCTGTAATTCAGGCTTCAACATGCGTTCGTTAAACACGGCCAGGGGTTCGTCGAACAAACGGTTCATACAACGGAAGGCGAAGTTTTCGGTGATTCGATACCCCAAACGACTTGCCATTATTTTTTGACCTTTGTATTCAAAATCTTCCAGTTTCTCCAAACAACCGTTTTCGATCAGTTTCTTCGCATCACGATCTTCAGGAACCAATCGTGCCCAAATTTCTGGAATAAGAATACTTATGTCGTGATCGAAACGATTTTCGGATCCAATGTAACCGGCAGCAGAACTAAAACCCTGGTATTCGGTTAATATATACGAAAGCAATGCGTTGTTCAGGTCGGTAGTCGGTACCAGCATATTAAAAGGTCCCTTGGTAAGTGCACCTTCCAAACCGGCTCCGGTCGTCGATGGTGATTTTCCCGTAATACTTGCCACAAAATCCATAAACAGTTCGGGTAACTCCTGGTAGTGAATGGGATTATAAACCGCCAGGGGACGAATACCAGCTTTTTTATCCACAGGATTGTTTCTACGCCCCGGAAGAACAGCATTAACCGGCCAAACAACCGCATCTTTGGCTTTTATTTTTCGGAACAAACGAACACCAATTTCGCCTAAATAGGAATCCTGTGTTTCTTTTTTAAAGATATTACGCTGTAAGTAACGTGGATTCTTTGTGGGCTCCCCGTCAACGATTCGCGGATGTGAAGGAGTGACAAAATAATTATTACTATCGCTTTCAACCACACGTTTTATAAACTCTTTAACCGGCTGCGTATACTTTTCAAAGCTAATGGCATCGTCTAGCAGTTCTTTTGCATTTTCTTTCGTCAATGGTTCATAGTTGGTCAAAAAAGTACCATTATCCACAATCTCCTGCTCGGCTTCCTTGTCATATCCCCGGATAACAGCTTCGTCCGGACGCTGAAATAAATGGCTCTCGCAATTTGTTACCAACTTTACACTCGGATTGGTGTATTCTTTATTTAAATTATCAAGCTGATTTGCAGGAACAGTGATCGTTGCCGAAATATCATCTTCGGTTTGAATTTTCATGCTCGGAACAAAGTCGGAGCGTAATTTATGCAGGTACCAGCGATCATCGGGATCAAAACCAATTCGAACGTAACTTGCCACAATTGGATTGTGCTTGTATTGCAAGGCATTCCCAGGTCGGCCATTGACAATTTCCACGTTAAACAGATCGCGCCATTCTGATCCTTTCTCTTCGTTTCCTCGATAGTGGCGTTTTACAAAAAAGGCCAGTGTACGCACATTCTGAGGAAGTGCTTTCAAAAAAGCATTGTATTCGTCGCTGTACTGATCAGAAGGAGTTAAAAGTTTAACCGCAGAGCCCAAAGTACGTTCTTTACTAAGAAACGGACGAGACACACCTGAATCGGAACGCAAATTTTTCCAGCGATTGGTATAATCTTTTTCGATAATCTCATCCACCATATTCTCTGCTTCTTCCAAATTTTCGATATAGAAATAACCATATTTAATGGCATTTTGCATCGATTTAGAAATTTCGGATTTACCACCTCCCGAAACGGTACTCGGTTTATGACAGAACATTCCTTCAGGTGCCGTATCAATAATACGCCACATCTGCTGTGTTGGATGTTTTACCAACTGAAATTTATGCCCTGTTGGATGTACATAGACCTTATCCGGTGAGAGCTTTAACTTTACTTCTTTATTTTTAAATGTCCAGCTTACCGAACTTTTTTCAATGTTAATATCCGCATTTTCCGGGATATATATAATATCAGGGTATTTCTTATCAATGGCATAATTTCCTTCCTGTACATCAATTTTGTCCACAAGAAGTTTTTTCACATCATCAAAGGAGTACGGCTGATCAAATTTCTTGGTAAAGTTGATGCCATACACCCTGTCGCTCATATTTCCGCGAGGGAAAGCAATTGCACCACCGGCATGTTCTTCTTCAACCAGGCCAAAAAGGTTTGCCGAATAGCTGATTTGTGTCTTAATTTCTTTTTTCGAATATCCGTAATAGTTGTCAGCAATTATGGTAATCACTACCCCACGCTCGTCGCGACAGGTAAGTTTAAATGCTGAACCATCATTGTACAGTTCTCCTTCATCCTTCCAGCACATGCCATCGCGTTTCTGACGCTCAGATGCATCGTCATAATGCGGCAGTCCAACATCCTTCTTTTTCAGCTTCGTAAGGTGTGGAGCCAAAATAATACACCCCGTGTGTCCTGTCCAATGTTCAGTATCCAGAGCCGAGTCGTTAACCGCAAGGTTATGGTCTCCGGCATTTCCAAAAATATTTTCAACAAAATCGAGGTTACTCACTAAACTGCCCGGAGCAAAAAAACGAACTTCTAAACTTTTTTCACTGATCACTCCCGGAACCTCGGGGCATACCACCGGGCGGAGCAACAACGACACGAAAACTTTCGCCTGCTCGGCCTGATTTGCTGTAAAAGGTAAAGTCTTGTATTCGTCGGGAGCTTCATTTACTGCTGCATAAAGCAAATGTGCAAAGGTAATCTTCGGCACTTCCTTTTTGTCCAATGGCACAGGCAAACCGCCACGAACGATATGAAATGTTCCTTTTGTTGTTCGTTTATCCTTATCGGGATTATTTAAAATACCTTGTTTCAAACGATAGGAATGAAGCAAATCATTTTTAAATTCTTTACCATTGGGTGGTAAACTTAATTCGCGTGCCATTCCTTTTTGGTTTAGCACCAGAGTTTCGGCAGGCAAACGAAGTTCTTTCTCAAACTCAATTTCCTTCAGGTAGTCATCAATAAAATTTTGAATTCGCGAATCGGCGGGCGAAAGATGACCGCTTAACAATCTTGATTTTTCACGAAAGCCACTGATCAATCCTTCCGTCAGCGACTGAAACTTTGCATTTGCATACTTGGTATTCGAATCCGAATCGTCATTAAAAGTGGGCTGTCCCAGTGATGCCAATTGAAGATTGATATATTGAATCATATCTTTCCTGTCTCGCTTACTTCGCCTGGCAGGTGTGTTGTTTTTATCCATTTTGCTATAATTTCTAATCAAAGAACAAAATTACAGAATAGAAGTTTGATTGAGAAGCATAAAAGCTGTATGTAAACTTTATTTAACAGTAATTCAACGTTATGCATCACAAATAAATTGACAGTTAACTATCCATGCATATTATAATATATAATCCAAAAAATCGCTTTTTCATTTTCCATGAAAATAACGTTTTAAATTTTCCTCGGTATTGAAAATATAGTTACCAAAAGTAGAAACACCCCCAACAAAACAGGCTTCGGGGAAGCAAAAGAGAGTTCAACCATTCAGAATAGTCTGCAGGTATAAATACTTATGATAAGTATCATAACTCCGTGAAAATCGGGCGTGATAATTAGCCATATTTTTGCACACAATTAATACCTTAAATAGTTATTCTATGAAAAAATTTAAAGCACTTATTTTAATAGTGTCTTCCCTTCTCATTTCTATGCAAACCATGGCCACCGACGGTTATTTTGGAGTTGGTTACGGAGCACAGAACAAAGGTCTTGCCGGCGCAGGACTTGCCTGGTACAAGAACTCATTAATGAATGGTAATCCGGCAGCACATGTATTCTTAGGAACCCAGTACCAGGTGGGTGTTGGTTTTTTTAATCCAAACCGCCAGTATTCCGTAAGTGGTATTCCTTCGCAAATGCCTGGCACATTTGGCTTGGCGCCCGGAACAGTGGAAAGCGATTCAAAATTATTTTTGATGCCAAGCATTGGTGCAAACTGGATGTTGAACGAAAAAAGCAGTCTTTCTGCAGTGTTAACCGGTAATGGAGGAATGAACACCGATTACGCTCCTAAAAATGGTTTTGGTACTTTTGGCGTACCTGATGCTAAAACAGGAGTAGATCTTGCTCAAATGTTTTTGAATATTACTTATTCCAGAAAATTGGGGGATAACCACAGTATTGGAATTTCGGCGGTTGGAACATATCAATATTTTGAGGCTGTTGGTTTAGATATGTTTGGACTAATGGGCATGTCATCAGCTCCAGGAAGCTTAACCGGGAACGGCCACGACAATTCATT
>JBFEWU010000580.1:0-1661 GCA_041546215.1 Draconibacterium sp. | reverse complement strand
GATTGCCATTTTTTTATTCTTGAATTAATTAAAAAGGAGCAAGTTATTGCTGCCATCAATGATCGAAGTGCTACATTTTTACAGGCAGTAATCCTTTTTCCATTAAATGTATGTCTTCGAACGAATGTGAACTGAGCTAAGACAAATATAAATTATTAATTCAACACTTGAGCCAAGTGTGTTTTTCTTCTCTTTTTCATCGTATTTATTTTAACGATTTGACGTTGTTTAAGAATCTTTTCTCCTCTTCCAAAATAGACATCAGCAGGAGTAAGATTCTGTAACGACTCATGATACCTTCGGTTGTTATAATAATCAACAAATTCAACCAATCTTTCCTTGAGCTGTTCAGGGAAGTAATAATTATCCAGTTTGATGATATTTTTCATTGACCTGTGGTAGCGTTCAATCTTTCCCTGAGTCTGGGGATGATTCGGTTTTCCTCTGATATGTTTAATATCCTTATTTTCCACATACTCTTTGAATTGACCGCTGATATAGCAGGGACCGTTATCCGACAATAATTTTGGTCGTTGAGTTGATGGTAGCCCAACCCGCTCCAGAGCTTTATCCACTGTTTGCTCAACATCTTTGGTAGTCATCGTAGAGCAGAGTTCCCAATGGATAATATAACGGCTGTAATCGTCTAAAACCGTGGAAAGGTAGTACCATCCCCAACCGACAATCTTCATGTAGGTAAAGTCGGTCTGCCACATTTGATGTATCCGTGTTGTTTTGTCCTTGTATTCGTTTGCAGCAGCTATTAAGTCAAAGGCAGGTTGAGTTATCAACCCTTCTTTCCTTAGAATACGATATACACTACTTTCAGAGATGTAGTATTTTTTTTCATCAATCATCTTGCATGCCAGGTTCCTTGAAGATTCTTCAGGAAAATCCAGTGCCATATCCACCACCTCTTTTTTTACCTTATCAGGTATTTTATTCCAATAGGTGTTTCTCGTTCTTGGTTTTGGAGTCAGTCCATCAAACCCATCAGCCAGATACCGATTGTACCAGTTGTAAAACGTGCTTTTATTGATGCCTATTTCCTTCAAGGTCCGGTTTGCACCTATCTCAGAAGTCTCTACAAGGCGGATGATTTCATATTTTTCTTGCTGAGTAAATCGCATATACTTCCTCCAATCTACTCTAAGCCAGTCGTATTTTTTTTTAGAACCCTGTTCTTGAGTAACAACTCCGCTACCGCTGCTTTTAATTCGGCATTCTCATCCCGAAGATTCTTTACTTCACCAGTATTTGCTTCCCGCATGGTATCGCCCATGAGCCTCTTTTTACCGGCCTCAAGAAAATCCTTACTCCAACGATAATATAATGCAGGTGCAATGCCTTCACGCCTGCAAATACCTGCTACAGATTCTTCTCCCTTTAAGCCTTCTAAAACAATGGTGATTTTTTCTTCCGCAGAGAACTTCCTGCGGGTTTTTCTCTTGATGTCTTTTACGACTGATTCAACCTTCTTCTTTTTTGTCATTTTAGTGAACTTTTGATGTTATTGATTTTATCTTCAAGGTTAGCCTTGAAGATAAAGAAAACTGTGACTTATGTTAAAGTCTTTCTCAGTTCACTTTATGTTGAAGATTTACACTTTATTCAATTTAGTTCTCGTTCAGGTCATTATCTTTATTAGGATTCTCATCTTT
>JBFEWU010000348.1:0-4973 GCA_041546215.1 Draconibacterium sp. | reverse complement strand
AGATACCGGGATACGAAGATGCCATACGAAAAATAAAACGCTTTTTGGAAGATGAAGAAAATCTTTCAAAATCGGCGCAAAAGATTGTAAAAAAACGACAGCAAAAACAAAAAGAAACGGCCGCATGATAGTGCCCATGTTAAAATATACCTTTTTTGTGTTTCATAAGGAATACCACTGTTTCCTGGAAAAGCTGCAGGAAATTGGCGTGTTGCATATTAAGCAAAAGAACGTGGAAATCCCCGGTGAATTCAAACGAAAATATGCCCGGATTAGTCAATACGAGAAAGTCATTCAGTTTCTCGAAAAAAGAAAAGTACGAGAAACTAATTCAGGAAATAAACTAAGCGCTACTGAAATAGTAGATGATGTTCTTCAAAAACAAAAAGAGCTTGAAGAACTGGAAACTGCCATCGAGGCGACGAGTAAGAAATACAGCAAAGCCAAGCCTTGGGGTAATTTTTCTCACAGGCTAATGGATAAGCTTAATGAAGCCGGAATAAGCCTGACATTTTATTCTGCATCGATAAAATATTTCCGGAAATTACAAGATACAAGGGAACAAGTTGAAATGGTTTCAGATCCTAAAAGCCAGGTTCTCTTTGTCCACATTCAATTCCCCGGCGAGAACAAGGAGCTCGATGCTGATCGTATGGAGCTACCGGAAAATCCCTATCCAATTTTTGAAAAAGAACTGCTCAAAATGGAAAAGAAAAAAGAGCGGATTCTCTCTGCTTTCGATACCTATGCGAACAATGCCCTGCTCAAACTGAAAGCAGGACAAAGCAAATTAATCAATGAGCTCAATTTTGAAGAGGCTATTCATAACACCAGAAAAGAAGCTGATGATCAACTAATGATTCTGGAGGGCTGGTTACCAAAAACAAAAGATTTAAACTTAAACCATTACCTTGAAAAACATCCAATTCTTTTTATAAAAAATAAACCTACCCCACAGGACAATATCCCGGTACTCTTAAAAAACAACCGCTTCAGCCGTTTATTCGAGCCCATAGGAGCCCTGTTTTCCCTACCCGATTATGCAGAACTTGATTTAACGGTATTTTTTGCTCCCTTTTTTATGTTGTTTTTTGGCTTTTGCCTGGGCGATGCGGGTTACGGGCTTTTGTTTTTAATTGGCGGTGCGATATATAAACCCTATGCCGGAAAAAAGTTAATACCCTACCTCAGCTTAATTCAGTTACTGGGGGTGGCTACCATTATCTTTGGGATTATCTCAGGTACGCTTTTCGGGATTAATTTGATTGAAACAGAAATACCGATCACCAAAAATTTTAGAACACTATTCCTTAATCCGGACAAGATGTTCAGTCTTTCCCTTATACTCGGAGGAATTCAAATCATATTCGGGCTGTTTATAAAGGCTGCTAACCGAAGTATACAATATGGTTTTAATTATGCTCTTGCCACATGTGGATGGTTGATATTAATACTGGGCACTATCATCTATGTGCTGCTTTCAGCAGCCGGTATCATTGCAAAAAGCAATACTATACTATATACCATTTTATGCTTCGGAGGCATTTTTATTTTGTTCTTTAGCGATCCGGGCCTTACTGTTTTTGCACGCATTGGCAAAGGTGTCTGGGATGTGTATTCAACCCTTACGGGTATTTTTGGCGATTTATTATCCTACATCAGGCTATTTGCCCTTGGGCTCTCAAGTGCTATTCTGGGCTTTGTAATTAACGACATTGGCCTGCAAATATTGGGATCATCGCAAATACTGGGCCCCGTATTCTTTGTTGTTTTCCTGTTAGTAGGACACACTTTAAATATTCTGATCTCGTCGCTGGGTTCGTTTGTGCACCCCATGCGTTTAACTTTTGTTGAATTTTATAAAAGCGCCGGATTTAAAGGAGGCGGCGTGGAATATAAACCCTTTAAGAAATAAAGAAGCACGCTTTGAACATTGAACTTTAAACATAACAATCATGACTACAGCAGTAATTTTAGCTTATATCGGATTGGCAATCATGCTGATATTCTCAGGAATTGGCAGTGCCGTTGGTGTATCGAAAGGTGGAAACGCAACCGTTGGGGCCTTAAAAAAGAATCCCGACAAATTTGGCAGCTATTTGCTTTTAAGCGCTTTACCTGGCACACAGGGGCTCTATGGCTTTGCCGGATTTTTCATCATCAACAGCGGCGGGATTATTTCCCAGGAAATGACCATGCTACAGGGAATGGCAATTTTAGCAGCCGGATTAACACTCGGGTTTGTGGGATTTTTCTCAGCACTAAACCAGGGAGATGTAACCTCGAATGGCATTGCCGGCATAGGTTCGGGTCACGACATTTTTGGGAAAACCATGGTTTTAGCCGTATTCCCCGAACTTTATGCCATCATCGCTTTTGCGGCTACCTTTTTAATTAGTATGAGCTTATAAAAGTCCATACTGCCAATTGATTCCTCTTCTTTTCTCAGGCCTTGAAAAAATATGCCGCATAGCGGTCAATACTATCACACAAATAATACATTCTCCTTAAGCATAAGAATTGGGATCGTTGCAGGAGGATCTTATTATGGCCAAATCGTCGAATACGAATGGACGGTACCAGAACAAGAAAGGATCAGAAAAACATATTTGCGTCGTGCTCCGAAAAGAATATTCCCGCATCTATTCTGATCCGGTCCATAATTCCCATTAAATCACGGCTCATTTGCCAGGTCATTTCAGGGCTTTCAATTAACCCGGCCTCCAAACATTCCATCACATGCTGTGCCTCATAATGGTAGCCCGTCCCTTCGTCGTGCGCCTTGGGCAAAAATTCAGGCTCCTGCCCGTCTCTCCAAATGGTGATATTTGTGGGGGCAAACCAGCGTGGATTTAAAATCAAATATCCCTTTTCGCACCAATATTCGGTTTGAGTTGGCGAGAAGGCTGAAAAACCGGAACTTAAGCTGGCCATCTCTCCATCCTTATACTTAAATATCATATTCAAACTTTCTTCCGAATCCGTGGAACTGAAATGGGCAAAGGTTTTAATATTCTGAGGCACACCCAGCGAAGTAAGTGCTGCAAACACCGGGTATATTCCAATATCGAGCAACGAACAGCCGCCAAGTTTAACGTTATACAGGCGTTTATCTTCAATAAAGGGAGCGTTAAACGCAAAATCGGACCTGACCATTTTAAGTTTTCCCAACTGGCCCGAATGTAGGATCTCCATGGCTTTTTTAAAACTGGGCTGAAACATGGTCCAGAGTGCTTCCATTAAAAAGGTTTTGTTTTCTTTGGCGCAGGCAAGCATTTCGTTTACCTCGTTTAAATTCATTGCAAAAGCCTTCTCACACAGTACAGGCTTTTTATGTTTCAAACAAAGCAAAGCATGTTCGTGGTGGTGCGAGTGTGGAGTGGCAATATAGACCGCATCAACTTCAGGATCGTTTACCAGGGCTTCGTAACTTCCATACGCTTTTTCAAAATCCCATTCGGTGGCAAAGCGTTGGGCTTTGTCCTCACTACGTGAAGCAGCTGCATATAAGTTAACGTTGGGCATTAATCTTAAATCACTGGCAAATTTTCCGGCAATTCTGCCGCATCCTAAAATCGCCCAGTTGTATCGTTTTGTCATTTTCAATTTTTTCACAAATTTAATTTTTTCGGTTTCAAAAGAATAAAGGAAGCAATCTTTACGAAATAATTTTGAATACAAAATAAAAACAACCAAATTTACTGCTTACATAAATCCATCATGAATAAAGGAATTTACGCAATACTATTTCTACTGCTCTTATCGTGCACCGGAAACCAATCGGAGAAAAAAACAAAAGAATCAAAGGCGCTCCCTCCCTTGGGTAAAACCAATCAGGAATCTGCCGGGGCACCTGCAAAAAGCAGTAAGATTATTTCTGAAAGTGAAATGATAGCCTTTGAGGGAGGTACTTTCATGATGGGATCGGATGTGGGATTGCCACAAGAACGCCCGGCACACAAAGTTACTTTAAAATCCTTCTCGATCGATAAATCGCCGGTAACAGTAGCCCAGTTTAAACTATTTGTTGAAACCACCGGATATAAAACCGAAGCTGAGAGGTTCGGCGACTCTGGCGTTTTTAACCTGGAAATAAAGAACTGGGAGTTATTGAAAGGTGCATTCTGGCGTAAACCCTTTGGTCCGAATGGTCCCGAGGCTCAGGAAAACCATCCGGTTACGCATGTTAGCTGGAACGACGCTATCGCTTATTCCAAATGGGCGGGAAAACGATTACCCACCGAAGCAGAATGGGAATTTGCTGCCCGAAGTGGAAAAAATACAGGCGAGAAATTTAGCTGGGGAAACCAGGTTTCGGAAAATGGAAAATATTTCGCCAATACCTGGCAGGGTACTTTGGAGAACCCCGAAAATAAAGACGGGCACTTGTTTACCTGCCCCGTTGGCACTTTTGGTGAAAATACAGCCGGATTAACAGACATGGGCGGAAATGTGTGGCAGTGGTGTGCTGATAATTACAAAGCATATCCTGGAAGTACAGCCCCAATTCGGGAAGACAATAATGTGAAAGTTATTCGCAGTGGATCCTTCTTTTTCGACCAATATGGCGAAGACAGTTTCTCGGTTAGCGGACGTTCAATGAACTCGCACGAAACCTCTCTGTTCAATACGGGTTTCCGTTGCGCAAAAGATGGGAAGTAATTGAAGTTAATAGCCGATAATCGACACTTAAAACGAAAACACTGTGCATTGGAAATACATGGAAGACAACAAGGAATTGATTAATGATTATTGATTAGTGATTAATGTAAACGGCGTTCAGCGGTATGACGAATACAGATTTAACAATCTCATTTCAATGACAACGATGAGAACAACGACAACAAAATTGATGAATGGCTTGGTCAATAAATTCTGATATTCTTGTGTTTATACAATGACAACTCTGACAACAAAATCCGAAAATCTGAATATCCGGATATCCTGTCAACACTGCTTCTTTGCTCTTTGTT
>JBFEWU010000220.1:0-8015 GCA_041546215.1 Draconibacterium sp. | reverse complement strand
CCAACCAGGAATTAATACCATATCAATTGGTCCTTTGCCAATAATCCTGTAATGAACCTTTAAGTTGTCGTAATCTTTCAACATTACATAACGATCCTGATCAAGACCCTTATGAGACAAATTACCTTTTTTTAGCATAAGACCACCGTCCATAAAATCTTCAGATTCCGTACATGCAAAACAGAGGCACAGACAGAACAATAACACAAAAAGTTTTTTGAGATTTTTCATGATTGTTATTTTTAATTAAACACTTGTTCTGGGTTTGTCAAACTTCAATGGGAGAGGTAAAAAGATTATGATCGGTATACGATTCAAATTTTGAATAGTTTCATTGTAATTATGGAAATTCCTCTCTGATCTCAAAAGTTGCCATATTGAATTGACATAATTTCAGCCCGTCCAAATAAAGCTTATTATTTAAGTGGGATTCAGGAGATGGCTGATTTTTCTACTATACTCCCAAAGCAATAGATTTTTGGTATTAGTTATTACAGTAAAAAGAGGACTACATAGCCTGGAAGTGCTACATTTGATTGGACGCTCAGTTAAGCTATAAAAGCATTAATTTAGAATTATGAACCAGAAGCGAAAAATACAAAAAGAAAACAAAGACACTTGGAACCCTAATCTGCCATTCAGATAAAGGTTCAACTATTATCTAATTTGAAACATTCAAAATTCCAATACAACCATATCACCTGCCATTACCTGTCCTAAACCATATTCGTTTCTTTTGGTAAGTGTCACCTTTCCGATAATTTAATCCTAAAGATTTTATCATGAAGGTACACCTAAGAAAGAGAAAATTAAGGAAATCCACCAAATCAAATATAAGCTATAGCTTATATTTAGATATCTACTATCGGAAAGGCAAACGAAAAAGAGAGTTTTTAGGGATATACCTTGAACCACAAGACACACAGACCATTCGAAAAGAGAAGTTGGGGTTGGCCCACACCATTAAGGCTAAACGGATGCTCGAACTCACCCATGAGGAATTCGGATTACCATCAAAGGACAGGCTTAAAATGAACTTTGTCGACTACTTCAAAACTCAAATGGATAAGAAAGAGGGCAACACAAAAATGATATGGCGCAATGTTTTCCTCTATCTGGATTTTTTCACAGCTGGTCACATTCCTTTCTCCAACATTGATAAGAAATGGTTAGAAGACTTTACAGACTTTCTTCTTACCAAGGTTTCTATTCGGTCAACCTATACCTATATGACCAAGATTAAATGTACCCTGAATGAGGCAGTCCGAGACGGTATTCTTCTCAGTTCCCCAGGGAATCAACTTAGACCACTCAAGGTGCCAGAGACCTCAAAGGATTATTTAACCATTGAGGAAATTCAAAAAATAGCAGATACTCCTTTTTATAATACTGAGGTTAAGAAGGCTTTTCTTTTTAGCTGTTTTACTGGGTTCAGATTATGCGATTTAAGAAAACTAAGGTGGTCAGACATAAAAGAAACTTCATTCAATGGAATGGAATCAGATACACTCTCACCATCCAGCAGAATAAAACAAAGAATTACACCACCGTTCCATTAAGCGCAACGGCTTATAACCTCATCAAACCAAAGCAAAATAATGACAGTCTAGTCTTTCAATTATCAAAATACCATGTATCTACCCAAAGAATACTTAATAGATTACTAGAAGCAGCTCAAATCAGCTCTAAACATATCACTTTTCATTGTGCTAGACATTCCAATGCAGTAATGCTATTGGAGAAGATACTGTTGCAGATATGGTGATGGATCGTTTGGTGAATAATGTCTACAGGCTTGAGTTTGAAGGCGATAATCTCCGTAAACGTCAAAATAAAAAACAGAAACACGAATGAATAAGTTAAAAATATTTATAACTTTCAATGCGAGAATGAAAGATCTTTGAACGGCTATTGGAGGATTCAGTTAAGTCCGGCACATGCAACTCACCACAAATTAACAAAACAACATAGCTAACTTTAAAAGAACTCATATGACAACTCAACCAGCAAAAACTGCAAGAATCCACTCATTGGATTCATTACGTGCAATAATGATGCTTTTGGGTATTGTTATACACTCTGCTCTCACCTATGGTGTTATTGATTACGGTGATGCCTGGATTTTAAAAGATCCCAGTGCAACAAGCCTTTCTAACGATTTTATTCAATACTTGATTCATACTTTCCGGATGCCCATATTTTTTCTTATAGCTGGTTTTTTTGGGGCAATGCTTTTTTACGAAAGAAAACCGCAGAAAATGATAAAAAACCGGGTTGCAAGAATAGTTCTACCGTTTTTAGTGTTTCTGTTTGTACTTTGGCCAACAGTTGCTATAACGTTTACATATACTAAATTAACATTTGATGGTAATATTGAGACACTAGCTGGAACATCTGATTCTTCCCCCGTCCTTCAACTTATAATTCCTCAAAACACTTTTCATTTGTGGTTCTTATATTACCTCATTTTAATTACAGCTGCAACAATATTACTGGCATTGCTATTTAAACGATTTAAAATTGTCACCAACTTTATTTCAAAAACATTTAGATGGATTATACAAAAACCACTGATCAGGGTGTTTGTATTCTCAGGTTTGACTTACCTTGTTTATTTGTTGCTAGGTATTACCTATGTCGGCTCTGGTTCTTTTATTCCCGACCTTAACACATTTGTTTTTTATTGTCATTTTTATGTTGTGGGCTGGGTTTTGTACAAATCAAAACACCTGCTCGAGTGCTTTATGAGATTTGATTGGGGATGTATTATTTTAGGAAGTATGCTTGCCATAACTCAGTTCGTTTTCTATGAGTCATTACCCCAAAATGTACATATTTCATTGAGTTCGTTTATCGTATGGTTATTTATTTTTGGTATTACCGGCTTATTTATTCGTTACGGCAGTAAACATTCCCGCCTAATGCGTTATGTTTCTGATTCATCGTATTGGGTATATTTAATTCACTTGTCGATTGTAGCTTTAATTCCTGCCCTGATATTTAATTGGAAAGTTCCGGCAACCGTAAAATTCTTAACTGTTTTAGTTAGTACCACATTAATTTGTTATGTAAGCTATCATTATTTGGTAAGAGCCACTTTTATTGGAAGATTCCTAAATGGCAGAAAATACTCAAGAAAGATTTCCGATATAAGCAAAGCTGAGGAATTACCCAGACTCAAAACTGTCCTTCCCTGAAATAGGCTGCCCGTTTTGAAAAAAGAAGAAGAATGATAGAAAGCGGAGAATCATTAAGAAAACGCAGGCACATCACAGAAGAACTTTAGCGTCAGGTTGTATCTGAATACTAAAAAGGTGAAGGAAGTGTTAATCAACTTTCAAATTTTTACGAAATTAGCAACACGTGCATCTTCAATTGGATTCATAAGTATTCAAAGTTCACTGAGAGATCAGTAGTTGTCATAGATTTAAAAGTCAGTCAGATGAATAAGCTAAAGCAATTGGAAACTATAATTCTGTATTTATGTATATATAGACTTAACAGCTAAAACAAGAAATCATGAACCAAATACGTTATTTTTCCCTCACAATTTTTGCCCTACTTTTAATTGTTGTTGTTTCCTGCGATAAAAACGATGCTGCAGATAATCCTTTAGTCGGCACCTGGGAATATGTGGAATCCTTCGAAGACTTTTCAATGACCGTAACCATAACCTTCAGAGCCGACCAAACAGGAACATCGATAATGGTGGTAACACTAGCCGGCGAAACGGAATCCGAAACAACCAATTTTACTTACAGTACAAGTGGAACAAAACTTACTCTCACCGAGAGCAATGAAAGTACTGTACTCATTTATTCCGTTTCGGGAAATAAACTAACCATTACCGAAGATGGCGAGCAGATCGTGTTTACCCGAAAGTAGAAATACTGTTTCGTAACTATAGTAAACCAGTTCCTGTTAAACCTGAAGTACCACCACCATGAAAAAACTAGTTGCTGTTTTTTTCATATTCTTTCCGCTTTTCCTCAATGCAACAGAGCAATACTCTGAAGCATGCGGGCAGACTTTAATGGTTGTTGCAATTCAAAATTTTTCAATCGACACAATTTGTTGGAACACAGAATTCCATCTTAATAAATACGATTTTATTGAAACAGCAGCCCTTGATTGGGCTGCTACATCCAAAAAATCGATTGGAGGTTATAATCCTGCTCAAGTTCCACCGGCATATAATTTTCAAAAGGTGGAAAAACGAACATTAACGGCAATTGGTCTGATATTAGTTGGGATACCTCTCGCCGTGTATGGCGCATCAAACAGCGACGCCGCATTCTATGTTGGAGGAACCGCTTTTGTTGCCGGTTGCACTATCGCTTTAACAGGAGGCTACCAGGTTTTTGAACCCGGTTATGCGATGAGAAGTGAAGCCATAACATTACCCGCAGCCGAAAGTGGTTTTGGCCTGGCCTTAAACTTTTAAAACGCCATTGTTTTACAAGCTATAAAATTATCGGATCGGCTGAACCTTCAATAAATGATTGGCATAGCAGCAGAAAATATCAATCATAATAAAACCATTGAAATCAATAACATACCCAAATAAATGAGAATAAAAAGAGCATGATTACTCATACAAAAAGCAGAGCAAATATATCAACGAGTTAAATATGAAACCAAGCTAAGGTAGAAAAGACCGATGGCGATTTGATGGTAAATTTATTATAGAATACCACCCCTGCCAGAAGCCTTTTCAAACCTAACTGATTGTCATTCTGAACGAAATGCAATGGAGTGAAAGAATCTTTTTCATAAAAGCCAATTAGTCCGTTACTAGTGATAGAATACAAAGTATTAAGTAATCAGATATAAGCCTACCGCAATTGCGGAGAGCTTTCTTGTTACTTTTCCCCTGAAGTTCCAATGATCAATATACAACTACCAATTTTCAATTTTGGAAATTTTTAAAAGTTTGTAGTTTTGGATATCATTTAGCCAGGTAAGGAGAAGGGTAATCTCATAGAATTACCCTTCTTGAACTATACTGATTTTAAACTTTACTGTGGCAAAACATTCCAGCCGTTTTCAATATCATCATATGTGACATCAGTACCGAAAGGGTAGAAACGAAGTTGAAGAAGTTTCAAACCTCCATTATCATATTTCCAGTACTCTCCTTCTAACAGATCATCAAAAATTGGAATACGTACGTGGAATGTCAATTCAACAATATCATCTGTAGTTGCAGGATCTCCATCTTTGTCATAAGTAACTAAAACTTCATACACAACCGACAACAACTCTGCAGTCACATTTTGCCACTCCTGCTTACCCTTTAATCGTTCCAACTCGACAGGACTTGGACAGAATTCTCCCCATGTAAGAGTAAGATCGTACAATTCATATTCTTTCATCAGGTTTTTCCACAACCTTGCTTCTTTATTGTCAATAATTAAATCAGCAAAATCAGAGAGTGTAGCTATTGTTGTTATTACTGCCCCAGTCATAGGTTTTCCAAGTGGACGGGCCCAAACAGAATAGTCTGTTTTTGTATCAAAACCATATGGAAGTTCAGTAACATAGGGTTCAAATCCTGGATCAGGAAGCTGAAATAAAGCACCATCTTCATCCGTGCCGTTTTTGTCCAATACAGCAAAATCACCTTCAACAAGGTGAATCTCACTTGTGGCAGGTTCTTCTGTAGTCCCAAGCTTTACAAATATTACATTGCCGGCAGCAATGTCATCGTCCATCGTTTTATCCTTTACACCAATAATGTTAAGATTAAAATGTTCGCCAACAAGTACTGTACTTTTTAGCGCATCGCCTTCCAGGTCAGCAACAGGGTCGGTTTTCTCACAGGCCGCAAAAATAACTGCAACGAATAGTAATAAAAATAATTTTTTCATTTTTAACGTTATAAGGTTTAAACATTGTCTTGGGGGAATATTATGTAACAAAAGGAAACTACATGTACTGTAGTTTGAAGCAGAAGTATGTTTAGTTAAATTTAATCGACAGCACAGCTGTCGTACAACTCAATTGAGTTTAGTACCCTTATTTATTTATCATTAAAAAATGGTTGATTCCAATAGCAAATTTTAACTTCTGCTTTTTTAGGGAAAAAAAAGATATGACCTTTCTATCAAAAAAACAAGTAATTCGCATATTTTAAACCGCTAATCAACTTTATATATGCATGTTAAACACACAAAAACCTTAAAAGATATGTCTTAAATCCTATTCGTTTCTTTCGATAAGTGTCACCCATCTTATCATTTAATCCTAAAGTTTAAAGGATGAAAGTACTGCCTGTCTTAAAAGAAAAAGCCATTAAAGGTTTAACCAAAAACAAAGTTGCAAAGGTTGAAAATACTGATGATGGATTATTAGTTAGCTTAGTATAGAAGAAAGTTGGAACACCGAAGACGGAAGTCGGAAGTCAAAACAAAAAATAGTAAGCCTCTTCGTTTTCGGAGGGGCTATTTTATGTAACATAAATCTATTGAAATCGTAAAGAATCACATTGACGTAAATAATTAGTATTCTAACCCAAAAATCAAAAAAGTTATGTCTGAAAAATTTATTAAAATAATTCAAGGCATTATTGCCTTTGCACTATTAGTAATCTATGTCCTAGTAATATACAAATTAATAGACTGTCTGTACCTTAATCCTCCGGAAGTAGAATGTGACTTGTCAAACGATCAATACAAAACCTTGATGTGGATAAGCCAGAGCATTGGTGCACTGGTTAGCGCAGTGGTCATTTCTGTTCTTGCAATATCTGAAATTAAAGGAGGTAAAATAAAATTCTACGCAGGTCTAAGAAACATTGATAAGGATAATCCAAAATTTGTTAACTGGGTTACTGGCATCTATATAATAATATGGTTACTGGTAGGTGCAGCCTTTGTATTTTGCTTCTACAAACACCCGGAAGTAGACGAATCAATCAATAACTTCGCCCGTGCATTCCTTGGTCTGGCAGTTGGAGCAGGTTATTCATTATTTGGCATTGATCCCACAAAGAGGAGCTCAAAATAAATGATCTGACAAGAAACCTATTGAAGCCAAAACCAGTAATGAACCAACAAAAAGTTACCACGGTTGAGGATACTGATATCGGGTTGAGGGTAACTTTGCTTAAGAAGCAAAACACAAGCATCAGGAATCAAGATAGAGCCTCTCTTTTTTAGGAGGTTTTTTCCCCGGGAAAGTAGAGTTTTGCGATCTTGATATCACTTATTTGTAATTCAAAAAAAATATCAATTTCCCGGAACCGGAACACTGTAAATCAATCGAATTTCAGCGATCCCCCCATCTTTAAAACCTACATTCTTTTGAGTCCTGTCGTTGCCTTTTTCCGATAGTTTAATTCTAAAAACTTCATGATGAAGCTACATCTTCGAAAGAGGAAAATAAGGAAATCCACTAAATCAAATTTAAGTTATAGCTTATATTTTGACATTTACTACAGAATGCTGTTTGCACAAACATTTGGATGACTTACAGGTCTTTATAATTCCAAAGAATATCCTACTTTTATTGGATATTTAACATTAGCCAAGTGAATGCATTAAAAAGAATTGATTTCCTGTTCTTCATTTATCTTGCATCCAGCACCGTATTGCTGCTTTTAACCTGGGCTCCGGGTGTTTATTCTCCTGTATTTATTTGGATCAGGGTTTTAATGCTCTCATTTATTTTTGGGCTTATTTACCTGAACAATAAACTTGCAAAGCCGGTAACAGAACTTTTCCGCTATTCTTATCCGCTTTTAATGTGCGGATATTTTTATTCGGAGACCGTATATTACAATAAGTTGTTTTTCAGCAATCTTGATCCGCTTCTGGCCCATATTGAAATAGCCATTTTTAAGATCCAGCCAAGTATTGAATTCTCCGCCCATCTTTCCAATAAACTATTTAGCGAACTCATGTATTTTGCGTATTTCTCCTTCTATTTGCTAATACTGATTTTTACACTCTACGTATTTCTTAAAAAAAGGGATGATTTTAAACAAATTACTTTTCAGATGAGTGCTTCGCTCT
>JBFEWU010000353.1:0-4932 GCA_041546215.1 Draconibacterium sp. | reverse complement strand
TGGCTCTCCCATTCCGGGAGTTTCGGTGGTTGTTAAGGGAACAACCTCGGGAACTACTACGAATATTGACGGGGAATTTAACTTAACTGCCCCTCTCAATGAGACCTTGTATTTCTCCTTTGTTGGCATGAAGTCAAAAGAGGTTAAGATTACCGATTCAAACTCGTACAACATTACGCTGGAACCCGATATGATCGGTGTTGAAGAAGTTATGGTAGTGGCTTATGGTACAGCCAAAAAAGAATCATTCACCGGATCGGCAGGAGTTATCGACAACGAAGTGCTCCAAAAAAGACCTGTTGCCGACATATCAAAGGCACTTGAAGGCCAGGTTTCCGGAGTACAAACAACCTCCGGTTCAGGGCAACCGGGTGAGGGAGCTACCATTGTAATTCGTGGATTTGGATCGCTAAACTCCAGTAATAATCCGCTTTATGTAGTCGATGGTGTACCTTTCGACGGATATCTGAACTCGATTAATCCGGGGGATATCGAATCGATGACTATTTTGAAAGATGCATCGGCAGGAGCTCTCTACGGATCGCGGGGAGCAAATGGTGTGGTGGTAATTACCACAAAAAAGGGCCAGTCGAAAGATTTGTCGGTTGAGCTAAAAGCATCTTACGGTTTCTCCAGCCGGGCCATTGAACCCTACGAAACCTTAAGTACGGCTGATTTTATTGAAGCATCATTCCATGGCTATAAAAATGCATTGATTTATAACGACGGCATTCATCCCGACCTTGCAGGTCCCTTGGCCGTTCAAGCACTTAAAGGGAGCACAGGTATTTTCGGCGCCGATGAAATGTACAATCCCTACGACATGCCCGTATCGCAGCTCATTGATCCGCTTACAGGAAAAGTAAATCCAGCTGCAAATTTAATTTACGAATCGGATTGGCTAGACGAAATTACAAACGACGATGCAACACGCCAGGAATACCAACTTTATATAAATGGTGGTTCCGAAAACTCGAAAATATTTGCCTCCTTATCCTACCTGAAAGAAGACGGATTACTTAAGACTACCGATTTTGAACGTATTTCGGGCAGAATTGGTGCCGAGCTCGCACCAAAAGACTGGTTCAAATATGGAGGAAACCTGAATTTCTCGAAAACAGAAACCAGTTACCTGGGTTACGAGGGAGAAACATCGAACTCCAATGTTTGGTATTCGGCTCAATTTCTGGCGCCAATTTATCCGGTTTACCTGCAGGATGAACAAGGTAATCCAATCCTTTCGGAAACCGGGGAAAAACAATTTGATTACGGTTTAACCCGACCAGCAGGGGCCAACCCAAACTGGAATCCGGTGGCAACATTATACGAAGACTCCTATGAAACAGCTGCCGATAACCTGTCGGGCAGATTCCATCTTGATCTATTGGGATTGGGACTGGGAAGTACATTTAAAGGATTAACACTTTCTGCAAACGTGGGCTTCGATTTTATAAATACCAATCAAACCATCTACTGGAATCCTGATTTTGGGAACGCGGCAACCATTGGAGGCTTTTTGGATAAAATAAACCAACGTACCTTATCCTATACAATGAATGAATTGCTGCGCTACGAAAAAGACTTTGGCAAGCACAGTATCAATTTGCTGGCCGGACACGAATTTTACAAACTTACCGTAAACGAAATGGAAGGTGCCAAGTCGGGATTCCCGTATTCAGGAATAAAAGAACTGGCACCCGGCTCAACCACAACCGGTTTAACTTCATTTGAAGATAACTACTCCATCGAATCATTACTTTCAAACTTAAACTACGATTTTGCCGACAAATATTATCTGTCTGCAAGTTTCAGAACCGATGGTTCATCCCGTTTTCATAAAGATTTCCGTTGGGGTGAGTTCTGGTCAGTTGGAGCTTCCTGGAGAGCCAGCGAAGAAAGTTTTATGAAAGACCTGAGCTTCGTTGACAACCTGAAACTGAAAGCCAGTTACGGGAAACAAGGTAACGACAACATCGGAACTTTTTATGGATGGCAATCTTTGTATAATCTCGACTGGGCAAATGCGAATTTAAATGGCGCCCTGCTTTCATCCCTGGAAAATACCTCCATAAAATGGGAGGAGAATAACAATTTCAATGTTGGTGTAGAAGCTATGCTTTGGGGGAAAGTGGATATTGGACTGGAATACTACCAGCGCCGCACCGTTGACATGCTCATGGAAAAACCAATGGCCACCTCCCTGGGATTTGATAGTTATTGGGCAAATGTTGGCGAAATGTTAAACTCGGGTTTTGAAATGGGAGCAAAATTAAATCTGGTTACGAAACCCAATTTTATTTGGATGGCCAACCTAAACCTAACCACACTCCAAAATGAAATCGTTGAACTGGATGGCGAAACAGATCAAATTGTAGACGGGAACGTTATACAGCAAAAGGGTGAAGAAATTAACTCCTATTACCTGGCACAATCGGCAGGAGTTGATATCACCACAGGTGCCCAGTTATACTGGGTTTACGATTTAGACACTGAAGGCGAGCCCGGAGAACTGTATATAAGTGATGACTATCAAAAAGCGTCTCAAAGTAAACAGATTTCGGGAAGCCGTATCCCGGATCTCTTCGGAGCATTTGGAAGTAACTTTAAAATTTACAAAAACTTCGATCTGTCATTTATGACTACTTTCTCGGTTGGTGGCGAAATTTACGAAAGTGTGTATGTAAACCTGTTAAATCCCGTATATATAGGAACCAACTATGCCGCCAATGTAAGCCGGGCCTGGCGCACTCCGGGTGATGTTACCGATATTCCGCGTATCCAAAACGATACCGGATTCTCGCGTCCATTTAATAATAGCCAGTTAATTGATGCTTCCTATTTTGCAATTAAGAATATCACCATTGGTTATACCCTGCCAAAAAAGGTTCTTCAAAATGCAGGAATCAGCCATGTTAGGGCCTACTTGTCACTTGATAACCTGGCCATGTTCTCTCATTTACAGGGAATGAATCCTCAGCATCGATTCAGTGGAACAACCGATTTTTCATATTCGCCGGTCAGAACAAGCCTGATTGGAATTGAATTAAAATTTTAAACAATGTACATCATGAAAATTTACAAAATACTTATACTATTAATGGTTATGGCAGCATTTTTTGCCTGCCAGGATGAGTTGGATACTAATCCAACGGATAGTACATCGGGTGATGTTTTATTCTCTGATGTAAATAAAGCCTTTGTTGCCTTAAACGGCATTTACCGTGCCATGTATGTTGCCGACGAATGGTCAGCAAACTGGGCCGATGAAGAGTTCGGCGTAACTGCATTTCTTCTCACCTACGACCTAATGGGTGAAGACATGGTACAAAACGAAGGCGGTAGCGGATGGTTTTGGTTCGATTATATGTACAACGTAAAATCGGATTATACCCATAAAAGCGGACGGCCATACTCGGTTTGGTTTTTCTACTATACCCTGATTTCGAATGCCAACGCCATCATTGCAGCACAAGAAAACATTACAGGTGCTCAATCGGAAATCAATAGTCTCATTGGCCAGGCTTATGCCCTGCGCGCTTATGCTTACTTCAGCCTCATTCGTTTTTATCAGCAAACCTATGTGGGTAACCAGGATGCCCCTGGTGTTCCAATTTACATCGAACCAACAACAAATACCTCGGAAGGGCAGCCCAGGGGTACGGTTGCCGATGTTTATGCCCGGATAGATGCCGACATTGAAGAAGCCATAGGCCTGCTTAATCCTGACCTTGCAGCTGCCAGAACACATCCGTCGCATATCGATTACTTTGTAGCACATGGATTAAAAGCCAACATTGCGCTGGAAAAGAATGACTGGGCAACAGCCGAATCGGCTGCAACAGTGGCCATGAGTGGAGGTACCTCCATCCTGACCATGGAGAACCTTGAAAATGGTTTTGCCTTTAACAATGCCAACGCACAACCGGTATTATGGGGTCTGCAACTGATTGCCGAACATGCCGCCGGAACACAATCCTTCTTTGGCCACATGGATGCCAGTGCAACATTTTATGCCGAAAATGCACGGAAATGCATTAGCTCGTGGCTTTACAATCAAATGCCGGATAACGACATCAGAAAACAAGTCTGGTGGAATGGCCCATTGCAAGTTAATTCTGAATTGGGAACACAACTTAGCTATAACCAATTTAAATTCCGTTTTTCGGATAAAACAAATGCTTTGGGCGATTACATTCTTATGCGTCATGAAGAAATGATGCTTATTAAAGCCGAGGCCTTATGCATGCAGAGTAAGTTTTCTCAGGCGCGGGATATACTCGGGGAACTTATGGCTGAGCGCGTCCCTGATTATGACATTTCCGGATTAAGCAATGCAAATACCCTTACAAAAAACGATGTAAACGGTCCAACAACCCCAAGCGGAGGTTCCGCAACACTGCTCGACGAAATTATGCTTCAACGTCGAATTGAACTCTGGGGAGAAGTGGGACGAATTATGGATATTAAACGTTTAAAAACAGGATTCTCCAGAAACTTTGAGGGAACCAATCATACCCAAAAATTGCTCTCGCGAAATACGCTTGATCCCGAATATCCCGATTTTATAATGCCAATCCCACAATCGGAATTTGATGGCAATAAAAACATGAACGAAGTGTCGGATCAAAATCCGTGGGCTGAAAATTAAAAATGATTACTATGAAGAAAATACATTTAGCATTAGTAGTATTTGTTCTGGCCATAGTTTCGTGCGACCAGGATAATATAGGGATTCTCTACGAATCCGGTGATTCTTATGTTGCATTTAGTTCATCGATTGTTGTCGGCAACTTATTAACAGCCGATAACAATTACTCCGTTTCGGTACAAATTGTGCGTTCAAACAATTCCACCTCCCAAACTGTTGGCGTAAGCCTGGAAATGACCGAGGATATCGATGGGCTATTCGCACTGGAAAGCAACACCGTTACT
>JBFEWU010000096.1:0-13906 GCA_041546215.1 Draconibacterium sp. | reverse complement strand
TTAACCGCTGTTTTCATTAATCAATAGACAATAATCGTTAATCAATTTCTTCGGTCTCCGGTCTTTTCTGTTGTCATTGTTGTCCGGATTGTTAATCCTGTATCCCTCATACCGTTTAACCGCTGTTTTCATTAATCAATAGACAATAATCATTAATCAATTTCTTCCGTCTCCGGTCTTCGTTCTTCCTTTGAGCTTTCAGCTTCTTCCGTTCTATTGAGACTAAAAGTTCCAATAAAAGTTTAAAGGCAGCAAATTTTTTCATCGAAGAACTGCGATATCTTGTCGAAGCAGGAAGTGATATTGACGAATTAAGTGGCATAATTTCATGAGCTTACATACTTTGGATTTTGCATTTTCGTTTTAGGTAAAGATTGAACAGAAAACATAAGCCATGGAAACAGAGAAATTTCTGAAGGAATATCAGTATACCCTCGAGGGAGTATTGGCAAAAAATCATCAGCTACAATTGCAAAAAAGTAAAGAAAAAGGCGAAGAAGATGGGAAACGAAATCTACCTTCGGTTGACGATACTTTTACCACGCCAATTGAACAGGAAATTAGAAGTAAGTATCAGGCCGAAGTTGAGTCACTTTATCAGAATGGGAGCCAGGTATTAAATGAATTGGAAGAAAACCGTTTTAAGCAAGTTTGCCAGGAATTAGATGAACTAAATGAAACCAGGCTAAATGAAATGCTTGATGAGGCTGAAAGAGAAAAAGACAGAAAACTGGAAGAATTGAACGTCAATCATCTCGACACGGTTAAGGACATCGAGAACTCGCCTCACTTTCAATTGGAAAAGAAACGTTTTGATAAAATTAAAAACCGATGGGAACAGGTTTCAGAGAAATACCACAGGCAGGAAACCAATATTCAGTTTAAACCTTACTGGGCATATATTTTACTTTTGCTTGGAATTGGCATTGCCGAGTTTCCATTGAATAACCAGGTTTTTATTTCGTTTCGCGAAACCCCGCTTTTAACACTCATAATGGCTGGTGTTTTGGTAATCACTTTACCGTTTCTGGCACATGCTGCCGGCAAGCTTTTAAAGCAGGTAAAAGAAAGAAGTATTTATCCTTTTCTGTTTATTATTTTATTTTTAACCGTTGGATCCATAAGTTATTTCACGGCGCTGTTGCGAACAAATTATTTGGGAGAACTGGGTGTTCCGGCCCAACAGCTATTTCTCGACCAGTGGACCTTCTTTACCATAGGTCTTATACTTTTTATGGTGGGGACCGTGGCTTCATTCTTTGCCCACGACAGTAGCAATGAATTCCATGAAGTATATAAAAAGTACCACAAAGAGGAAGAATTATTTATGAAACTTCAAAGGGAAGTAAGCCATAAGCGATCGTCAGAAAAAGAATATTTTGATGTGGAACGAAAAAGAATTCAAAAACAATATTCGGATAAAGCTGAGGAGCTAAAAAACAGACTTCAGCATTTGAAAGACAAAAAAAACGAGATTAGCGGAAACTTCACGAAAGTACTGGCATTTTGCCAGGGAATGGAACGTAAAATCAATAATCGTTATAAAGAGGCCATTTTTAACTATCGCGATACGAATCTTACTTTCCGGAATAACCACCAACAACCACGGTCCTGGGCTGAGCTTGTTCCTGATTTGGAAGGGTATTTCGTTGATAAACACCTGGCCTCAGGATAAAATATGGATTGCAATAAAAATCCCATGCTTTTTTTGAGGACAGCTAGGATGTTGCACAAGGGCATCGACAAGACTCACTGACCGACTTAAACCACAACAATCGTAATCTTTAAAAGCTGCTAAAATGAAGCAAATAAGAATTTTTCCAATGATGGCTCTGCTTTTTTCCCTGCTTTCCTGCCAACATGAGACACCACAAACCACTGCCATTTGTGTGCTAATTGACGTCAGCGATGCACGTTTTAAAAATGAAAATTATATTGGAGATAATCTTCCAAAGATTATAAAACTCATGAAGCTAAATAAAGAGACCGGTGGCTATTCGGGTGGGCAGGTGAAACTTTCGCTGATTAACGAGGTTTCCGATTCAAAATCGAGGTCGGTAAATATAGAAATGGCAGAAACCGGCATGATGGGTGAAAATCCATTGAACCGTATGGATGAGGTTAAGCGTTTTTATGCTGATCTGGAGAATGAAATGAGTAATGTTCTGGAGAAGGCTGACTGGGGAACAAATGCTTCGAAAATTTACCAGAAAGTAACACGCGAGTGTATTAAAATGAACCGCATTGAAGCAGATCGAAAGTATATGGTGATTTATTCCGACATGTTGGAAAATAGCGAGCTGTTTAGTTTTTATGGTAAAAACTGGAAAAGTCATATCGAAAAGATGATGGCAGAACCGGAACGTACCCTGGTAAAGCTTTCGAGAAGTGGCCCGGCATTACCTGATTTAAGCGAATTTGAAATTTTCATAGTTGCCACCCGTACATCGGGTAACGATGAACAAATAAATCTATCGGAACAATTCTGGACAACTCTGTTTGAATACCAGGGAGCTTCGGTAACCTTTAGCTCGAACCTGGAAATCTGATGAGAATCTTTGGCAAAAAGAAAGGGCAGCTCAACAGCCACCCCTGTTATAGATCTGTAATCTAATGATAAAAAATAAGGGTACTGCAAGTATAGACAAAGAAAAGAGCCAATCCACTGACAAACCTTCGTTTTTATTAACAGCCTACGGTGCATATGTCTATTTTAGAGTAATGAAGAACAGAACAATGCAAAGGAGTTGTTAATTTTTTCAACGATCGGAATGGTTGTTGATAACTCGCATATTGTCTTGATTTACAGACAACAATAAAGAAATGACAGGATTTGATGTTCTCCAATTCATTTTTGGATTATCTGTTTGAAAATCAAAAACTTTTATATACTTTTGCAGCCAATTAATTTTAAGCCGTTTCTATCTAACGCGTTGTTGCGGTTTAAAGATTGTATAACACAAAGTTCTTTTAAAATGTATTTAACAGCAGAAAAAAAAACAGAGCTGTTTACCAAGCATGGTAAAACAGCAACAGACACGGGAAGTGCAGAAGGTCAGATTGCATTATTCACATTCAGAATTAATCACTTGACTGAGCACCTGAAGCAAAATAAAAAAGACCACAGCACCCGGCGTGCATTGATTAAATTGGTAGGTAAGCGTAGAAGCTTATTGGACTACCTGATTAAAAAAGATATCGAACGTTATCGTGCGATTATTAAAGAGTTGAACTTACGTAAGTAAAACGATATGGAAAGGCAATGCATTGGTATTGCCTTTCTTTTTTGTAAATTGCAAATCCTCACCACCCATTGTAATTAACATAGGCCACGTACAGGCCGCAAAAATTATTTATTTAAATTATGGTAAACGCTATAGTTAAGACGATTGAACTTGCCGATGGCAGGTCGATTACCATTGAAACCGGAAAATTGGCAAAACAAGCCGATGGCTCGGTAGTGGTTCGAATGGGTGACACCATGTTGCTGGCCACAGTAGTTTCAGCAAAAGAAGCCAAAGAAGATGTTGACTTTATGCCGGTATCGGTTGATTACCGCGAGAAATTTTCAGCCGCAGGTCGTTTCCCCGGAGGGTTCCTGAAAAGAGAAGCCCGTCCAAGTGACGACGAAATTTTAGTTGCACGATTAGTAGACCGTGCATTGCGTCCGCTTTTTCCGGATGACTACCACGCAGAAACTGCGGTGATGATTTCATTGATTTCTGTTGGAAAAGATGAAATGCCTGATGCATTGGCCGGTTTGGCAGCTTCTGCAGCTATTGCCGTATCTGATGTTCCTTTTGAGACTCCAATTTCAGAATGTCGTGTTGCACGAATCAACGACGAATATGTTATTAATCCAACCCGTGTTCAAATGGAAGAAGCTGACCTTGAGATTATGGTTGGAGCTTCGTTTGAAAACATTATGATGGTTGAGGGAGAAATGAATGAGGTTTCGGAAGAGGCAATGCTGGAAGCCATAAAAGTTGCCCACGAAGAAATTAAAAAGCAGTGTAAAGCGCAGGAGGAACTGGCGGCCGAGCTGGGTGTTGTAAAACGTGAATATTGCCACGAAAATAACATCGAGGAGTTACGTGAGCAGGTAAAAGCAGAAACATACGAAGCTTGTTATGAAGTTGCCAAAAAGCAAATTACCAACAAAGCCGAACGTATGGATTCGTTTATGGTAATCCGCGATGAATTCATCGAAAAATACACCGAAGCTAACGCCGAAAATGAAGAAATCGATCTGGATCAACACATCAGTCTGATAAAAAGATATTACCACGATGTTGAAAAAGAAGCCATGCGCCGCATGATTCTTGACGACAAGATTCGTTTGGATGGACGTGCCACCAACGAGATTCGACCAATCTGGGGAGAAACAAATTACCTGCCTGGCGCTCATGGTTCATCCATTTTTACGCGTGGAGAAACTCAGTCCTTAACTTCGGTTACCCTGGGGACTAAAATGGACATTAAAAAAATTGATAATGTAACCTTCCAGGGAACCGAAAAATTCCTGTTGCACTACAATTTCCCCCCATTTTGTGTGGGCGATCCAAAAACACCCCGCGGAACCAGTCGTCGCGAAATCGGCCACGGTAACCTGGCTTTCCGTGGTTTAAAAAGAATGATCCCTGAAGATTTTCCTTATGTTATACGTATTATGTCCGACATTCTTGAGTCAAACGGTTCATCGTCGATGGCAACGGTTTGTGCCGGTACCATGGGAATGATGGATGCCGGTATTCAAATTAAAAAACCGGTTTCGGGTATTGCAATGGGATTGATTACCGACAAGGGCGCTGAAAAATATGCAGTTCTTTCAGATATCTTAGGTGACGAAGACCACCTGGGTGATATGGACTTTAAAGTTACAGGTACTGCCGATGGTATTACGGCTACACAAATGGACATTAAGGTTGACGGACTCCCTTACGAAGTTTTAGCTGAAGCTTTACAACAAGCCAAAGAAGGTCGTTTGCACATTCTTGGTGAAATGTTGAAAGTAATTCCTGAGCCACGTGAGGATTACAAACCAAATGTGCCGCGAATTGAAACTGTTGTGATTCCTAAAGACATGATTGGTGCCATTATCGGACCAGGAGGAAAAGTAATTCAAGCCATCCAGGAAGAAACACAAACTGTTATTGTTATCGAGGAAGTTGATGACCAGGGACGTGTTGAAATCTCGGGTGCAGGGATAGAGCCTATCGAAGCTGCAAAAGCTAAAATAAAAGCCATTACTGCCCTTCCCGAAGTTGGCGAAATTTATACAGGTAAAGTTAAATCGGTAGTTTCATTCGGTGCTTTTATCGAAATTCTACCCGGGAAAGAAGGTCTGTTGCACATTTCTGAAATGGATTGGAACCGCATCGAAGCGGCTGAAGATTTCACAAAAGAAGGCGACATGATGGAAGTTAAATTAATCGGTGTTGACGAAAAAACCGGTAAATTAAAACTTTCCCGGAAAGTGCTTATGCCAAAACCTGAAGGTTATGTCGAGCGCCCGCCAAGAGACAACCGTGGGCCTCGTGGCGACAACCGCAGAGGTGGTGACCGTCGTGGCGGTGATCACAGACGTGACGACCGCAGAGGCGGTGATCGCAGAGAATTCCGTCCACGTCGTGATAACGACCGTCCAAGATCAGAAGATTAAAGTTTTGATTCCAATATTTGAGAACGCTCTGCCAACCGGCAGGGCGTTTTTTTATCATTTTTCCACTTGTTTCCCATCCGCGAAATCCTGCAAATAAGAAAATTTCTCTGTTAATTTACCCTTATAAGTAATTGAAGCACGTTCGATTACCCCGTTTGCATCCTCTACGAACAAACTTGGGAAAACCTTTTCTATCAGGTTTCTTCCAAAGTCAAGCGATGCATCTTTGGGTAATTCGCAAGGCAGGTTATCAACTGCCTGTACCGAAACATGATCGGGATTGGAAAAAGCCTCTTCTATTTCACCGGTTTCCACATTGTAATCGTAAAAAGGATCGGCAATTGTCGATGCTTTTTTTGTGGAAGGTATTGATCCTTCAATGTCGCAGGTAATATCCGATATTACACGTATTCTGAAGTGATCGTCACGCATTTCATCAGGGGTGAACAAGGCAGGAGCTTTTGGATCCCAATAGGCTGAGGCAATCAACATATCACTCGCTTTGGCAAAGGGCTGAAAGGCATTTTCATAAACCTCCGGATGATTGAAAAAGTGCATCAGGTCGAAAGCCTCTCCATCCCTGCGTTTTGCATAATTATTGGGTAACAACTGAACATAAACAGCTTGCCTGGGATCCACCTTTTTTAGATAGGCTTCAGGCGATATACGCATAATATTCATGTGGTTCAGAATCTCCAATACGCCCTGTGCCACCCGGCCATCTCCGGTAACTGCAATTTTTATGGGAGGTAGCTTAACTTCATCTAAGTGTTGCAGCATCTCTTCCAAATCATCGCATTCGTGCGCAGGTTTTAATTGAAATAATTTATTTTTTAATCCGAAGGCACGAAGTCCGTTATAGGCTCCAACCAAACCCGCAAAACGACCAAATCCAATAATACGGAAACCATCTTTATTGGTTAGGACTTCATAGTCAACCAGTTGTATTCTCTTCTCAAGAACGGCTTGTAATAGCTTACGGTTGTATGCCTGTTTCTTGATGGTGTGTGAGAAAAACAGGTAAATTTTACCGGGAATAAAATCTTCAATTTGCACTTCTTTTACGCCCAATAGTATATCACAATCACTCAGGTCTTCCTGTAAAGCAATGCCCATGGCTGCATATTCATGATCTTTAAAACTGCGTATTGCACTGGGCTGGATAACAATTGAAACTTCCGGAAATTTTTCCTGGACTTCAATACACTGAGCCGGAGTTAAAGGAACACGTTTGTCGGGAGGAGTTTTGCCTTCCCGGAGAATACCAACTTTCATATCATTCTGACCATTAGATTATTCGACATCATGGGTGGGTTCTTTTGATTACTCGCCCAAATACAAAGGTATATTATCTGCGCAAATACGCACACATTCTCTCTGGCCATTTTTGCAAATCAGGAAGGGCCATTCATCAGGCATTCTAAATAAGGAAATCAAGCAGGTTTTAAATTCTTTTTTAGGCAAATATTAATGATATTTGTAAGTCTGTAAAACTAAATACTTATGATGGATCGAATTTTGAAATTTAGCCTGGGGATTTTTGTTGTACTGGCAATGTTTTCGTGTAAACAACGTGGGTCGCAGCAAATAGCAGAGAACGAGTTTTCAGGATCGGAGAGTTGTCGTGAGTGTCACGAGAAATTTTATCAACTCTGGTCTCCATCCTATCATGGTCAGGCGATGATGCAGATTGATGCTGAATTTATTGACAAACATCAGATACCAAACAGCCAGCCCATGGAAGTGGAAGGGCATATGTTTACCGTTGAATTTAAAGATTCCACAGCCGTGTTGTATGAACGTGAAGGTGACAAGTTGGTCGATAATTATGACATACTCTGGGCAATGGGTGGACACAATGTATACTGCTTTCTTACTCCATTCGAAAAAGGAAAACTTCAAAACATACCTTTGGCTTTTGATGCCAACCGAAAAGAGTGGTTCAATTATCCAAAGGCCGGGATGCGTCAATTCAACGATGGATCTCCCGAAGATGAAGCCCTGCCCTGGAAAGACGATATGTTTGCTTTTAACACCGGATGTTACAGTTGTCACATTAGCCAGTTAAGCACGAATTTCGATTTAAAAACAGAAACCTACCACACCACCTGGCGCGAAGCAGGAATTAACTGTGAGACTTGTCATGGTCCGTCGGGAGATCATATCAGGATCTTTAGAAATTTAAAAGAAGGTGAAGAGCCTGAAGATTATGGTTTGATCGTTACTTCTACTTTTACGCAGGAACAGCACAATGCATCGTGTTCACCGTGTCATGCAAAAATGACCCCCATTACACCCAGTTATATGCCCGGTGACAAATATTTCGACAATTACAATGTGACAACACTCGAAGATCGTGACTTTTATCCCGACGGACGTGATCTGGGAGAAAACTATACCTTAACGGGATGGATGATGAATCCGTGCATTGAGGAAAGTGAATTGCACTGTGTTACCTGCCATACTTCCAGCGGAAGAGACAGGAATAAAGACAATCCGAACAATTCGTGTGCATCATGTCACTCCGATATAACCAATGATTTGTTTGCCCATAGTGGTCACAAGGCAGAGGATGGTTTAAGTTGTTTGAGTTGTCATATGCCAAAACGTGAATTTGTTGGGCGTTTCCTGCGAAGCGATCACTCATTCCGTCCGCCAATGCCTGAGGCTACCATTAAGTTTGGTTCTCCCAACGCATGCAACCAGTGTCATACGGATAAATCTCCGGAGTGGGCAAATGAAATTGTAAAGAAGCGCCCCAATGGCAACTACCAGGAAGAAACATTGAAATGGGCACAGCTGATTAAGGAAGCGCGTGACAACAATTGGACCAACGCGGAGAAAATGTACGCTTACATTAATGATCCGGAAACCAACGAGGTGGTTGCAAACTCGTTTATTCGTTTGTTGAGTAATTGCTCCCTGGAATCGAAAACTCCGGTGTTTATAGAAGCCTTGAACAATGCCTCAGAATTGGTGCGGGCATCAGCCGCATACGGTTTGGCAGGCGTTCAGAGCGATGAAGCTAAAAAGGCCCTGTTAAAAGCTTGCGAAGACGAGATTCGTCTGGTACGCATACAGGCAGCCAATGCCTTGGTTGCCTACCCAGTCGAAAGCTTTACGGCTGAACAGAAAATAATTCTCGATAAAGCTGAAGCCGAATATGTTAGTTCAATGACCTCGCGCCTGGATAACTGGAGTAACCACTACAACCTGGGTATATATCATCAGAATAAAGGGGATGCGCAGACGGCACTGAATTCGTACGAAACAGCAGCCCGCTTGTATCCCGAGTCGATTATGCCACTAATTAACAGCAGTGTGTTGTACTCCTACGTAGGCAACCATGCCAAAGCGGAGGAGAATTTGAAAAAGGTGATTGAATTTGATCCGGATAATGAAGCAGCTAACCTCAACCTGGGATTACTACTGGCTGAACAGGGGCGTTTGGATGAGGCTGAAAAAGCATTAAAAACTGCGGTTGAAGCTAATCCGGAAGGAAATCCGGTTGCCGCAAAAAACCTGAGTGTTATTGTGGGGCAGCGAGGCGATTTGGCGGGTGCTGTACACTATGCAGGTTTGGCGTTTAAGGGCCGCCCCGAGGATCCGAATTACGGATATACACTTGCTTACTATCAAATGCAAAACGGACAAAAAGCCGAGTCGATAAAAACACTGCAGCAAATTATAGAAACAAATCCTGAGTTTTTAAGTGCAATCAGTTTTTTAGCCGATATTTATTTGCGCGATGGAAATAAAAACATGGCACTGCAACTTTACGAAAACGCGTTAAAGGTTCAGGGAATTTCGGCACAGGACAAGGCTGCAATTCAACAGTCCATAAGTACCTTGAAACAAAGTTTGTAAAGGGAACCTTGAATCTGCAGCTTTAGCATGCAGCAAAGAACTCAATTTTAATGAATGTTTGCTTGTTCCCTTTAGAGTGCCTTAGGTTTATCCCAAAAGACACAAAACTAAGCTCTGTGTACTTTTGTCGCTTGTTTGAAGCGGAATGATGTATGCTATTAAAAGAAATGTTCTGTTCGAATTCGGAACTAACAAGATTTCTTGAATTTTACTCAACACAATCAGAAATGACTTTAAATGGCACAAGATAATTTATTATATAAAACAGATTACATAAACAAACCATGGACCTGGGTAAAAAGGATATTTATTTTTTGTTTGTTTGCTGTGCCCATTGGATCCCTTAAACTAGAATCGGAGTATATGTGGTTGAAACTGGTAGTTATTGTAGTTCTGCTGGTACTTTTTGTAATTGTTCCCCGGAAGGAAATGGGGATTTGCAAAGAATACCTGTATTTATTCGATGTTTCAGTTGTGTCTTTTCTGACACGTAAGAGAGAAATAAAACTCGCAGAAATTGAATCCATAAGAGTGGCAGGAATTCATAGTAAGCTGAATGAAATTCTGGATACTTTTGCCCCGGGGAATCATGGTGGTTACAAGAATAAAGTGGAATTAACCTATGTTAATAAATCATCTGAAAGTTTTGAGTTGGCCGTTTATAAAGATGAGCTAAAAAAAATTATTACCATTGCTAAACAGCAAATGGCAAATATTGAACACTAAGCTGAATTTGCTGTTATTCTGGAATAAAATCGGAAATTATGCTAATAGTAATATCACCTGCCAAGTCGTTAGATTATAAAACACCAGCCATAACGCAAGAATATACCGTTCCTGAATTATTGAGTGAATCGGAAAAGCTTTTGACAAAATTGCGAAAGATGAATCCACAAAAACTCTCTGAGCTTATGGGTATATCGGCGAATCTGGGGCAGCTAAACTACCAGCGTTTTCAAACCTGGCATCAACCTTTTACACCTCAAAATGCCAAACAGGCGGTTTTGGCCTTTAGCGGAGATGTGTACCAGGGATTGGATCCCAACACGCTTCGTGAAGAACAATTGCTGAAAATGCAAAATAAGTTACGCATTTTGTCGGGTTTATATGGCGTTTTAAAACCGCTTGATTTGATGCAGCCCTATCGTTTGGAAATGGGCACTAAATTGAAATATCAGCGTTCGTCTGATCTATATGCTTTCTGGAGAAGTAAAATCACCGGAAAAGTAAAAGAGGCACTGGCCGAATCGGGAAGTAATGTTTTGGTAAACCTCGCATCGAACGAATATTATAAAAGTATTGATATCAAAAAACTGGATACTGAAGTTGTTACACCCGAGTTTAAAGACATGAAAAACGGGCAGTATAAAATGATTTCGTTTTTTGCTAAAAAGGCAAGGGGATCAATGACTCGTTTTATTCTGGAAAATGATATTGACAGATCGGAAGACCTGCAGGCTTTCGAATCGGAAGGGTACATGTTTAATCCCGGTTTGTCGAAGAAGGGTAGACCGGTGTTTACGAGAGGATAGATCGTAAATGAAGATCCAGTTAGCGGTGATCACGGATTTGCCCTAAATCAAATAAAAATGCCACCAGGTCTTAATCCTGGTGGCATTTTTAGTATTATGAGGCTATTTTCCTTTAAAACGGAAGATCTCCTGCTGCATCAGCAGCCGGTTCAGGCGGGATATCATCCATACCAAATTCCGGGGGAGGAACAGGCATATTGTCATCCTGAACTTTATCGATTTTCCAGGCGTTAATGTTGTGAAACCAGCGACCGTTGTATTCACGTGATTCCATGTTAAACGAAACTTCAACTTCCTGGCCGGCAGCCAATCCATCAATTAAACTTGTTTTTTCGCCGAATAATGTAAAACACACTTTTCGGGGATATTGCTCATCGGTTTCAATTACAAATTCCTGTTTTGTCCATTCTTTCCCGGCACGGCTGGTCCCCGACTCAGGCTTAAGTATCTGCTCAATTTTTCCTTTAACGCTTAATGCCATTTTATCAATTTTTATTTGGATGCGAAGATAAAAAAGAAAACCCGTTGCCTTTATGAAGACAACGGGTTTTTTATCAACAAATTCGTATTGTTTGAATTTATTCTTTTACAATTTCCAGAAGCTCAACTTCGAAAATAAGAGCTGAATTTGGCCCAATATCGCCACCTGCACCACGTTCACCATATGCAATATTAGACGGTAGATAAACTTTCCATTTTGATCCTGCAGGCATTAGCTGTAATGCTTCTGTCCATCCCGGAATTACCTGGTTTACACCAAAAACAGCAGGTTCACCGCGGTCAACTGAGCTGTCGAATACCGTTCCGTCGATTAATGTTCCATGATAATGTACACGTACTCTATCGGTAGCAGCTGGTTTTTCACCTGTACCTTCAGTCAGCACTTCGTATTGCAAGCCACTTTCAGTCGTGGTTATACCTTCACGCCCTTTGTTTTCTTCCAGAAATTTATTTCCTTCTTCAAGGTTAACTTGTGCTTCGCGGTCGCCTGCTTCCATGAAAAATTTCTGCACCATAGCATTTGCATCTTCTTCCGAAATTTTAACTTCTTCGTCTAATGACGCAGCGCGGAAAGCAGCAGCCATAATTTCCATGCTCATCTCCTCACTTCCGGGAGCATTTCCCAACTGTTTTTTATTGTTTGTGCCAACCAATACACCAATGGCGTAACTTACCGAGTCAACGCTTGTTTCCATTTTTACATTTGCAGGTCCACCCTGCTGACATGATGTTGCAGCAACAATTAAACCAACAACCAAAAGATAAATAATACTATTTTTCATTTGTTTAACTTTTTAAAGGTCCATCGACCGTTCTACTTTTTATTTATACAATTTCTAATAATTCAACTTCAAAAATAAGGGTTGAGTTTGGCCCAATTGCTCCGCCTGCACCTTGGGGACCATAAGCCAGTTCTGATGGGATAAACAATCTCCATTTCGAACCAACCGACATTAACTGTAGTGCTTCAATCCAACCCTGAATTACTCCGTTTACAGGAAAAACTGCAGCTTCACCACGTTCAACTGAACTGTCGAAAACGTTACCGTTAATTAAGGTGCCGTGGTAGTGACATTTCACCTGGTCGCTAAGCCCCGGTAAATCGCCTTCACCTTCGGTAATAACTTCGTATTGTAATCCACTTGGTAATTCTATTACTCCTTCTTTCTTATTGTTTTCAGCCAAAAATGCTAAACCTTCTTCAAGGTTCTTATTGCCTTCACCTTCCTGGGCCATAGCCATAAATGATTCTAAAATCTGGTTGGCTTCTTCGGGATTAACGCGTGGTTGTACTCCTGAGTAGACATCTTTTAATGCTGTAATAAAAGCTTCGGGATTAACGGTTTTTACACCCGACTGAATTAAGTTTGCCGAGATGCTCATTCCCAAAGCGTAACTAAACTTTTGTAAATCGTCTTTTAAATCAATGTTTGCCATTCCTAATGTTCTGAAATTAAGTTTGCGAATATAATGTAATTTTTTGGCAATTAAAGGATTGACAGTTTAATATTTGCTCACTCAGAACTCCCGAATATTAATTTTTTCCGAAACGTAATTTTAAGGAACTTTCTTTTACTCATTCAGAAATAGTTTTGTTAAAAAGTTTTATTCGATGTACTTTTAAGGAGCGTTAATAAGGTCATGCGAAAAGCCACACTTTTATTTGAAAACATACGAATTGCACTTAACTCGATTCGAACAAATTTACTTCGAACTGTTTTAACTGTGTTAATTATTGCTGTGGGTATAACAGCGCTGGTGGGTATTTTAACGGCAATTGACTCAATCAAAAAATCGATTACCAAGGAATTTGCAGTGATGGGCGCAAATACCTTTTCCATTAGTAGCCGGGGGATGCGTGTTCAGGTGGGGAGTAATCGCTACCGGACTAAAAATCATGCCTACATTTCCTATTATCAAGCCAGGGAGTTTAAGGAAATATACGATTTTCCCGCCCGAACGGCCATATCTGTCTATTCAACCGGAACGGGAACCTTAAAGTATGGTTCGGTGAAAACAAACCCAAATATTACGGTTCGCGGTATCGATGATAACTATTTATCGACTTCGGGTTACGAAGTTGGTCAGGGACGCAGTTTCAGCCCCCACGATATTGAGTCGGGGAGAAGTGTTGTACTCTTGGGGAGCGAATTGGCAAAGCGTCTTTTTAAAGGAGGTGAAAATCCACTTGGGAAAGTGGTAAGCATTGGTAGTGGAAAATACAAGGTAGTTGGAGTACTGGCATCGAAGGGAAGTGGCTTTGGTATGAATAGTGATATGGTTTGTTTTATTCCCTATTCAAATTCACGTACCTATTTTTCGCGGCCAAATATGAATTTCGACA
>JBFEWU010000442.1:0-3656 GCA_041546215.1 Draconibacterium sp. | reverse complement strand
GATTCACCTTTTTTATCCACAAAAGAAAGGGCATACAAGGCCTGTTTGTTCGATTTTAGTTCGAGGCAGCCAATTGGTGTTTCAATGTATTTTATATAAAATTTCTTTTCCATATTCCAAAAGTCCGATACCCTAAAGATACCCGACTTTTATTAAAATCAGATGGAATTTTATTTCATACGAACTTAATAACGATTGCGCGGTGTATACTTTGTATGCAGCAGGTGGTGCGAAACTTCGCCCAGGGGCTCTTTCAGGAAATCTTTGTAGAGTTTAATAACTTCAGGGTTTTCGTGTGATTTCCGAATTCCCAAAGAACTGTCTTCGGCATAAATTGCTTCCGCACGTTTTTTTCTTATCTCCAGATTAGTTGGTATGGGTTGTCCTCCACCTCCCAAACAGCCACCGGGGCAGGCCATGAACTCAATAAAATGATAATCAACCTTGCCCGACTTCAGCGATTCCATCACCGTTTTTGCATTTATCAGGCCGTGAGCTACTGCACATTTTAACTCAACACCATCGAGAAAATCCCATTCTTGGAGCGGATTTTCAATTTTCACTGAGGCTTCGCGCACACCTTTCATTCCACGAACCGGAGTAATGTTAAGGTTGTCAAATGGAACCTCACGGCCGGTAACGATTTCATAGGCGGTGCGCAATGCTGCTTCCATCACACCACCTGTTGCTCCAAAAATAACTGCAGCACCGGTTGAATCACCCATCAGGCGGTCGTATTTGGCAGGTTCAATTCTTTCAACATCCAGACCGGCTTGTTTGATGAGAATGGCCAGTTCGCGGGTTGTTAATACATAGTCAACATCGCGGTATCCACTGTCGTGCATTTCTGGGCGAAAGGCTTCGAACTTTTTAGCCGTACAAGGCATAATTGAAACCGAAACAATGCTGTCGGGTTCCAGATTCCTTGCTTTGGCGTAGTAGGTTTTGGCCAGGGCACCAAACATTTGTTGTGGTGATTTACAGCTCGAAAGATTGCCCAAATATTCGGGATACATGTGTTCAATATATTTGATCCATCCCGGTGAGCATGAAGTTGCCATTGGTAAAACAACGGTTTTGTCCTTATCAACCAACGCTTTTTTTAGTCGAGTAAGTAGCTCGGCACCTTCTTCCATTATGGTTAGGTCGGCGGTAAAATTAGTATCCAAAACCGAGTCAAAACCCAATCGTTTCAAAGCAGCTACCATTTTTCCGGTTACACGTTCACCTGCCCGAATCCCAAGTTCTTCACCCAAGCCAACACGAACGGCAGGTGCTGTTTGAACAACCACGTGCTTGTTCGGATTTGCAATGGCTTCCCACACTTCTTCGATGTAGTTCTTTTCAACCAAGGCTCCGGTTGGACAGTGGTTAATGCATTGTCCGCAGTTGGTGCAAACCACATCGCGCATATGTTTCTCGAAGAAGGTTGTAATGCGCATTTCGTCGCCTTTGTGTGCTACCGTTAAGGCATTTACACCTTGTAGTTCAGCACAGGTTCGAACACAGCGCTGGCAACGAATACACTTACTGTTGTCCTTCATAATTGAAGGAGAATACGCATCGATGGAATATTTTTTAAAGGGCACAAGTTCAATAAAATCTTGTGTCATAATTTTATATTCCGATGCCAGAGTTTGTAATTCGCAATTGCCATTTCGGTAGCACTTTGTACAATCGGCATTGTGTTCGGTCAGTAATAATTCAATAATATGTTTTCTCGAATTCCTAACCTTCAGGCTGTTGGTCAGAATTTCCATTCCTTCCTCGCAGGGTGTGGCGCAGGCAGCCGACAAGCGTTTTTGTCCGTTCACTTCAACCACGCACACACGACAATTTCCGGCAACACACAAATCTTTGTGATAACATAAAGATGGGATCTTTATTCCTTGTGAAGCTGCTGCTTCAAGTATGGTTTTTCCGCTTTCTATTTCCATCGGAAGACCGTTTATGGTAAGATTTATTTTTTTACACATTTTATTGATATTACCGGTTTTTAATAGATCATTTCTTCCCTGAAGTTTTCGACAATCGATGAGAATGAATTGGCTACCGATTGTCCCAAGCCACATTTGGCAGTGTGCTGCATGGTTTCTGTCAGGCGCATTAACTTGTCCAGATAGCTAGCGGGTTTATCACCGCGCTTAACCGCTTTTATCCCAATGAGCAATTGCTGGCATCCCACACGGCATGGTGTGCATTGTCCACATGATTCTTCACGGAAGAATTTAAGGTAATTATCCAGTACATTAAACATCGAACGTGAGCTGTTGAAAAGCATCATCGATCCTCCCGTAGGTAATGATATTCCAGTAAGTTTCCCCCGAAAGCCAATGGCAGCATCTTTAAATTTTTTTCGTGGGACCAGGAATCCTGAAGCACCACCAACCTGTACGGCCTTAGTGTCACCATCTCCAAATTCGTAAACAAAATCCTGGAGACTCATACCCAGTTCCAACTCATAAATTCCGGGTTTTGGCGTATCGCCCGAAACGGAGAAGAGTTTTGTTCCTCTGGAATACCGGACGCCAAGGTCGTAGAACTTTTTAGCACCATATTTAAAAATGGTGTAAGTGTGAACAAGTGTCTCAACGTTATTAATAACGGTCGGTTTACCCATGTATCCGGCTTGTGTTGGGAAGGGGGGTTTATTCCTGGGTTCACCACGTTTCCCCTCCATCGATTCCATCAGGGCTGTTTCTTCGCCACATATGTAGGCGCCGCTTCCCATAAATACCGATATCTTAAAATCAAAGTTGATTTCTTTGCAATAGTATTCAAATTCGGCGATGGCTTTTTCCAACTCGGCTTGCAAAAATTTATATTCGCCGCGAAGGTATATATAACCTTCGTTGGCACCGGTAACATAGCCACAAACAGCCATGGCCGTTAATACCTTATAGGGCACACGCGATAGAATTTCACGATCTTTAAAAGTTCCGGGTTCTCCTTCGTCGGCATTACAGATCACATATTTTTTATCTGATTTAACCTCGCCGGTTAGCTTCCATTTTAGTCCGGTGGGAAACCCGGCTCCACCACGTCCTTTTAGTTCCGAACTATTGAGCTCATTAACCAATGCTTCAGGTTTCTTCTCAATGGTATTGGATAAAACCTTTTCCCAATCATTTTCATTCCTGAAAATAAAATCGACACGTTTTAACTGATGTGAATTTGCCATTGCTGTGCCTTTAATTAATTAATTCCTGTTTCATGTATTTTGTAAGTATCTCCCTCACCTTCTCGGGTGTGAGCTCGGTGTAAATGTGGTCATTTACCAACATTGCGGGTGCTTTATGGCACCAGCCCAGACAGTTGGTTTCAAGTAAAGTAAAACGTTTGTCGGGAGTAGTGTCACCCAATTTAATTTTCAGCATGTTCTGAATGGCAAACAAAACTTGTGTTTTGCCCTTCATTGCACAGGTAATAGTTCTGCAAACCCGGATAATGTATTTCCCGGCAGGCCTGGTTTCAAGGAAAGAATAAAATGTTGCAGTGCCATAAACATCAGCAGCCGGAATATCTATTTCCCTTGCAATTTCAATCATCGAGTGTTCCGAAAGGTACCTTTCTTGTGCAACCACACCTTGCATAATTGGCAGAAGGCTCTCTTTTGTCCTGCCATATTTATCTGCAAGATCTTTGATAAGTGATTG
>JBFEWU010000285.1:0-5955 GCA_041546215.1 Draconibacterium sp. | reverse complement strand
ATACAATGTTTTCAGCTGCTCTTCCCTGATGAACAGGCAACAAGTACTGAGTACCGAACACTTTTTGTACAGCAGCCTCCATACGGTAGAAACTCTGCGAACCAGCATACGCATCATCGGCTTGAAGCATTGATGACACCTGGTTGTCACTCATTGCATTTGTGCCTGAGTCGGTTAGTTGGTCCATGAATATATCCTTTGTACTTAAAAGGAAGGTGTTATAGCCCGCTTTTTCAATGGCTGCGTATCTTTCTTCAATGGCTTTCAGATAAAGTTTCTGAACAATTCTTACTTTGTGTAATTCAACAGGAATCTCCTCACCGCCATAAAACTTTATGGCGTTGCTCTTTTGATTTGTCATTTTTTATTGATTTAAAATTTCAGATTAATACTTTGATAAAGATAAATTCTTCATTCTGAAATCAAAGGATTACAGGTCTGTTCTGTGCTGGTTTGAAGAAATTTAGATTTATTCAAAATAATATTACGAGTATATGATTATTGAGTAGTTCAGGAAGAACGCTCTATTATATACTCGGGACATGTGAACGCAATTCGGTGTGGGGGAGAGTACATCGATATTGAAATGGTAGGAAGGAAGGGATTTTTATAATCCCTGTTTTTCTACAGATGTATTAATTCCAAAATCTTTTCAAGCCAATGTGCATCTGTATCCGAAAAAGCAGCTTTTTGTGAGCTGTCAACATCTAAAACTCCGATTACCTCTCCGGTTTTGTTGCTAAGCGGAACAACAATTTCGGAGTTAGAACGAGCATCGCAGGCAATGTGGCCAGGGAAAGAATGAACATCTTCCACAATAAGGGTTTCTTTTTTGTTGAATGCAGCCCAACAAACGCCTTTGTCTTTTGCCAGAACCTGGCAGGCCACGGGGCCCTGGTATGAATTAACGGTCATTTCGCCATTTTCAATAAGGTAATATCCGGTCCAGAAAAAATAGTCCATTTTATGGTGTAGCACGGCACTAATAGTGGCCATGCGTGCTTGAGTATTATTGCTTTTTTGTACCAGTTCTTCCAGTTGTTTGTAAATTCTTCCGTAGCGACCTTCCTTTTTATGCTCTTCCATTGTAATTATCTTCGTGTTTAAAACACGAATAAACAAAATTTCGTTAGTTTAGTTGTCAGAAAATTTAGAAATTATGGAACGTATTGTCACGGATCCTCAGGAAAAACAATGGGGAATGTTTACACATCTTGCCGCTTTGGCCACTTTTGTAATCCCTTTTGGAGGAATTATCGGGCCTTTAATCATTTATCTGTCGAAAAAGGATGAGTATGAATTTGTTAATGATCAGGGCAAAGAAGTACTTAACTTTCAGATCACATGGGCAATAATATTAAGTATATCTGCCCTAATGATTATAGTGGGAATAGGTTATTTATTGCTAATTGGTTTTGGAATTGCCTGGTTGATTCTGGTGATTGTTGCCTCTGTTGCAGCCAGTAACGGGCAATATTATCGTTATCCGCTAACCATTCGGTTTATACAATAGGTCTGTCGATAAGCATCGTCGGGCATCGTGATGTTTTTATTAAATGAGAAGATATCATCCTCGAATTAATGTGCTTTGTTCGTTAATCATAAGCATTTTTTTATTTTTGCAGCCTGATAAAATTTTAGACAATGGCACAGAAACCTTCGATACCCAAAGGGACACGTGATTTTTCACCTGCAGAAATGGTGAAAAGAAATTATATTTTCAACACCATAAAAGAAGTTTTTCGTTTGTACGGCTTTCAGCCCATTGAAACACCGGCCATGGAAAACCTATCAACACTAATGGGGAAATATGGAGAAGAGGGTGATAAATTATTGTTTAAAATACTGAATTCGGGTGATTTTATATCCAAGGTTCCTCAGGAAATGCTGGATGAAAAAAACTCGAATAAGTTAACCGGCAGAATTTCGGATAAAGGATTACGTTACGATCTGACTGTGCCATTTGCACGTTATGTGGTACAAAACCGTAACGAGATTTCTTTTCCGTTTAAGCGCTACCAAATTCAACCGGTTTGGCGTGCCGACCGTCCACAGAAAGGGCGATACCGCGAATTTTATCAATGCGATGTTGACGTTATTGGCAGCAATAGCTTACTGAATGAAGTCGAGTTGGTTCAGATTATCGATGATGTTTTTAAGCGTTTGAAAATACCTGCGCTCGTAAAAATAAATAACCGAAAAATTTTAGCAGGAATTGCCGAATTCATTGGTGAAGCCAACCGAATAATTGACATAACCGTTGCCATCGACAAGCTTGATAAAATTGGCCTCGATAAGGTAAATGAAGAAATGCTTGCCAAAGGTATTTCGGAAAGTGCTGTTGAAAAATTGCAGCCTATTCTAAAGTTGGAAGGAAGTACGGCAGAGAAATTGGTTCAGATCGAACGGGTGATTGGAGAAACTGAGGTAGGAGCTAAAGGGATTGCAGAGATGCAAACCATGTTTGCTTATCTCGAAAACATCACCCTGGATGCTGAGGTGGAGTTGGACCTTACCCTGGCTCGTGGATTAAATTACTACACCGGTGCAATTTTTGAAGTAAAATCGAAGGATATTCAAATTGGGAGTATTTGTGGTGGCGGGCGCTATGATGATTTAACCGGAATTTTTGGCATGCCGGATGTTTCCGGAGTTGGCGTTTCGTTTGGAGCCGAGCGTATTTATGATGTTTTGGTTGCCAAAGATGCTTTCCCTGCCGAGTCGTTGGAAACCACCAAAGCCTTGTTTGTTAACTTTGGAACAAAGGAAGAAGCTTACTGTTTGCCTGTTTTGTCAGAACTCCGTAAATCAGGTGTAAATGCAGAAATATTCCCTGAGAGTGCCAAAATGAAAAAGCAGATGACCTATGCAAACCGCAAACAAATTCCCTATGTGATCCTGGCGGGCGACAACGAAATTGAAGCCGAAAAATTCACTTTAAAGAATATGGAAACAGGAGAGCAGCAATTGCTGGGCACTGAAGAACTTATAAAAATCCTGTCTTAACGAATTTATTGCAAAGAATATAGAACAAAGAGCAAAGAGCAAAGAAGAAACAGGATATCTGGATTTTCGGATATTCAGATTGCTGGATTAACCGAATATTAGAATATCCGAATGTTTAGAGTTCCGAGTTCATGTCTGAAGATCCCAAAATCTGAAAATCTGAAAATCCTGAATAATCAATTTCAGTTGTTTTCGGTCTTTCCTTGACAACCTGACAACGCGAACACAGTGAGTGGACAACTTCTTTGTTGTTGTCGTCGTTGTCTGACAATCCGAATATCCTGATTAATCAAAAGACAATAATCACTAATCAATTTATTGGGTTTTTACCAAAAGCAAATTGTTAATGTTATCGGTAAACATTTTTTTTGTTTGATCTTTCGAACGTCCAATTCCTTTTGACATGGTTGGTTTTCCCTCCATCGGAATGTATAGGAAAGCCGGAATACTGCTGATTCCAAAAACTTGTGCCAGCTCCCGTTCTACCTGGGTATCAATTTTGTAAACATGAACCTTCCCCTTGTATTCTCCGGCAACTTCCTCCAATATTGGAGCGGCAGTACGACATGGTCCGCACCAGTCGGCATAAAAATCGATCAAAGCCGGTTTGTCACCCTTGTATTTCCATACTTGTGGTGAACTTTCGTAATTCCAGACTTTTTCGAGGAATTCGGCCTTTGTAAGTTTTTGGGTTACATGATCGGCCGGCGAGGATGTCTCATCCGGATTCTCGGTTTTGTTACTTTCCATTTTAGCCTGGCAGTTATTGAAACCCAGCAACAATGAGCTTGCAATTACCAGTGTGAATAAATACTTTTTCATTTCATTTCATTTTATATTGTTCTATTATCTATTTTTTGATTTAAAACCCTGCAATTCATTGCAAAGAGCAAAGAACATGCTGGTTGGCAAGGGCCTCTGCTTTCTTTTTTACCAAAAGCACGGTCGCTTTGTGCCAATCCTTTTTTGTATAACAACAAGCAAACATTTTCGTTCGATTGTGTCTTGTCAAGCAACATATGTAAGGATGAAATTTCATACATGCCTCAAATATATGCAATAATTTAGATATGTGCATAACAATTGCCGTGCCAGGATGCTTTTTTGTGTGAATTTCAAAAAAGTGTGACATTTTTTCGCGAGTAACGCAACCTTTTTAATGCGAGTTATATCTACCTATTGTGATAAATAAATTAAACAACGATGAAGAAAATTGTATTTGGAATTTTGATGACAGTTGCTGTGCTTTTTACAGCGTGTTTAAACGACGATGACGGATATTCGTTAAATGATATGTGGGTAGGATTTGGTATACTTAAAGGTGACGATGAGGGAGCATTTCAAATTATTATGGATAACAAAGATGTTTTAATACCCCTCGCATCAAATCATCCCGGGTGGCAAGAGCACTTTGAGAATGGCGATCGGGTGTTGGTTAATTACACAGTGCTGGATGATGATCTGACCAGCAGTACACCCCGTTATTTTGTGAAAGTGAACGACATTGACGACATCCTGATGAAGGGAGTAATGGACATTACTCCGGAAAATGAAGATAGTATTGGTAACGATCCGATTATTGTAAAAGATTATTGGATGACCGACAGCCTTTTAAATTTTAAGCTGAAGTATTGGGGAGGATATGGTGTTATACATTACTTAAATCTGGTAAAAGAACCGGGTGATTTGACAGCAGATGATCAACCCATTCAATTGGAATTGCGCCACAATGCCAATGGCGATGATGAATCTGTTCCATATACCGCTTTTGTTTCGTTCAGCTTAAATAGTTTGCGAATTAATGGGTTGGATTCTGTGCAATTCGAATTTAAATCACACGATTACGAAGGAACCACACATTCGAATACGAAAGTTTATAATTATATGGATTTAGAGTTGCCAATTCCTTAATAGCAGGAGACCGGTGTAACATTCTATGTTCAGAAAATCAAAAATGTGAGAAATATTTAAGGGTGTCAGAAATGACACCTTTTTTATTGGTTAAAAATCATTTGCATCCTCGGGTCATTTTCTTTATTTTGAAGCTGGAATATGCAAGAGAAAATCTATTCCCGGCTAAATCTGCTTCAAAACAAGATACTTTGTTAACTTAAAGAGTTACATCATAACGATTCTTTGGTTGTGCTTTATAAGATCTTGTTTCATTGCATCTTTGGTATTCAGTTTAAAGTTCTGTTGCATAATCCGGTTTGAATCAAATTAATAATCAAAATAGATACGATGATGAAATTGGCATTGGTTTTTCTTGCGGGCTTGTTTTTGTTTGGCTGCACACAACAGCAAAGTACGGTTAAAACCTTAAAAAACTATGTTCCTGAAACGCCAGAATTAAGTTCGGATATAATGACTCCCGAAGTTTTGTGGACCTTCGGAAGGTTGGGTGGAGCACAGGTTTCTCCCGATGGGAAGAGCGTGCTATACACGGTAAGTTATTATAATATAGAGGAAAATAAATCGTACCGCGATATTTATACCATACCTGTTTCAGGTGGCAAGGCAACAAATATTACCAATTCGCCTGCCAGCGAATTCAATGTAATCTGGCGTCCCGACGGGAAAAAAATTGGTTATTTATCGGGTGTAAGCGGAAGCGTTCAACTGTGGGAAATGAATCCTGATGGAAGTGGTGCCAGGCAGGTTACGGATATCGATGGCGGAATTTCCGGGTTTTCCTATTCTCCGGATCAAACAAAGATTTACTACCTGCAGGCCGTAAAACTCGACAAGACCGTGAATGAGCTGTTCCCTGATTTGCCTTTGGCCAATGCGAGAATTGAAAACGACATCATGTACCGTCATTGGGATACGTGGCATGACTATACCTACAATCATATTTTTGTATGCGATTATTCAAAAGGAAAAGTGAGTCCCGGTGTTGATATTTTAGAGGGTGAACCTTACGATTCTCCCATGAAACCGTTTGGGGGT
>JBFEWU010000198.1:0-8676 GCA_041546215.1 Draconibacterium sp. | reverse complement strand
CTTGTTCAGAATTTTAAGGCTTATATCAAAAATTTACGCGAAACAACAATGCACTGGAAATACAGAGGTTTGAGAATGGACCGGAGACAAAAGAAATTGATTAATTATTATTGTCTATTGATTAATAAAGATTTTCGGATTTTCAGACATGAACACTGAACATTGAATTCGAAACTCAAAAAATTCGGATATTCTAACATTCTAAAATTCTAATATTCGGTTAATCCGGCAATCTGCATATCCGAAAATCCAGAAATCCTGTATACTGAACATTGAACTCGAAACTCTAACCATTCTAACATTCTAATATTCTGCCATTCTAATATTCCGCCATTTAAAAGGTCTCTCTAATTTAATTTTACCAGAACCTGAAATGAATCCTGTGGACTGTAACTTCCCCTTTTGTTAAAAAGTTTGTTATAAATCATAATAAAAAGATTCTCCGTGTACGAACACGGTAATTATAATTTGTTAGATTTGCTTCCAAATTAATATCAAAATCGAAATTTATGATTCTTGGACTATTAAAGGAATACGGTGTTGAGACCCGTGTAGCTTTACTTCCGGAAACTGTTAAAGCATTTACCGACTTAAAAGTTGAGGTATTGGTGGAACAGGGCGCGGGAGATAAAGCCTTCGCCACAGATTCGGATTACGAAGCAGTTGGGGCGAAAGTGCTTACGCGAGCTGATGTGTTCGCAAAAGCCGAAGTTTTATTGCAAATTCAGCCACCGGCTGATGGAGATACAGAGAAAATTAAGAATTCGCAGGTTTGGATTAGTGCATTTAATCCACTATGGGACACTGCTTTGGTTAAAACATTCCTCGACAAGGGAATTACAACTTTTAGTCTCGATTTAATTCCACGTACAAGCCGTGCACAGGCTATGGACATTTTATCGTCGATGGCAACAGTTTCGGGATACATGGCGGTATTGGAGGCAGCGAGTAAACTACCCACTTTCTTCCCAATGTTTATGACGGCTGCTGGTACCATTCGTCCGGCAAACGTATTGATTTTGGGAGCAGGTGTGGCAGGCCTGCAGGCCATTGCAACTTCCCGGAAACTGGGTGCACAGGTTCAGGTATTTGATGTGCGTTCGGCCGTAAAAGAAGAAGTAATGAGTCTGGGAGGAAAATTCGTTGAAGTGGAAGGTGCAACAGAAGATAAAGCTGCCGGTGGTTATGCCGTTGAACAAACCGAAGAATTCAAAAAGAAACAACAACAGGCAATTAACGATGTTGCGGCAAAATCAAACGTAATCATTTGTACGGCTCAAATACCGGGACGAAAAGCACCGCTTTTGATTCCGACCGAAGCTGTTGAAGCCATGAAACCAGGTTCAGTAATTATCGACCTTGCCGCATCCTCTGGCGGCAACTGTGAATTAACGAAGAATGACGAAACGGTAGTTCATAAGGCAGTTACCATTGTTGGTCAGTCGAACTATCCGGCGCAAAAACCAATGGATGCCAGCCGTATGTTTGGTAAAAATGTACTCAATTTCATGAAATTGATGATTGCCGAAGATGGCGCATTAAACCTGAATTTTGAAGATGATATTGTAAAAGGAACTTGCATTACACATTCAAAAGAAATTTACAACGAACGAGTTAAATCAGTAATCGAAAAAGCATAACAGATATGGAACAAGTATTAACTTTTTTCTTTGAATATAAAGAAGCCATTTTTATCATTGCCCTATCCATATTTGTGGGTATAGAAGTGATTTCCAATGTACCTGCAGTCTTGCATACTCCACTCATGTCGGGTGCCAATGCAATTAGCGGTGTAATTATCATTGGTGGAATTATCCTTGTTGGTCATGCCGATCTAACAACGTTTTCGCTAAACCTTGTTTTGGGGATTTTAGCCCTGATTTTTGGTACACTTAACGTAGTTGGGGGATTTGCAGTTACCGACAGAATGCTTGAAATGTTTAAAAAGAAAAAAAAGTAGTAAGTCATGGATAAAGTAATAGGAATAATAAACGGAATGGAATTTACCATTGGCGATTCACTGCTTGAACTAAGTTACCTGATTGCCGCACTTTTATTTGTTTACGGATTAAAATTGCTTTCGCACCCCGCCACTGCACGTACCGGGAACCTTTGGGCCGCCGGTGGAATGGGAATGGCAATGGTAACTACACTATTGTTACACAAAGATGCTGCAGGTACCGGAATATCCTTAACCAATGTTTGGATCATTCTGGCTGCCATTGGTGTTGGTTCGGCCATTGGATGGATGGTGGCACGCAAAGTAAAAATGACGGCCATGCCACAGCTGGTTTCCATCTACAACGCAACCGGGGGTGCTGCATCGATGTTAGTGGCACTGCTGGAATATCCTGCAGCACAGGCTGGAGACATTCAGTCGATTTTAGTGACTGTGCTTGGATTAATTATTGGTGCGGTTGCATTTAGTGGAAGTATGATTGCATTCGGCAAATTGGATGGACGGGTTGGCGACATCATGAAACCATTTATGACCTACCTGAATTTGGTATTAATGGCTGCAACCCTTGGTATGGGGGTTTACATCGTAATCTCACCTAATCCACCAGCCGAAATGCTTTGGGCAATATATGCCTTGCTTGGATTATCATTGGTTTACGGGATAATGTTTGTCATGCCAATTGGCGGTGCAGACATGCCTGTTGTTATATCATTACTGAACTCATTTACAGGTATCGCGGCTGCAATGGCAGGTTTTATTTACAATAACCAGGCGATGATTTTGGGTGGTATTCTTGTGGGTGCTGCTGGAATGATTCTTACCGTATTGATGTGTAAAGCCATGAACCGCTCGTTGATTAACGTTATTGTGGGTGCCTTTGGTGGTGGCGGTGCTTCAGCAACCGATATACAGGGAAGCATTAAAGAAATTACCTTAAGCGATGCGGCTGTATTAATGAGTTACTCCCAAAAGATAGTAGTTATACCTGGTTATGGATTAGCAGTTGCACAGGCGCAACACATTGCACACGAATTAGATACATTGTTGGAAGGAAAAGGTGTTGAGATAAAATATGCCATTCATCCGGTAGCTGGCCGTATGCCCGGGCATATGAATGTATTACTGGCTGAAGCCGATGTGCCCTATGAAAAACTGGTTGAAATGGATGATATTAATCCTGACATGTCAAATGTGGATGTAGCCATTGTGGTTGGCGCAAATGACGTGGTTAATCCGGCAGCTTACGACGATCCCGGTTCACCTATATATGGGATGCCAATTATTGACGCTCACCTGGCCAAAAACATCATCATTATGAAACGTGGTATGGGTAAAGGGTATGCCGGAATTGAAAACTTCCTCTTTTTTAACGACAAAACCCGAATGCTTTTTGGTGACGCCAAGTCATCGATTTCAAAACTGGTTAGCGAGATTAAGAGCATGTAAAAAAGGCATGAGCTTTGAGCTCAGAGCTGCAAGTATAGAGAATGCCATTCGTCGGTCGACGAATGGCATTCTTGTATGAACCATACACCCCATATCAATTGGCTTTCCTAAAATTCTACAAATCATTGTTATCCATTATAAAACACTGAATATTGGAATTCATGGAAGACCGAAGACAAAAGAAATTGATTAATGATTATTGTCTATTGATTAATCTGAAAATCACGAAAGCACCCTTCGACTCCGCTCTGGGTGACGACGAAACAACGATGACAACAACGACAACGGAATTGATTAATCAGAATTTTCAGATATTCAGATTTTCGGATTTTCAGATTTTCAGACATGAACCCGGAACACTGATCACTGCTTCTTTGCTCTTTGTTCTATGCTCTTTGTTCTATGCTCTTTGTTCTATTCAATAAATTGCAGGATTTCGAAGCTAAAACTAGAAAATAAAACAACTCATTATCAAAAGGTTGTTTCTGATTTTTCTTTTGCAAAAACAGAAATGAATGGTATATTGCAAAGCAAACTAACTTAAGGAAGGACGTTAAATATGTTTGAAGAATTTACCTTAATAAACCAGGCTTCGGAATTGCAGAATACGAATAGCAAATTACAAGAACAATCTAACCTTGTTGCTGAAAATCAACTTCTTTCCAATCTGGTAAATTCTATTTCTCAAATGGTTGTTATTCTTAATGATGACCGTCAAATTGTATATTCCAACGAAAGTTTCGTTAAATTTTGGAAGCTAAATAATATGCAGTCGCAGATTGGGAAACGACCAGGTGAAACCATGAGCTGTAAAAATGCATTTGGGAAGAATGAAGGATGTGGCACTTCACAATTTTGCCAATCATGTGGTACTCTGGTTTCTATTTTAAATGCACAAAACGGAACTAAATCCACAAAAGAATGCAAAATACTTACTGCAAAAAACGAAGCCTACGAACTTCGTGTAACGGCTAATCCGTTTCTTCTGGAAGGAGAAACGGTTACCATTTTTTCATTGATCGACATAAGCGCCGAAAAAAGAAAAGAATTGTTGGAACGCGTGTTTCTGCATGATATCTTAAATAGTGCGGGCGGGATTTCGGGCCTTGCTGCTGTTTTAAATGATGTTTCGGATCCGGATGAGATAAAAGATATTGCCAAAACCATATCCAGCGCAGCCAACGATCTGGTGGAAGAAATTAAATTTCAGGGCGAATTATATGCGGCCGAAACAGGCGATCTAAAACCTGATTTCAAAAGCATTGAATCCAAACCTGTTCTTCAGGATTTAAAAAATATATATTCCAAACACGCATTAAATCCCGGAAAAGAAATTCACATTCAGGAAAATATCGAAAGTACCCATTTTAAAACCGACTGTGTGCTGTTAAAACGTGTTTTGGGAAATATGATCAAAAACGCCATTGAAGCAAATACGGCCAACGACAAAATCACCTTAAATACCAATTATTCAGGCAATTACATACGTTTTTCCGTGCATAACAAAAGCTATATCCCAGGCGATATCCAGCATCATTTGTTCAAACGAAGCTATTCTACCAAAGGTATTGGACGTGGAATGGGAGCTTATGGCATGAAGCTCTTGGGTGAAAAATATTTGAATGGAAAGGTTTGGTTCGAAAGTGATAAAACCTCAGGAACAAGCTTTTATATTGAAGTGCCTAAAGAGAATTAACTCCAGGCATGCTAGTGAGCAAACTTCACGACTTCTTATCTTTAATTTTTCAAAATGATTAAAGAACTCATCTTCAGGAAAATTATTTCCATACTCGATCAACGTATTGTACGAACTCGTCGTGCCATAGAATTGGCCAAAGAATCACGTGATAACGAAACCAAGAGTAGTGTTGGGGACAAGTACGAAACAGGACGAACTCTAATGCAACTGGAAGTGGAGAAAAACCGGATTCTTCTCATCAAAACTGAAAAACTTAAAGCGGAGTTGTCGGGAATTGATCTTCATAAGCAGGTTGAAAAAGTGGATTATGGAAGTTTAGTAATCACTTCGCAAAACAACTATTTTATATCTGCAGCAATTGGTAAAATAGAGCTTGATAATAAAGATTATTTTTGCATTTCGCTGGCCTCTCCAATGGGTAATCTATTATATGGGCGAAAAGTGGGCGACAAAATAGTATTCAGGGGCAAAGAATTTACGATTACCGAACTGGCTTAATCCGTTAAAGTGGTAGCTCAAGGACTAAAATGTTTCTTAAGCCAGATAAGGGCACAACTGCTATAGAGGTCAGTTATTTATAATAGGATCAGGGCGAATTTAGTGAAACAATCGATTGGTTTATTATTAGATTTTACCTGACAATAACGATTCAGAAGAATCCATTATTTTTATTCCTGATAATCCTAACTTTCTAGGCTATGAATATATTAATTAAAAAAAAATTATTTTTAATCCTTTCTGTACTGATTATCTGTTTATGGGAAGGATTTACGTTAAAAGCACAGGAGTATGCCGTTGGTGCCGACTTATCTTTTCTGAAACAAGCTGAAGACAGTGGCTTTAAATTTAAGGAAAACGGACAAGCAAAGCCGGGAATACTAATCTTTAAGGATCACGGCTATAACTGGATCAGATTAAGGCTCTTTCATTCGCCAACGAGATTACCCAATAACCTGGCATACACCATTTCCACAGCAAAGAGTGCGAAAGAAATGGGATTCAGGTTTTTGCTCGACTATCATTATTCTGATACCTGGGCCGATCCCGGGAAACAGTTTATTCCCAAAGCCTGGGAAAAGTTATCCCACCAGGAATTAGTGGATTCAGTTTATGAATACACACGGACAACGATGCATGCTTTTCATGAGGCCGGAGTAAGCCCCGACATGGTACAGATTGGCAATGAAATTAGCAATGGCATGCTTTGGCCCGATGGCAAATTGCCAGGCAACTGGGATAACCTGGCCGACCTTATCCGGGCAGGAATAAATGGATGTTATGCCAGCTGTGAAAACAATCAGCACCCGAGGATAATGCTTCATATTGACAAGGGTGGAGATAAGGCATTTACCAAATACTGGTACGACAAACTTCACACCTATGATATCGACTACGATGTAATGGGACAATCTTACTATCCATGGTGGCACGGATCTATACTCGATTTGCGTGAAACACTTAACTTCATGGCATTGGAATATAAAAAAGAAATCATGGTAGTGGAAGCCGCGTATAATTATGCCCCGGCCGAATACAAGGATAAACCTGCACCCTTCGACGAAACACCCGATGGACAGCGTGAGTACCTTGAAGAAGTTAACCGGGTGGTTCTTAGTGTACCAAACAACCTTGGCACAGGTGTGTTTTGGTGGGAACCAGCAGCACCAAACAAAGGATTTTCGCACCGTACCTTTTTTGACAGCGACGGGAATGTACAACCCGTAATTAACGTTTTCAACCGCTTTACCCGACACTAGAATGAAATCAAACAAACGACAAGAATATGAACTCCCCGAAGCGATCAAGAAATGGGGATGGAAATTTCATCATCTGGGAATTCCAGGCACCGAAAAAAAGCCAGGTGAAAAATACCACCCAGCATTCAAATTTTACCATTCCGGATTTCCCACAAGTCCTTTTGGAGTTGAATGGATGCGCTTTGACACAGACAGCCCGGTTCATCCCTTAATAAAAAAAGTACCCCATTTGGCTTTCGTCGTGGAAGATTTGGACTTTGAATTGACCAGGCCGGAACTAAACATCATTTCAGAACCAAATCCACCAATGGAAGGAGTTCGTGTTGCCATGATCGAACACGATGGAGCTCCCATCGAATTAATTGAATTTAATTCGATGGCATTTAAAACGAAACCAGAGCTTTGACCTGAATAAAAACGCTCCCTTCCAGGAGGATGATAAAAAGAATACTCAAGGTATCAAAGAGCAATCAAGCTGTCTTGATACTTTTGTCTTGACACAAACTAAAACACTATGCATTGGAAATACATAGGTTGAAGAATAGAATGGAATTCTAATTAAATAAAAACAGGACGGAAGACCGAAGACGGAAGTCCGAAGACAACACGAATTGATTAGTGAGTGATTAAGCAAAATCTTCAAGCATTCGAATATTCTGACATCCAGCAATCTGAATATCCGAAAATCCAGATATCCTGTTTGCTGAACACTGCTTCTTTGCTCTTTACTCTTTGTTCTTTGCTCTTTGCTCTTTGCTCTAATATGACTAAGTAGCTGCAATAAACTGCAGGGTTTTCAACCAATAACCGGAAAATCCAATCTTTAAAAAAGTTTTATTGATTATTTCGGGATTGGAAATTTCAGAAAAAAACCTCCGAAGCCAGCTCCGGAGGTTGTAAATATCGCCTGATATTTTCTTATAATGCTTTGAAAAAATCGTTTCCTTTATCATCAACAATAATAAAAGCCGGGAAATTCTCTACCTTAATTTTACGAACAGCTTCCATTCCCAAATCTTCGAAGTCTACTACTTCAACCGATTTAATGCTGTTTTTGGCCAATATGGCAGCGGGTCCTCCAATGGACCCCAGGTAGAATCCACCATGCTTTTTGCAAGCGTCGGTAACGGCTTGCGACCGGTTTCCCTTTGCCAACATAATCATCGATCCACCCAAACTCTGGAACTCATCAACATAAGGATCCATTCGTCCGGCTGTTGTTGGTCCAAAACTACCCGATGCCATTCCTTTTGGTGTTTTTGCAGGCCCTGCATAATATACCGGATGATTCTTAAAGTATTCCGGCATCGGTTTACCTGCATCTATCATTTGTTTTATCTGTGCGTGAGCAATATCACGGGCAACAATTACGGTACCGCTAAGATTCAAACGGGTTTTAATGGGGTATTTTGTAAGCTCAGCCAATACCTTCTCCATCCCCTGGTCAAGGTCGATATCCACGGCAGGACTCATTGACGGAGCTTTTGAGGGTAAGAAACGAGCTGGATTTTTCTCCAATTGCTCCAGGAAAATACCATCTTCGTTAATTTTTGCTTTTATGTTTCGATCGGCGCTACAACTAACACCCAAACCCACCGGGCACGAAGCTGCATGGCGTGGCAAACGAATCACACGAACATCGTGCACGAAATATTTACCACCAAACTGAGCTCCAACTCCACTCTCCTGGCAAATCTTACTCACCTTTTCTTCCCACTCCAGATCGCGGAAGGCCTGTCCCCCTTCGTTTCCTTCGGTGGGTAAATTGTCGTAGTAACCCGCCGATGCTTTTTTTACTGCAGCCAATGTTGCTT
>JBFEWU010000005.1:0-50049 GCA_041546215.1 Draconibacterium sp. | reverse complement strand
GGTTTATTACAAAAAAATTCAGGTCTTCCTGTTTTTTGCCAGTGAAGTATAAACCCCCATTAAACACAAAACGGTGAAAGTGGTAAAGACTACCTTTGTACTTGTTACGAACTGAGCTAAATTGTCAATATTAATTTGTGACTTACCCAAAAACCAGTGAATGGTTAAGGCGGCAATTGCCATGCTAAGCATCATTCCGGTGGTGCGCATGGTGGCCACCATAGCTGATGCCGTGCCATATACTTTCCGGTCAACAGAGCCCATTATAAGATTTGTATTGGGTGAGGAGAACATGCCAAATCCTATACCCAGGACAAACAATCCAATTAGGATATAAATGGTTGATGTCTCCTGGTTTATCAGGCTCAACAGGAATAATCCAAGGGCACTTGTTCCCATGCCAATTGCAGTCAGCAGACGGGGATTCTTTTTGTCGGACAACCTGCCTGAAAATGACGCTACAATGGCCATAACAACTGGCTGAATGACCAATACCATTCCGGCTTCGGAGGCTTGCATTCCCATTACATATTGCAGATACAAGCTGAGCATGAATGTAACGGCAAATGTGGCCGAATAATTTATAAGTGCCGATAAATTTGCCAGGGCAAAAACTCTGTTTTGCGTAAATAAGCGGATATTTAAAACCGGAAAACTCGTTCTCAGTTCAATCCTGACGAAAAGCAACAACCCTATGGACCCGGCAATTGTGAAAATAACTGCATTTGTTTCCGGTAGTTTGGAAAGGCCATACATAAACATGGATATGGCAACCATATACAAGCTTGTACCCTTAAAATCAAATTTGCTTTTTACTACTTCAGACCACTCTTTGTTGAGCTTCCAGATAATTAAAACAGCAATTAGAATGCTTGCTGCGGCGTTTATGACAAACAAACTCCGCCAGGTAAATGCATCGGTAAGAAAGCCACCTATCACGGGCGCCAATGAAGAACCGAGGTATACGGAAGAAACATTTAATCCAATTACCTTTCCTCTTTTTTCAGGCGGGAAGGCTGAAATAACAAGGGCCATTAGTGTTGCAGACATCATGGCCGATGCAATTCCCTGGATAAAACGCATTACAATCAAAAAGGAAGAATCGTTGACAAATGCACATACTAATGTCGCCAGGGCAAACAGTAAGGTTCCGTATAAAAACATTTTGGTTTTACCCCACATATCACCAAGTCTTCCAAAAGGGACAAGAAACATGGCCATAGCCAGTAAATAAGCCATGGATACCCAACTGATCTCAACGGCAGACATTGAAAACTCTGTGCCGATTTTTTTCAATGCAATATTCACGGCTGCGCCCATAAATGGATTAAAAAAGTGAGTTGCCATGGTTGCCACCAATAATAAGGAGGTATTTATATGCTTGTTCAGATCTTTGCCAGGTTCATTTTCCATCTCGTAAAATGCTTTAATTACCACAACAAAATTGGATTAAAAGTAGGAATTTATAGTATAAAATGCAGTAAGTGCTCTATCTGATGTTATCAATTTGTTGTTAGGATTTTATTTTCAAGTTAATGGTTAAAACCCTGCAATTTATGGCAGCTACTTTAGTTTCTATAAACTTTTGTTTTTGACCGAAGACCGAAGTCGGGAGACCGAAGTTTTTAAAGAATTGTTGTATCTTTTTCTTCCGTCTTCGGACTTCTGTCTTCCGTCTAATTATATATTCATCGAATTTCATTGGAATCTCAAACCTATGTATTTCCAATGCATAGCGGTTTAGTCGTCTTAGAATCATCGGAAGTGAATTTCTTGCTTCTTATGCCTTAATCGTTTTACCTTTAAATTTATACATTTGTGTCACTAAGAAATGTATCTGACGAAGATAAATATCATTAATGTTTCTTAAATTATTGGCGAACAGAAAATCATCACATGGGAATAATGACAGTTGAGGAAAATGTTATAATCCCGGGGTTTAAAAAGAAAAATGATTAAAATACTATTAACACTGTTTATAATTATCTCTGTTTCGGTTCGCAGCAAAAGTGAAACATTGCCCGAAGAAGATACTGTCAAATCCACATTTCAAAATCCGCTTTGGGATGGGGCCGATCCCTGGATGGTAAAACACGGTGACGAGTACATTTATTGTCTGTCTTCCAACAACTCCATTATTGTTTCCCGCTCAAAATACATTACAAAAAAAGGTGAACTGAAAAAGATTTGGAGTACGCCTAAAACGGGTTGGAACCGCACAAATTTGTGGGCGCCCGAAATTCATTTTGTGGATGGGCATTGGTATGTGTATTATGCTGCAGGGGAAGCGGGACCACCTTTTATCCATCAGCGCACTGGTGTGTTGCGTTCAGAAACTGAAGATGTTTTTAGCGATTACGAAGACATGGGTATTTTAAATACAGGTGATTTTCCAGATGATTTGTCGAAGAATGTGTGGGCAATTGACATGACGGTTTTGGAACACAAGGGCAAACTTTTTGCCATTTGGTCGGGCTGGAAAAAGCAACTGGATACTGATGCAACATCGCAACATTTATACATCCAGGAAATGGAAAATCCGTATACCTTAAAAGGAAACCGGGTTTTACTTTCATCGCCCGAAGAGAGTTGGGAAACTGGTGGCCCGTTAAATTTAATTGAAGGCCCCGAAATTTTAAAAAATGGTGAACACATTTTTATTATTTACTCGTGCCGCGAATCCTGGCTGGTTGAATATCGCCAGGGAATGTTGCAAATGAATAATACGGATGGGAATTTGCTGGATCCCGGCAACTGGACAAAAAAAGGGCCAGTCTTTCAAGGGAATTCGCAAGTATATGGAGTTGGGCATTGCTCGTTCGTAAAATCGCCCGACCATACAGAGGACTGGATAATCTATCATTCAAAGAAAACAACAAGCCCTGGATGGAATCGAAATGTGCGGGCGCAAGCCTTTACATGGAATGCCGATGGAACACCAAATTTCGGGCAAGCTATTCCTGGTGGAAGGGTGATCAACCGCCCGTCTGGTGAAGTTGAAATTGAGTCTGGTGAAAAATAATTTGATTTGTATGAAATCAAAATTTTATATAAGTATAATGAAGAGTAAAATACTTTACATTTTAATAAGTTCCTTTCTTTTTTGTGGTTTAAGCCTGCATGCGCAAAAAAGAGCCGGGAATCCTGTTTTTGAAGGCTGGTATGCCGATCCCGAAGGTGCGATATTTGAAGGCGAATATTGGATCTTTCCAACCATGTCGGGTGTATACGGCGAATCCGATAAACCATCAAAATTAAGCGCTGAACAGTTGAATGCACAAAAAAAGACCATCAACAAACAATACCTCGAGCAGACTTATTTGGATGCGTTTTCCTCGAAAGACCTTGTGAAATGGAAAAAGCATCCCCATGTCCTGGATATTAAAGATATAAAATGGGCGGCATTTGCAATTTGGGCCCCTGCAATTATACAGGCCAACAATCAATATTATCTGTTTTTTGGAGCGAACGATATTCAAAACGACAATGAACCGGGAGGAATTGGAGTGGCGGTTTCGCATAAGCCCGAAGGTCCTTTTAAAGATGCCCTGGGAAAACCCTTAATTGATAAATTTTACAATGGCGCACAACCCATCGATCAATTTGTTTTTCGTGATGACGACGGACAGCATTATATGTATTACGGAGGCTGGAGACATTGCAATGTAGGCAAAATGACCCCAGACTTATTGGGATTCGAAACCTTTGATCATGGCGAAACCTTTAAGGAAGTTACGCCTGAAAATTACGTGGAAGGACCGTTTATGTTCAAACGAAACGGCAAATACTATTTTATGTGGAGCGAAGGTGGCTGGGGAGGCCCCAATTATTCGGTTGCTTATGCCATTTCTGATTCACCATTGGGGCCATTTAAACGTATTGGTAAAATTTTACAGCAAGATCCCGGAGTTGCAACCGGTGCCGGGCATCATTCGGTTATTCAAATCCCCAACACCGACGACTATTACATGGTTTATCACCGGCGGCCGCTTACTGAAACCAAAGCCTCGCACCGCGTAACTTGCATCGACCGGATGTATTTTGATGAAAGTGGAAAAATTGTACCTGTGAAAATTACAAAAGAAGGCGTCGAAAAAAGGACACTAAAATAGCCTTGGAACTTAACTGAAATTTCACCTGCTTTAGCTCTTATGGAACATTAAATTGTCTCCCAGTACGGTCAGGGAAAGGCTGTTGCTCGTCTCTTCAACGGAAATCATTTAAGCCATTCCTAAAATCAGATTGAACAATATTCATACATTATCTGTATATTTGTAAAGTTTCGATAAGATGATAAGAATAGTAAGTCATATAATTTTTTCATTATTGCTGTTGGTTTCAACAACGGGGCTTGCTATATCCAAACATTATTGTACTGGAGAACTGGTTTCAATATCCATTTTTAATGAGGCTGAATCGTGTTGCGATTCCGGCGATTGCTGCAAAAATGAAACGGAGCTTATTCAGTTGGATGTGGATTATTCTGTTTCATCACCGGTAGTACTGCCCGAATCGGTTCAAATCGATTTATTGGCATTTTCTTTGGCTGTTTTAAATCTGAATTTCGAAGAGAACTCAGCTACTCCAGAATTTATACTGTCTGATTTACCCCCACCTCCAAAGATTCAAATGTCGCTGGCCATCCGGCAAGCCTATCTTTTATAATCCTTCGAACAATGACATACAGCTGTGGTCTATGGTCATGGCGTAAATGCAAGTCTTTGATTTAAAGTTGAATTATAAAAGAAAATCATGTTAAATAAAATCATTAAGTTTTTCCTTGAAAACAAGTTGGTTACCTTTCTTGTACTCATTGTTTTCATAAGCTGGGGAATCATAAATTCTCCTTTTGGATGGGAAACGGGAATCTTGCCCAAAGACCCGGTACCGGTGGATGCCATTCCTGATATTGGCGAAAACCAGCAAATTGTCTATACCGAATGGGCAGGACGTTCGCCGCAGGATATCGAAGACCAGATTTCCTATCCGCTTACCACATCCTTATTGGGAATTCCGGGTGTAAAAACCATTCGTAGCAATTCCATATTTGGTCTATCGAGCATCTACATCATTTTTGATGAGGATGTGGAGTTTTATTGGAGTAGAACACGTATCCTCGAAAAGCTCAATTCATTGCCTTCCGGCACTTTACCCGAAGATGTTACTCCTGCACTGGGCCCGGATGCAACGGCATTGGGGCAAATTTACTGGTATACCCTGGAGGGGCGCGATAAAGACGGCAATCCGGCAGGAGGATGGGATCCACATGAGTTGAGAACCATTCAGGACTTTTACGTTCGATACTCACTTACCTCGGCAAAAGGTGTTGCCGAAGTTGCATCCATTGGCGGGTTCGTAAAAGAATACCAAATTGATATAGATCCCAATGCCATGAAAGCATACGGAGTAAATATCAGCCAGGTCATGGCAGCCGTAAAAAACAGTAACCTTGATGTTGGCGCACGAACCATTGAGTTTAACCGTGTAGAATATTTGATAAGGGCATTGGGCTACATTAAAAATTTGGAAGATCTTGAAAAAAGCGTAGTTGTTGTTCGCGACAATGTTCCGGTTCGTATTCAAGATGTTGCTAAGGTAAACTTTGGTCCATCTACCCGGCGCGGAGGTTTGGATAAAGGGGGTGCCGAAGCTGTTGGTGGTGTGGTTGTTGCCCGTTATGGGGCCAATCCGCTTGAAACCATTGAAAACTTAAAGGCAAAAATTGCTGAGATTGAACCCGGTTTACCTTCGAAAACACTCAGCGACGGATCGGTTTCCAAAGTAACCATTGTTCCTTTTTATGACCGTACAGGCTTAATTAAAGAAACCCTGGGAACACTTGAAGAAGCCATTTCTCTTGAAGTACTTATCAGCATACTGGTTGTTATCGTACTGGTTTTCAACCTAAGGGCTTCGTTTCTTATCTCCAGTTTACTTCCCATTGGTGTTCTCATCACATTCATTGCCATGCGCCGCTTTGGTGTTGACGCAAACATTGTCGCCCTGTCGGGCATCGCGATTTCAATCGGAGTAATGGTTGATGTGGGCGTTGTGTTTACCGAAAACATCATCCGGCACGTAGAGTTGCCCGAAAACCTGGGAGCAAAAGGTAAAAAATTGTTGAATGTGGTTTATACCGCTACTACTGAAGTGGCAGGAGCTGTAATTACTGCAATTGCCACAACCATTGTCAGCTTTCTGCCGGTTTTTGCCATGGAAGCTGCCGAAGGAAAATTGTTTAAGCCCCTGGCTTTTACAAAAACCTTTACCATGCTTGCTGCATTACTGATTGGCCTGATCATTATTCCAACCCTTGCCAATCTGGTTTTCTCAATCCGCTTCGACAAAAACAAAACCCGTAAAATTCTCAACGGGATTCTGGCCATTGCAGGAATTGTAATTTCTTTGGTAAGCGGCTACCCTATTGCATTGATTTTAACAGCTTATGGAGTGAATGCCATTTTTGCCGATAAATGGTCGGCTAAAAGAAAAGCCTGGGTGAATTATATCCATATCATCATTACCGGTGTGACCATCATCTTTTTCCTTACAAGAGCATGGTTGCCCCTGGGAGCTCAGAACAGCCTCTTTTCAAACTTCCTGTTTGTAATCGTAATTGTGGGTGTCGTTTTAGGTGCGCTTTCAATGGTAGTGGTATTTTATCCAAGGCTTTTAAATTGGGCGCTCAACAACAAGTGGAAGTTTTTAATGGCTCCAATTTTTATTGTGCTGTTCGGAATTACCTCGTGGCAAGGGTTTGATAAGCTATTTGGTTTTATGCCAGAATTTGTAAAAGATACAAAGACTTACACCAGCCTGTCGGAAAATTTACCGGGTATTGGAAAAGAGTTTATGCCATCGCTCGATGAAGGTTCATTCCTGTTGATGCCCACAACAATGCCGCATTCCGGGATAGAAGAAAACCTTGAGGTGATCCGTATTTTGGATAAAAAAGTAAACTCAATTCCTGAAGTGGAAAGCGTAGTCGGTAAATGGGGACGCGTGAACTCGGCTTTGGATCCGGCCCCAACATCCATGTACGAGAATGTGATTAACTACAAGCCGGAATACATCCTGAATGAAAAAGGCCATCGCATGCGCTTTAAAACCGATAAAGATGATGCTTTTATTCTGACAGACGGTTCAACGTACAACCCAAGAGAGGAAGGATTCAGGTTGATCGATAAAGCCTACCTGATAGAAGATAAAAACGGCGAGTATTTCCGCCAGTGGAGAGATGAAATAAAATCGCCCGACGATATTTGGGATGAGATAATCAAACAATCCACCATTCCGGGATTGACTTCTGCACCCAAGCTGCAACCCATTTCAACCCGGCTGGTGATGTTACAAACAGGTATGCGGGCACCCATGGGAATTAAAGTTTATGGTCCCGATTTGGAAAGCATCGAAAAAGCTGGTTTTGAAATTGAAAACCATTTAAAACATGTTGAAGGGGTTGAAGCCATGTCGGTTTTTGCCGACCGTGTGGTTGGAAAACCATATATAGAAATGGAGATTGACCGCGATGCAATGGCCCGTTACGGTATAACAGTAAAAAGTCTGCAATCGAATATTAGCAGTGCCATTGGCGGAATGAAGCTGACGACAAGCGTTGAGGGCAGGGAACGTTTCCCTGTACGACTTAGGTACGCCCGCGAATATCGCGATAACCCGGAAGACTTAAAAAGGATACTGATTCCAACGATGAATGGTTCTCAAATACCTTTGGGTGAATTGGTTACTATTCATTATGTACGGGGTCCACAATTGATAAAAAGTGAAGATACCTTCCTGGTTGGCTATGTTATTTTTGATAAAAAGGATGGCTATGCCGAAGTAGATGTTGTGGAAAATGCACAAGACTACTTATCCGAAAAAATTGAAAGCGGTGAATTTGTTGTGCCGGCAGGTACGAATTATGTATTTACAGGGAATTATGAAAATCAAATCAGGGCCACAAAACGGCTTATGATTGTAATTCCTGTTTCGCTGATTATCATTTTCCTGATACTCTATTTTCAGTTTCGTTCTGTCAGCTCTACATCATTAATATTTACAGGAATTATCGTTGCGCTTTCAGGTGGTTTCATCATGCTTTGGCTATATGGTCAGCCCTGGTTTATGGATGCAACCCTGGGAGGCATTCACCTGCAAAACCTTTTCCAAATCGAAACGGTTAACCTAAGCGTTGCCGTGTGGGTTGGATTTATTGCCCTCTTTGGTGTTGCAACCGACGATGGAGTATTGATAAGTACGTATATCAAACAGTTGCAGGAAAAGAATAATCCGAAAACCATCGAAGAAGTACGGGCGCTTGTCTTAGAGGCCGGTTCAAAAAGGGTTCGCCCTGCGGTTATGACAACTGCAACTACAATTATTGCATTGCTTCCCGTATTAACATCCACAGGTAAAGGTTCCGATATTATGGTTCCAATGGCTATTCCACTATTCGGCGGGATGACCATTGAGGTATTAACCATGTTTGTTGTGCCGGTACTGTACAGTATGTGGCAGGAGAGAATAATTAAGAAGGAATTAAAAACCCAAAAGGCATAAGTCATGAAGAACATTAAAATTATAACAGGAATTTTATTTGTGCTGATGGCTTCAATCGTGTCGGCACAGCAAGAGGATTTGAATAACTACCTGAAAATTGCTGCAGAGAATAATCCCGGGTTAAAAGCCCGTTTTAACGATTATCTGGCAGCGTTGGAAAGAGTACCGCAGGTAAGGGCTTTGCCCGACCCGCAAATATCGTTCGGATATTTTATTCAACCCATTGAAACCCGAAATGGGCCACAACAATTTCGTATTTCGGCAAACCAGGTGTTTCCCTGGTTCGGGACACAAGGAGCAAAAGGCGATGTGGCGGCCCGGGCAGCAAAGACGAAATTCGAAATCTTTGAGGAAGCAAAAGCCGGACTTTTTGATGAAGTACGCAGTACCTATTACAACCTGTATTTTACAAAAAAAGCCATGGCCATTATGGAAGATAACATTGAGATACTGGAATCGTTTCGCCGGCTCGCTTTGATAAAAGTGGAAGCAGGGAAAGTTTCGGCAGTTGACGAGTATCGTATTGAAATGGATCTGAACGACCTGAACAACCAGCAAATATTACTTGCTGATAATTTTATGGTGCAATCGGTTTTATTCAGGAACCTGGTAAACGATCCCGGCCAAAAGCCTTTAATTCTGCCTGAAAGTTTATGGGAAACGGATTTTAAGATCAGCAAAAGTCAATTGTTGGATAGCATTCAGATGCTCAACCATCAATTACTTAAAATTGAATATGAAAAAGAAGTGCTGGTGTTGAAAAAAGAAGTGGATAAGCTGCAAGACAGACCTGTATTTTCGGTCGGAGTCGACTACATAAACGTGGGAAAAGGTGGCAGTAATCTTTCGGGGAAAGATGCATTTGTTTTTCCGAAGATTGGTTTCTCCATTCCCATATTCAGAAAAAAATACCAGGCAATTGTTAATGAAGTGGCCCTGTTGGAAACATCAAAGGGGTTTGAGAAACAGGATAAAAGTAACTGGCTGGAAAACATCTTTGAGTTGAGTTATAAAAACTACAAGGATGCCGACAGAAGATTGGAACTGTTTCGCAAACAAACAGGTTTGGCAGAAAAAACACTACGGATTTTAGAAACCGAATATGCCACCAGTAATGCCAATTTTGAAGAATTACTGCGTATTGAGAAACAATTGTTACAATATAGCCTGGAGTTGGAAAAAGCAAAGGCTGAGAAGCAGGCAGCTATTTCTTTCGTAAGCTATTTAATGGGTAAATAACAAAATCATGAAGAATATAATTAATAACATAAAAAAGAACCTAAAGCTTGTAATCGGAGCTTTGGTTGCAGGAATCATAATTGGTGGCTTATTCTTTCATTCAGGCGGGACAAGTACAAGCCATAAAGCCGGACAAGAATTAACGGGACATGAAGGGCACGACCACGAATCGGAAGACCCTGGCACCTGGACATGCTCCATGCACCCGCAAATTAAACGAGACAAAGCAGGTGATTGTCCCATATGCGGCATGGATTTAATTCCATTGGCATCGATGGATGCACAGGGTGAAGATGTTGATCCCAATGAAATAATGATGACCGAATCAGCTGCTAAACTGGCAGAGGTTCAAACGATGAGGGTTGGAACAGGCAATCCCGAAAAGTCCATTCATTTACAAGGTAAAATTCAGGCTGACGAGAGACGAATTGCAGAACTAACGGCTCGTTTTGGAGGAAGAATAGAAGAATTGTTTCTAAACTTTACGGGTCAGAACGTTCGGAAAGGTCAGAAACTGGCTACCATTTATTCTCCTGAACTGGTTACAGCACAACGTGAACTGTTGGAAGCCGTGGCATTGAAAAACGAGCGGCCAGGTCTTTATGCTGCAGCAAAAGGAAAGTTAAAACTTTGGGATTTGAATGATGAGCAAATAAAAGCCATTGAGGAAGAAGGAGAACCCAAGTTATACTTCGATATACTTTCACCCATTTCGGGCACTGTAACCATGCGCCATGTTGCCATTGGTGATTATGTGAAAGAAGGAAAAGCTTTGTTTAAGGTGGTGGACTTAACAAAGGTCTGGGCCTTATTTGATGCTTATGAAAGTGATTTGCCCTGGATGAAGTTGAAGGATGAGGTTGAATTTACCATTCAGTCCTTACCCGGCAAAACATTCGAAGGTAAAGTATCGTTCATCGATCCGTTTATTGATGCACGAACCCGGGTTGCTAAAGTGCGTGTGGAACTGAAAAATCCTAAACTGGAAGTAAAACCGGAAATGTTCACCAGGGGCATTATTCATTCAAAAATTGCAGCGTCCGAATCACAAATTCTTATTCCTAAAACAGCCTTGTTATGGACCGGGAAGAGAGCTGTGGTTTACGTAAAAGTTCCCAATCGCGAAAATCCATCTTTCGTATACCGTGAAATTGTTTTGGGACCAGAGGCCGGAAACTTTTATGTCGTTTCTGAGGGTTTACAGGAAGGGGAAGAAATTGCGGTAAACGGTGTATTTAAAATCGATGCAGCCGCCCAGTTGCAAGGCCTGCCAAGTATGATGAACCCTGGCGCAGGTGTTGCCTCAACCGGGCATAATCATGGTGAAAAAGGCGAGCACACATCTTTTAAGGTAGGTGGGAACTGCGAAATGTGTAAAGACCGCATTGAAAAGGCTGCATTAGCTGTTACCGGAGTAAGTTCAGCCATGTGGGATGCTGAAACCATGGAGCTTCATGTAAACCATACCAAAGGAATATCAATTGACAATGTGCACAAGGCCATTGCAGAAGCAGGACATGATACGGATAAGACAAAAGCACCCGATGCGGTTTACAATGAATTGCCCGAATGCTGTTTGTATGACCGTTTCGATTACTCTGAATCCAGTACATCAGGGTTGAAACACAGCATGTTCAAAGTTCGCGGTAACTGCGAAATGTGTAAAGAACGTATTGAAGAAGCGGCCAAATCGGTTAAAGGAGTTGAAACAGCAAACTGGGAGAGCGAAGCACAAATGCTACACCTGAATTTTGATGCAATAAAAACCAACAGCGATGCCATTCAAAAGGCTGTTGCTGCCGTTGGTCACGATACCGAAAAATATAAGGCACCCGATGAAATTTACAAGGATTTACCCGGATGCTGTTTGTATAGAGAAAATTAATTATTCATTTTTAAAATTTACAATTATGAAAACAAAAGTATTGAGTTTATTAGTCATGTTCGTATTTGGAACATTAATGGTTTTTGCAGCAGACAAAACAGAAAAGTTTGAAGTAAAGGGCAACTGTGGAATGTGTGAAAAACGCATCGAAAAAGCGGCTTCATCAGTGGATGGAGTTACCAAAGCTGATTGGGACAAAAAAACCAAAAAACTGGAAGTGACTTTTGATGATGAAAAAACCAATGTACACAAAGTGCACATGGCCGTTGCAAAAGCCGGTCACGATACTGAAATGCATAAAGCAAAAGATGAAGTTTATAATAAACTTCCGGGTTGCTGTAAATATGACAGGGATTAACTGGATTTCATCCCGTCATTCAGGTTCCGGATCAACTCCAAATCACGCAGTTTTGGTCCGGAAAAAGAATCCTTAGGACTCTGAAAAGGAAGATCCGGTATTTTATGCCGTTTCTTCCTTTTTTTATCAGATATGCCCCTTGATTCCGGATTACCATCTGTTAGCTATTGTGCTGAGAAATTATTCTTATCGCCCAATTATTTAGGAGATTTGTTGAAAAAAGAGACCGGGAAGTCGGCTTTGGAACATATTCAGTTAAAAATGATAGAAGTTGCCAGGGAAAAAATCTTTGATACCCGTAAATCAATCAGCGATATTGCCTATGAATTGGGATTTAAATATCCCCAACATTTCACCCGGATGTTCAAAAAGAATACAGGGTATTCTCCAAATGAATTTAGGATGATGAATTAAGCAGGAACATGCTACTGAGGAAACCTTTGTTACACTCCGCGCCTCTTTGCGTACCTTTGTGTTATTACCTTCCTGTTGATCTCAGGGCCTTGGCGTCCTGGCTGAAAGGAAGGAGGGTAAAATATAAAATAAAACAATCATAAGATTCCGCCGGCTGAAAGCCCCGGAAAAACCAACGGTTTAAGCAAATAAAAGCAAGAGTTATGAGATATATTGTGTTTATAATTCCCATTATACTTTCTCTTCAATCCCTGGCTCAGAATACCATCACTTTTACCATAAAAGATGAATCTGGTGCGCTTTTGACAGGAGCAAACCTAATTATTGAGAAAACAACAACGGGCACAATTTCAGACGAAAACGGAGTTGCGACATTTGAACATATTGCTGATGGCAAAACCGTATTTATCATCTCCTTCATCGGATATGATTCAAAAAAAATAACTCTTGTTTTTCCGCAGGATAATAACAAAAACATCGTTGTTAAACTGGAGGAAGGAGAGGAATTGGAAGAAGTGATTGTGGCAGCCACCCGTTCTTCGAGGACAATCGAAGAAATTCCCACTCGTGTTGAAGCCATTACCGGCGAGGAATTGGGCGAGAAGGCTGCCATGAATTCCAGCAATATTGGAATGCTTTTACGTGAAACCACCGGGGTACAGATGCAACAAACTTCCTTGAGTTCGGGAAATATGAACATCAGGATTCAGGGATTGGACGGCAGGTACACGCAGATATTAAAAGACGGATTTCCACTCTACTCCGGGTTTGCAGGAGGATTATCCATTATGCAGATTCCGCCTCTCGATTTAAAACAGGTGGAATTAATTAAAGGAAGTAATTCAACCCTTTATGGGGGTGGTGCAATTGCCGGACTGGTGAATCTCGTTTCAATTACTCCTGCTGAAAAACCGGAACTCAGTCTCATGCTTAATCAAACCAGTGCTCTGGGGTCCACAGGCAATTTCTTTTATGCCCAAAGGTTCAATAAGACGGGAATCACGATTTATGGTTCAGCCAATAAGCAATTCCCTTACGATCCGGATGATGACGGATTTTCAAACCTGCCCGAGTCAAATACGTTTAATATAAATCCTAAATTTTATTTCTATCCCAATCAAAGTACGGAGCTATTATTTGGTGTAAGCTCTACTTTTGATACCCGGACTGGAGGCGATCTGGAAGTCATTAAAGGCCACACAAGCCAGGAACATGTCTTTTCCGAAAAGAACAATTCCGACCGGCACTCCACACAGTTCAGCTTTCAGAATTCCAACGATGTGCGAAGCATAACTGTAAAAAACAGTCTGAGCTATTTTAACCGGGAATTGAACATCCCTGGTTACCAGTTTGCCGGAAATCAATGGTCGGGATTTTCAGAAGTACTTTATAAACTCCACAAAAATGAAAGCGCCGACTGGCAATTTGGTGCAAACCATTATTTCGAGCAGTTTAAAGAATCGGATGCCCATGCGAACCTAAAAAGGGATTATACCCATAATACACTGGGTATTTTTATGCAGAACACTTCCGATTTTAACCCGGAGTTAACTTTTGAAGGGGGATTGAGAACGGATTATAATTTCGAATACGGTGCTTTTGTACTTCCCCGGGTTGCAATGCTTTATAAAATGAATACGAAGCTTACTGCACGACTTGGAGGTGCCATGGGATACAAACTGCCGACAATTTTTACGGAAGATGCCGAAAAACTGTACTTCCGGAATATTCAATCCATTTCAAGCGCTCAAATGAATCCTGAAAGGTCGGTTGGTGGAAATTTTGATGTGAACTATAAAACGGTGTTTTTCGATGCTTTAACATTTTCAATCAATCAACTGTTCTACATTACACAGCTTAAAGACGCACTTGTATTAAAGGGGAACCAGGCCGACAACAGCTTCTTTTTTGAAAATGCCGATGGAAATATATTAAGCTCGGGATTTGAAACCAATGCCAAGCTCGCCTATGCCGATTTCAAGTTGTATGTAAATTATGCCTTCATAAATACCAAACTGCAATACGATAATATCAACCAACAAAAACCCATGACTCCGGAACACAATGCCGGATTTGTTCTGATGTATGAAACCGAAGGGAAATGGTCGGTCGGGTATGAGTTGTATTACACCGGAACTCAATTTGATGAACAATACCGTACAAAACCTGATTTCTGGATGATGGGATTTATGGTCATGAGACATTTTAAAAGGCTGTCAGCATTTATCAATTTTGAGAATTTTACCGATATTATCCAGACCAATTATGAACCATTGGTGTTGTCTCCCCTTAATTCTCCGTCATTCCCTGATATTTGGGCTCCTACCGATGGTTTTGTTTTTAATGGGGGAATTAAAATTAACATTTTACAGGATTAAAAGATTCAGGCTGCTTTACGGTAATCCCGGGTTACAAGGAGCGAACGGTCAGCCTGTGCAGAGTCGAAGACTGGTGCGAAGCGGGATCTGCGGATTGCATCCGCAGAATAAAACGGTTAAATACCAACGGTCCCATCGACGCGTGATTTGACACTTATAACTCATTCGCCAATATATCGAACTCACCTTATTTGTAAAATAGTCGATTGATTTCGACAAAAACCCTGCTAGACGTTCCGATTTGAAATTCTTCCTTTTTTGTTTCTTCCCGCCACGCTTACAGAATCAAGAAAAATCTATCAAAATGGTTACATATCGAAAGCATATTAATCCCTAAGATTAATAATAGTAACTTTTAGCTTTAAAAATTGTATATTAATGCAATTAATATTTATACTTTACTAAAATCTGACTTATGAAGAAGCTTTGTTTTTTAATCCTGCTATTCTCTTTTACTATGGCCCAAAGCCAGGTGAATATTTCGGGCAGAGTAATTGACAATACCGAAACTCCACTTATTGGGGCCAGTATTGTTGAAAAAGGAACTTTGAACGGAACGTCGAGTGACCTCTCAGGTAATTTTGCATTAACTGTAAACTCTAATTCCACTCTTGTGGTTAGTTACATAGGCTATAAAACCCTTGAAGTTTCTGTTGACGGGAAAAAGGAATTAACAATAATTCTTCAGGAAGGTGTTGATATTGGTGAGGTCCAAATTGTTGGATCAAGAAGTTATAATCGTTCCATATCTGATTCTCCTGTTCCCATTGATGTAATAGATATCGACGAAATCTCAACAAAAAACGGGAAAGTTGAAGTCAATCAGATACTCCAGTTTGCAGTACCTTCTTTCAATGCCTCCAAACAATCCGGATCGGATGGAGCAGACCACATCGATCCTGCATCACTTAGAGGATTGGGACCCGATCAGACACTTGTTTTAATTAACGGGAAAAGAAGACATCAGTCATCCTTAATTAATCTTTTTGGAACAAGGGGCAGAGGGAATACCGGTACGGATTTAAATGCAATTCCTGCTTCCTCCATCAAGCGCCTGGAAGTATTGCGCGATGGTGCTTCAGCCCAATACGGATCTGATGCAATTGCAGGTGTGATCAACATTGTTTTAAAAGATAATACGGATGGAGTTTCCGGGTCTGTTTTATACGGAGCATATTCCACAAATGTGGGAGGTGATTATGCACAGAAAATTTATGATACACAAGATGGCTGGGATCCTGCACTGTTTAACGTCGACGGGAAAAACCGAATTGACGGAAAAGATAAGAGCTTCGACGGTGGAACAACAAAATTTGATCTCAACTATGGAGCGAAACTCGGCAAGGAAGGATTTATTAATGTAACGACCGAATTACTGGATAAAGATCCCACCTTAAGACCATCGTTTGAATGGAGAAAGGGATACGGCTCTGCAGCCATTGAAGGATTCAACGTGATGGTGAACAGCGCCATTCCACTTGATGAACAAACTGAAATTTATGCATTTGGTGGCAGAAATTACCGGAATACGGATGCTTATGCGTTTACGAGGGATAGCTATGCCAATGGAGACAATCGTTCTGTCCCGAGTTTATACCCGAATGGTTTTTCACCTCACATAACATCTCTAATTACAGATGTGTCAGCTTCTGCGGGAATAAAGCGTACCCTTGAGAATGGCTGGGTTGTGGATTTCAACAATACTTATGGTAAGAATTATTTTCACTACAACATCACGGGTACCAATAACGCTTCACTTAAAGCAGCCTCACCCACTTCATTCGATGCAGGGGGGCACAGTTTGAGTACCAATATAACCGGCTTTGATCTTAGTAAATACTTTAAAGATAAGCTGGAAGGATTAAACCTGGCTTTTGGACTGGAATACCGAACAGAAAATTTTCAGATTTTTGCGGGCGAAGAAGGATCTTATTCACAGTATGATGTAAATGGATTTGCCATCACCAACCCGGATTTTCAGATTCCGGCAATGGATACGAACGGGGACGTTTTGCCCGGAAGTTCGCAGGGATTTCCCGGTTACAGCCCCGACAATGAAGTAAATGCCAATCGTTCAAATTTCGGAGCTTATTTTGATACAGAGCTAAACCTCACGAAATCATTCTTGCTGAGCGGTGCGCTCAGGTATGAATCATATAGTGATTTTGGAAATACAGTTATTTTTAAACTGGCAAGCCGCTTAAAAGCTTCCGAAAATCTGGCCATTCGTGGCTCAATATCCTCAGGATTCAGAGCTCCTTCCCTGGCCCAGATCTATTACAACCTGATTTTTACCAATATCGTAGCAGGAGAATCGGTGCAAACACTTTTGGCTTCAAATAAAAGTACAGTAGCAAAATCATTTGGAATTAATTCGTTAACGCAGGAAACAGCCAATAACTACAGCTTAGGTTTTACATATACAAATGGAGCTTTCAAAGCTACCGTCGATGCCTATTCCATTGCTGTTAAAGACAGGATTATCCTTACCGACTATTTTGATGCTTCAAGTTTAGATATGGGAGTGGAATCCGCACAGTTTTTTGCAAATGGTGTGGATACGCGTACCAATGGGATTGATGTTATTCTGAATTACAGCCAGGATATTGGAAAGGGAAAACTTAATCTTGGATTTTCGGGAAACATGAATAGACTTAAAATTGATAAAATAAATAGTGGAAACCTCAATGAGTATACCTTCTTCAGTCCTTTTTCACGGGCCTATCTCGAAGCTGCAGCTCCCAAAAGCAAATTGGCTGTAAGCGCAGATTACAGCATCAAAAAAATCACTTTTGCGGTAACTGCAACCCGCTTTAGCGAGGTAAAACTTCAGGATTTCCAATGGGTAGATACACCGGCTAAAACAAAGGCTGATGCAGATGCCTTATTCACAACAGCAACTGATACCTATAAGGCTGCCATCGTATCGGATTTAAATATCAGCTATAGGATTAATTCTTCATTCACCCTTTCCTTTGGAGCAAATAATTTATTCAACGTCTATCCAACTCCGCAATTTGATGGCTGGACAGACCAGGGAGGATTCAGTGATTCGGTACAAATGGGTTCGGACGGAGCTTATATATTTGGACGACTCGGATTTAAGTTTTAAAACATATTGCATGAAGGTAATCCGGCATCGGTTATTTGCACAAGCCTGGAAAATTTTTGCATGGTCAAACCAATTTTGTGAATAACAATCGGGATCGATCGAAGAAATTTGATCTGGTATATGTAAAAATTTTCTAAGGCTTACCTTGTGATTTCCTTCTTTCTATTCAAGCCATTTTTAGCAGGCGATGGTGAGCCGCTTAAACGATTTGGAAGCATGATTCCCGGCTGCTGGGGGATGTTTTTCAGCAAAAATACTTTGGTTTCGAAACCGGTTGGCGCATTTGTTTATCCCATCTTCAGTACAAAAAAGGATGTTAACCATATGTGAACGTGAAACGCAAGTGTGTTTTTTGTGAAGAATTTTATTTACTTAGAAGCTGATTATGAAAAAATCGGATTGCCTCATATATTGTAATTGCGGAGCCGGAATCATTTCGGGGGAAAAGCAAAGTGAATTGACTGCTTTAGTTAAAGAATTAAATAGTGATGTTTTTGAACTTCATGATCTCTGCGCTTTTTCTGTGAATGAAAAGGACTTTCTGAATTCGCTGGAGAATTTGTACCATAAAACGTATATTATTGCCTGTTATCCCCGTGCAATAAAAAATATGTTTTTGCAAAACAACATCACTCTATCCAATTACGAAGTACTCAATTTCAGGGAACTATCACCCGGAAAGATTGGTGAAATTTTGGAAGAGCGGATAACAGAGCCTGATACAAATGCAAAATATGAGCTTAAAAAAAGCAGCCTGGAAGTGCCGCCCTGGTACCCGGTAATAGATGAAACGAGATGTACATTATGCGGCCAATGTGCCCGGTTTTGTGTTTTTGGAGTCTATAAATACAACAAAAAGAGCCTGGAAGTAGTGAATCCGCTGTCGTGCAAAAATAATTGCCCGGCCTGTGGACGAACCTGTCCGGCATCGGCTATCATTTTTCCACGCTTACCCGAGCATTCAGCACTTACAGGAGCCGAGCCCGAAAATAAAGCGAATGCCAATAAAGCACCACAGAAAGATGGACTCTTTGTCCTGTTGAATGAGCGAAATAGTGTCCGGCGTAATATTTTCAGGCAGGATGTAAAGCAACTTGCCGAAGAAGAAAAACGCAAAGCCATTGAAGAATTCAAAAAAGGTCTGGGTGCATCTTTGCAAAAAAAGAAATAAATGCTAAAACAGCTGATTATACATACCGATAAAAAGTGTTTGTACAAATTCACGTACAACCTGGGAATAAAGGGAGCCATAGGTTTAAATCGCTTTAAAAAACGTTTGAAGAACGGCCATTTTTTCCCGGCCTTCCATTTCATTTCGGTGACCGACGACTGCAACCTGAACTGCCAGGGATGCTGGGTAACGGGCAAAAAACAAAATGCCCGGATGGAGCCCGAAATGCTGGATAAAATCATTTCGCAATCCAAACAAAAGGGATCTTACTTTTTTGGTATCCTGGGTGGGGAACCGCTTTTGTACAAACCCTTGTTCGAGGTGTTTAAAAAACATTCCGATTGCTATTTCCAGTTATTTACAAACGGGACATTGCTCAATAAAGATGTTGCCGATGAGCTTCGCAAGCTTGCAAATGTAACTCCCCTGATCAGTTTTGAAGGCGACGAGGAAGTTGCCGACATCAGGCGCGGAGGGAAGCAGGTTTATCATAAAACACAACGGGCCATCGACCATGCCACCGGGGCAGGGTTGATAACCGGTGTGGCAATGAGTGTTTGTAAATCAAACCTGGAGTTGGCTTTTTCGGAGGAGTTTATTCACTCACTCATAAAACGCGGAGTAATTTACCTGTGGTACTATATTTACCGCCCGGTTGGGAAAGATGCCTCCGTAGAACTGGCCCTTTCAAAAGATGAAATCAATAAGCTACGAACCTTTTTGGTGGAGGCGCGCACAAAATACAAGATTGTAATTATTGATGCTTACTGGGATCAAAACGGGAAAGGACTTTGTCCTGCGGCTTCGGGTTTAAGTCATCACATAAATGCTTCGGGTGATATTGAGCCTTGTCCGGTGATCCAATTTGCCACCAATAACGTGGCGGATGGTGACTTGGAAAATACCTATAAAAACTCAGCGTTTTTAGCTGAATTTAAGCGAGAAATTCCACAAAAAACCACGGGTTGTATCCTCATGGACGATCCGCAGTGGCTGGTGAATAAGGTTAAAATACATGCTGCCAGGGATTCGTCGGGAAGAGGAAATGAAGCCCAACGATTAGAGGCCATGCAGCAGGTACCCAGTCACGGTTCTGCTGAAGAAATCAGGGAAAAAAGCTGGGCATATCGCTTTGCCAAGAAACACGCATTTTTTGGTTTGGGAGCATACGGTTAAAATATGAAAAGGTCGAAACGTATATTAAAAGTTCCGAAGGAATCGTTTTTGCGAAACAAACTTCGCAAAGAAATCCGTTTGCTGGCAGCAAATATAAATTTGTTGCCGCCTGCCTCCTTTGAGCAAATGGAACAATTGGCCATCGACCTGCTTCAAACGCTGGAGATATCGGAAGAATACATCGATTTTACCATTGTGTTACTGGGTAACGAAAGTTGGCGAAAAACAGTGGAAGCCACTCCTTTTAACCGAAGGTTGTTGTTATTACCACAATGTTTAAAGGAAAATACCAGCTGCAAGGGCGTGTTCGATTCGCTCGGATTAAATTGTGCCGGTTGCAGGGCATGTCCCATCGATGATATTCTTGTGGAAGCCGAAAAACTGGGCTATACCACATTGGTTGCAGAAGGTACAACTGTGGCCATTGGCTTGGTTGAAGAGGGAGCAATTGACGCCGTAATTGGAGTGAGTTGCATGCCCGTATTACAACGCTCCTTTGAGCCGGTTACAAATGCTGCAGTACCGGTAATTGGTCTTCCCTTAATGTATGATGGTTGCCAAAATACAAAGATCGACCTGAAATGGTTGTATGACGAAATACGGACCTACCAGGCCAATGATGTATTTCAGCCCATCTCAATAAGTGGCTTAAAACACCAGCTTGATCATTTCTTTTTGAATGGTGAGCTGGAGAAATATTTTGATGCAAAGGATGAAACCGAAAAGCAGGCAAAGGAATTTTTAACCATTGGAGGACAACGCATGCGACCCTTGATTGCAGCGCTGGCTTTCACCGCCTATTCCGGCTCTTCGGATGAAAAAATGCTCTTTTCACTATCATTGATTATTGAGTGTTTTCATAAAGCCTCACTCATCCACGACGATATTCAGGACAATGCTGAGCATCGCTATAATCGGCCAACAGCCCATAAAAAACACGGAATTGCACAGGCAATTAATGCCGGGGATTACCTCATTGGAAAAGGCTACCATATATTTTCGTCGCTTGGGATGACAAGTGCACAAATGGCGAAAGGTTTACAAAGAATTTCTGAATCACACCTTAAACTCACACAGGGACAGGGAGCCGACATCCTTTTTAACCAGGGGCAAAAAAATCTGGGAGTGGAAGAAACGCTTCAGGTTTTCAGAAATAAAACCGGCGAAGCCATTAAAGTAGCCATGATGCTTGGCGCCATTCTGGGCAATGCTGAAGAATCCGAACTCGCCATTTTAGAGCATCTTTCTGATTTATTTGGCATTGCTTACCAGATACGTGATGATTTAAACGAATTCAAAGAAAAAAACGAGGACGAAAAAATCGCTGATTTCCCCTTTCTGGTAGCTTTGCTAAACGATCATGCAGAATAAAAAACTTCCACAGTCGGGGAATTCAGGAACCGAATCATTGAACTTGGCCTGGACAAAAAAGCGGATGAATACCTGGATAAATATATCCGACTTTGTTACGTCGAACTGGATAAGCTAAACAATGCCAAACTACGCTTAAGTTTGTATGGTGTGCTGGGGAAAATATTCAAACCAATAAATGCCAATGTCTAAGCAGGAAAACAAAGCGGTTTACCAAAAACTTATGGAAGCTGCCGGCACCGGTTTTTTGGCCTTGGATGAAGGTATTCAACAGGAAATTATTCAATTTATACGCAATCAACAGCATGAAAATGGTGCTTTTACCGACAGGGCCGGGAGTCCTGACTTATACTACTCGCTGTTTGGAATGTGGTTGTGTGCCGCCACCGGGCAATCGCTTTGCCTCGAGAAATTAAAAGGTTTCGTGGAGACAAACACCCAAAAAACCTCAAGCCCTGTTGAAGCCATAGCGTCGATACTCATAAAAACAGAACTGGGTGTTGAAGATGAAGAAAAATCGCTTTTAAAGCTTATCCGAACCGTATTGGGCAAAGGAAGAACAATTGAACTTTCCTACCAGTTTTTTTTACTTGCCCTGGTTGTGGATGTGATGGGAAAAAGAAAGAAAATATTTTACTTTTTTGCACGGTTTTGGTTGTTCTTCTACCAACCCAAAGGCAATATCCCATGCAGCCTGAATTCGGCTTTGATCTATGCCAAAAAATTAGTTGGACTGAACACCAAAAGTTTACAGCAGCATTTGACCGGTTTTATTGTTGAAAGTGGCGGATTCAGAGCTTTCCAATCGCTTGAAACAGCAGATTCCTTATCCACCGGTGTGGCTTTGTTTGTTTTGGAAGAAATTGGCTACGACTTACGCCTGATCAAACCCGGCTGCCTCGATTTTATTCAGGATAATTATTCGGATGGAGCATTTTTATCGGGCGACGGCGACCAAACAAAAGATTTGGAATACACCTTTTATGGCTTGTTGGCTTTGGGAAGTTTAATGAAGGATAAAAAGGATTTGGAATACAAGCAAGAGTAGAATTGAAAAATAGCCATCTGTTTTCTTTTGATATACAGAAAAACAATAATCTGAGTATGCCCATGCAAAATGAGGAGCTGGAAATACGGTTTAAGGAGTTGAGTGAAGTTCTTCTCAATGAACTTAACAACGAAGGATTTTGGAGCGGTAGATTATCGTCCAGTGCTTTGGCAGTTGCCGTTGCTGTTGCTGCGCTTCATTTTTACGATGCGGAGGAGAACGGTAAGGAAATTCAGAGCGGACTGGAATGGTTGAAATCGAACATAAACAACGACGGTAGTTATGGCGATACCCCCGAAAGTGCAGGCAACCTTTCTACTTCGTTGCTGGTGTACGCAGCCCTTAACTTGTATGCCAGTCACAACGATTCCATAAGCGATATTCAAAAAAGACTTGCGGCCTATCTTCAGAAAAACAAGATCGATACCCAATCCGATCAGGTAGCTGAGGCAATTCTGAGGCATTATAAAAAGGATTTTACTTTTTCTGTTCCCATTTTAACCATGTGTGCACTGTGTGGAATACCCGAAAAAAATGCCTTTAAAAATATTCCACAGTTACCTTTTGAGTTGGCGCTGTTCCCCCGGAAAATATACCGATGGTTAAACCTGAGTGTTGTTAGTTATGCCATTCCGGCGCTCATTGCGGTTGGGATTGTTGTATTTAAGAAGAAAAAAACAGGACATCTTATTCGTTGGATACGCAGTCGGGCCGAAAAAAAAGCCATGCAAATTCTTCAGAAATCGATGCCGCAAAGCGGTGGATTTTTAGAGGCGGTTCCATTAACGGCATTTGTGTTGCTGAGTTTGATAAATGCGGGCCATAAAGAAAATAAACTTGTGGAGAAAGGAATCGGATTTTTAAAACGAATGCAGCGCGACGATGGAGGATTTCCCATTGATGTTGATCTTTCCACCTGGGTAACAAGCCTGAGTATAAAAGCCCTGGGAAAACGAAAGGATGATGTATTGTCTCCTGAAAGGCAGGACAAGCTTGTTCGTCATCTGAAAGCAGTTCAGAATAAGGGGGTACACCCGTTTAATGCCACTTCGCCGGGCGGTTGGGGCTGGACCAATTTTTCGGGTTCGGTTCCCGATGGTGATGATACACCCGGAGCCATACTCGCATTATTACACCTGGCTCCTGGTCCATCGGTGATGGCTGAGGTCGTACCGGGCATAAAGTGGTTGCTTCAGCTGCAAAATAAGGATGGAGGTTTTCCAACATTTTCGAAAGGATGGGGCAAATTGCCTTTCGACCGGAGCTGTGCTGACTTAACAGGCCATGTTTTGCTGGCCTTCGCAGCAACACTCGACAGGTTTTCTCCTGAACTCTCAAAGGCGCTTAAACGGCGCTTGATCCTTTCCATAAGTAAAGCCGTGGGCTATCTTCAAAAACACCAAAGGCCCGATGGATCCTGGGTACCTCTCTGGTTTGGAAACCAGTTTGACCAAAATCATGAAAATCCGGTTTACGGTACAGCACGGGTGTTAAGCTATTTGAATGATGCCTTGTCAGCCATTCGGGATTATTCGGGAATATCCCGAAAAGTAAGGGATATGATCCTGGCAGCCGAAAATTTTTTGGTCTACGCTCAAAATAATGACGGGAGTTGGGGGGGCAACAAAGGTTTGCCCGGTACGATTGAAGAAAGCTCACTGGCAATTTCTGCCCTTCAAAAGGAACGATTTTTAAAAAACAGGCAGGACGGATTCAAATGGCTGGATGGGTATTTCAAAGAAAATGGATTGGTCGCGGCACCAATCGGATTGTATTTTGCATCGCTCTGGTACGATGAAAAAATGTATCCCCTGACGGCATATATGGAAGCCATCGTTCGTTCTGCTGAGGCTGATGCGAAGCATGGATCCTGATCTGGACTCGACTCCATTTCATTAATATACTTTTGCTGTTAACCGGATGTAGGATGTTTTGTCGATGTGTTGGATCAAACCTTTATTTATCAGAGAATAAATGGCCTCCTGCCCTTTTGCAGCCGGGATTTTTAATTCTCTGAAAATTTCTCCGTATATACACTTTTCTTTCCGGTTCAAAAATGTAATAATTTCCTTTTCAAATGGATTCTCTATTTCCGTCAGGTCAATTTACTTTTTTTCTGTCATAAACTATTATAGGTCTTTTTTATTTGTGAATGATCGAGCTCATTAAATCTTACACAGTTCTTCCACCCTCTCATGCCCCGGTTGCAAAATACATTTCTATAAATTGGCAACGGAGTTTCACTAATTTTTTCCTCTCCATTAAAAACAGAGCATTCACCTGCAAATTGGCATCTGTTACCTAAATTACTCATATCAAATTTGTTTATAGTACACGTTCATACTTTCAATCTTTCCTGCTATGTGGGTGTTTTTTACCAGGGTGCCGGAATACGTATAATTCATTCGTAAAAATGTTTTATTCATACCTGGAGAGTTCAGCCGGGCAATTGTGTAGAGGGTTTTTATTCCCTGGTGAGCCATTTCCTGTTCCATTTTGTTTAACAACAACAAAGCCAATCCTTTACCCCTGTACTGAGGCAATGTTGCAAAATCAGTCATTTCCGCATTTTTACCTTTCTTATCCACTTCTGCCGAAGCCAGGGCTACAATCTTCCCCTTGGTTTCGGCACCGTAATATTGTACACCTTCACTGAACGATTTTAACACATAAACCGGATCGGTAATGGGAAACGGGTAGGTTTCAAATACTTCGCGATAAATGGCGGTAATTTCCTCAAAACTGCCTTTCTTTAATGCTGTAATTTGAAAGGAAGGATTTTCTACTATTTCCTTTTTCTGTAAAGGTTTGGCTTCTTTTAGCATTTTGCTGAATTCGTACAACTGTTCAGTTTCCATCTCCAACAGCCTATCGGAATTTAAAAACTTCGACACAAAAAAGGCAGCTTCCTGGTTGTCGTAACATTTTGGAATTTGTGCTTCCAGTATAAAACCATTTGCATAAAAAAGAGGCGCTGCCCAGGCCGGAATCTTGCAAAATATTTTAGAGTATTTGTATTTCCGTGCCAGATTGTTGATTTGCTGAATGACAAAGGGACTGTCTTTTTTATGAAGCTTCATCAAATAGACACGCTTGCTTAAGTTGCCGTGTTGTATGAATGAGTTCTGTCCGATTTTTTCAATTTTATCCTGCATCTTACTCCCTCCTTGTCATCCGTTCATTATCTTCAGGTATGAGCGAAATTGTATCGTCCGAATCAGACAAAAGCTTTTCAATTCCTATGGCTTCCGACTCATCTACTTCCTTAAGTTTTAAGTCGAGGTTGCAGTTTTCGCAATCCCGGTCACACAATTTTTGTTCGTAATTATCGGGCTCTTTGTACGTTGTGATAACCCCTTCGTAGTTCCTTAAAACAACTTTATTTGTCGACCACGAAATGATATAATTGGGCATTACAGGAATTTTACCGCCACCACCCGGCGCATCAATTACGTAGGTTGGTCGTGCAAAACCACTGGTATGACCAACCAGGCTTTCCATGATTTCAATGCCCTTTCCAACCGGCGTTCTGAAATGCGAGAGGCCTTCTGACAGATCGCATTGATACAAATAATAAGGACGAACACGGTTTTGCACCAGTTTATGAAGCAAGGACTTCATAATTCGGGGACAGTCGTTTACATCGGCCAGTAATACCGACTGATTCCCAAGCGGGAATCCTCCATCGGCCAGTTTTGCTAATGCTTCCTTTGCCGAGGCGGTAATTTCGTTGGGATGGTTGAAATGGGTATTTATCCAAAGAGGCTGGTACTTTTTTAATATGGAAACCAGATTGTCGGTAATCCTGTAGGGTAAAACGACTGGCATTCTTGTTCCTATACGAATTATTTCAACGTGTGGAATGGCCCTGATTTCCGATAGTAACCAGTCTATTTTATCGTCGGGAAGCATAAAGGGGTCTCCACCCGAAAGCAAAACATCTCTGACTTGCGGCGTGTTGGCAATGTAGTCAATTCCTTTTTTCAACTGTTCTTTTGAGGGTACAAAGTCGATGTCTCCAACCTTTCTTTTCCGGGTACAATGCCGGCAATACATGGAACAAATATTGCTTACATGGAAAAGTACCCGGTCGGGGTAACGGTGTGTTATACCTTCAACAGGGCTATCGTGTTCCTCCGAAAGCGGATCTTTATGCTCCGATTGCAAGGTTGTCAGCTCTTCAATGCCTCCAAATGATTGTTTAAAAACCGGGTCGTTCCGAAAGTTTTTCTTGTCAATAAGCGATAAATAGTATGGAGTTATTGCCAATGGAAATTTATCGAAGGTTTTTTTTAGGTCTGCCCTTTCTGATGCTGAAAAGGAAATTCCCAAAAGTTTTTCAAATTTATCGAAGGACTTAACAGCATGTCTTAGCTGCCATTTCCAGTCCTTCCATTTCGACTTAAGGGGTTCATCTTCAATAATCTGTGCAATTGTTTGTTGTCTGCTGTTATATATCATATCAATATTTTGTTTTTGTAATTGGACATAAAAAAGCTAGGAGTGTTGCTTTTTTATCCACGCAAATCTTTTTAAAGTCAGGCTAATTGTTCGGGCTTGGAATGTATACCAATCGTGTATTTTTGAAATTATTTTCTGCGATAAAAGCTTCAACTCTGCTTATATTTGTCTCGGGAACAACCACAATAAAATCGCCGTGGTTAATTTTAGCAAATAAGGAAAACAGCCGCCACTTCACTTTATCTATGTTGGTCGAAAGCTTAATTTCATAAAGGTTGGTATTTCCATTTGTTGTTGAAGTCCTGATGTCGGGCAAATATCCCTCCTTATTCGACTTCCACATGATCTTCCTGGGTTTTTTATAGCGGTTCAATAACCCGGTCTCGATGGCGATGTGCGAATCATTGCTTTCCAGTTCGGTTACAATTGCTTGTGCAATTTGTTCTTTTGTTAATTTCGAAATTCTCATAAAATTGCTCAATTGTTTCTATGCGAACAAAAATACAAAAAAAAGACAGCCTGCAAATTACACGAGCTGTTAAATCTATTGTTAATATTGATTTTACATTGAAAAAGGCGACCTGATGGTTAAGACCTGATATTTCAACACTGCATTTATTTTCTATAGAAATAAGTTTGATGTTTTTTGAGAGAATGGGGAAAAGAAATTATTTGGGATCTTCGGGGCTGCTCGAAACCGTTTCTTTCAGAGCTCTCCGAAATTTTTTTAATCATTTTTTAGTGCGTTCCACCAAGTGCAGACGGTCTTCATTTCATTCAATACTGTCTTCATCATTGTCTTCCAGTTCTGCATCAAGAGTAATCATTGGCGAAGCCTCAACTTGTTCGATGTCGAGAATGGTGACCAGAGTGTTTAAGCCCTCTTCAACCTTTTGGAGTTCTTCTATGTTGAGATTTTGAAGCTTGTCTGACAACTGTTCATGAAGTAAAGAGGGCATTGTCCCAAGTAATTTATCGCCTGCTGAAGTCAGTGCAATGTTCACCACTCTCTTATCGCCCGATTTTGGTAATCGGGCCAGGTACCCTTTTTTTTCAAGACGGTTAATTATGCCACTAACCGTACTGGGATTTAAATTGAGAAATTTTCGTATTTCTCCCTGGGTGGTCTGATAGTTGGGCGATTCATGCAGAAAATTCAAGCATAAAACCTGGGGTATACTAACCCCATAATCCTTTTGAATCTTTTTTGATTCAATGTCAACGGAACGAACTATTTTCCTAATCTTGATTAAAATATCAGTGGTATCCATTTGTAAAATCAGATAAATTCTAATGAGCAACTAAATCTTTGCTAAAGATAGAGGAATTGTTTAATAGAAAACAAAAGTTTTACTTCTTCCGTAAATAACTACATTTCCGGGTGGCAGGAGATCAAATTTTTCAGGACAAAAAACAGTATACATCGACAAATATCGATTTGAAACATGATTTCAGGGGGAGGCCAATCGATGAGATTCCCCTGGAACCATCGGGCTTGCTGGGGCCTGTGAAGATTGTTGAGTGTCAGAATAGTAAAATGTCAGAGTATTAGAATGTCGGAATATTACGGTGATCAGTGATCAGTGAACCGTTTTTCGTGGTCGTCTGACAATCCGAAAATCCTGGCTAAACAATTCGGTGTCGTTGTTTCCTGGCTGTCACCCTGAGCGGAGTGGAAGGGTGCTTTCAGGATCTTCAGATTAATCAATCACTCACTAATCATTAATCAATTTTAGTCGTCTTCGGACTTCGGTCTTTTCTGTTGTCATAGTTGTTGTTGAGTTGAGATTGTTAATTCTGTATCCGTCATATCGTTTGAACGTCCAAACACATTAAACACTAATCATTAATCAATTTCAGTTGTCTTCTGGCTTTCGTTTTCAATTCTGAGGCAGCTTCTTACCGGCATCGGATTTTTAATGTTGTAATAATACGACGCTTGCATATTTCCGGTTTTCAGGTAACAAAAACAACAAGCAGAAGTGTTGTGTTTCCTGTTTTTGATTTGGTTTACGATTTAAAAGCAGAGCCAGTCACCCGGCTAATAGTTGCATCCTTTGGAAGGTAAGAAACTTACTATCCTGGTTTTATTTCAGATACGCCTTATGTAACTCAATGGCAAAAGATTCTTCCTTTTTGTTGGCAATCAAAATAGTAAGTTCAACAAAGGTATTGCCGTTAAAATTGGGAAGATCTAATTTTCTGCCCCTGAACGAAGGGTGCATTTCGTTTAATGGTACTTCGATGGTTTCCCACTCCCCTGTGGTAGGAAAGGTAGCGATGTAAGAAAAGTAATCGTTTTGTTTTTCACGAATGCGCACCTGGTAATTTTTACCATCACCTTTGAGGCGCATGGCAATTGTTTTGTGTGTCTTTATTTGCGGCGGTTCTACTCTGTATTGTACCGAAGAAAAGCCCCCATTGTTTTCGAGCGATACATTACCTTTGAACAATCCATTCCCCTTTCCGGAAAGGCCAAAAGAAGCTTGTGAGCGGCCACCCATCACGCCATCGTTTACAACAAGCCAATTGTCGGTGTTCGTGCCTTTTGAAAAATCGAACAACACGATTCCATCATATGTTACGGCCATTAAAAAAATAATCATTGTTATCATATCATTTTGTTTTTAGCCAAACGTTTTGTTTAGCTTATTTTAAATAAACATAAACAAAGACATAAGGTTCATATGCGCGCCTTATTCATTTAACATGCCTTTTGTTGAGACAACAGAGCTTGTGAAACAAATGCTTGTGTTATTCTCCGATTCGGCTTAAACAAATACTGGCAACGTAAAAATCCTTGTCGACCAGAACGGTAGTAATTGTTTTGTCAAGCTCAAATTGTTTCCAGCGTTTTGTGGGTTGAAGCCATTGACCTTCACCATTTACATAAACTTTAAGGGGCATCGTAAAACCATCGACACAATTGCTCCAGCGGTATCTCATTTTACCGTTAACCAGCGCATACTCCAGAGTTGGGATTCGTGTATCGCGCAGGTACTGGTTAAAAAAGGGCTGCAAATCGAAACCAGTTGTTTTGCTGATAAACTGTTCTATCTGCTGCGAATTAACGGTTTGATGGTAAAATTCTTTGTTTAAGCCGCGAAGTACCTCCCGCCATTTTTCGTCATCATTAATAATTTGACGGAGGGTATGCCACATGTTTGAACCTTTGTAATACATGTCTCCTGATCCGGGATAGTTTACGCCGTAAATTCCAACCAGTGGCCGGTCGTTTTGGATGTTCATGCGTGTGCCGCGGCAATATTCAGCACTGGCTTTCTTGCCCCAGTAATAATCCAGGTAGAGGTTTTCGGAGTAGGCTGTAAAACTTTCATGAATCCACATATCGGCTTCATCGGAGTTCGTAATGCTATTGGCAAACCACTCATGCCCCGATTCGTGAATGATAATAAAATCGAATTTATCGCCCCAGCCCGTGCCACTTACATCGCGGCCGCCAAAGCCATTTTTAAAACCATTGCCATAGGTGACCGAACTCTGGTGTTCCATGCCCGGGTAGGGCACTTCAACTAATTTATAACCATCCTCGTAAAAGGGGTAGGGCCCAAACCAGTGTTCAAAGGCTTCCAGCATACCAGGGACCTGGGTAAAATGTTTCTTTGCCTTTTTAAGATTGTAATCGAGTACCCAGAAGTTACAATCCAGATACCCATTCTCACCCGGGTAAATCTCGTGCCAGTGTTCATAATTCCCAATATTGATGTTTACGCCATAGTTATTAATCGGATTGGCCACAAACCAGTGCGAGGTTTTTGTTCCATCGTTGTTTTGCTCTAATTTCCGCAGGCTTCCGTTGGATACATTCATCAGGTCTTCAGGAAAAGTAATACTAATCAACATGCTGTCGGGCTCGTCGTAAGGATGATCTTTGCAGGGCCACCATAAACTGGCCCCATCGCCCTGGTTTGCCGTGGCAATAAAATGATTTCCATTTTCATCTTTTTTCCAGCTAACTCCTCCATCCCAGGGAGGCCGCCGGCTTACTTTTGGTTTCCCCGAGTATTCAATATAAAGTTCGTTAACCTCATCAATGACCTGGTTTTCGCCAAGTGTAACAAACCATGCGTTTCCGTCTTTTACAAACTTTTGCTCCCTGCCATTTTGAATGATGCGCTGAATCTTCATGGGGGCTTGCAAATCGATTTGCATCACCTGTTTTGACTCAGTCACCTTGTATCTGATCAGATTGCTCCCGGTAAATGTCTGGGATTCGGGATCTACTTTCACGTTTAAGTGATAGTACTTAAGGTCCCACCATGCGCGTTCGGGAGTGATGCTTCCACGCAGTGTGTCTTGTCGCGTAAATTTGGTTTTTTGAGCGCTTAGCGATAAGGCAATAATTAGGATTATTAATGTTAATGCTGTTCTTTTCATCTTAAATTTCGTTTTCAAGCCAAGGGCAGTGGGCCTAACTGCCAAACCACCCATGCCGGTACATTTTACACCTGGTGGCATTTGTGTACTCACCTTTAAATCGGTTTGAATCACTTCGTCGTAAGGAATTACGGGATCAAAACCGGCGCAGGCCATTGTAACCGATGAGAGTGCGTTCATGGCAGCATTTCAGGTTTTATTTTGTTGCTTTTTCATAGGCAGCAGTTCCTCCAACAACAGGTATTTCGATGCTGGTTTGGTCTAAATCTACCGTCAGTTTTGTTCCCGGTTCCGGGTGAAGTGTAAACTCTTTATCGCTGGAGAAGATCATTAAGGCAATTTGTTGTCCTGCAGCAATTACCTGATCGTCGGGTTGCAACTCGAAGGTCATCTGGTAAAATCTGCCGGGTTTGAGGGGCTGGCTTTCGCTTAATGATTTATGGTTTTGCAAATCGGCCCATCCGCGTGTGATGATATTATCGGTAATCTTCACCTTACGACTTTCGTTCCATGGCAGGGAAACCAGGTATACAGAAAGGTTTACAGCCTTTTTGCTGCTTGCAGCCCTTATTGTAATTTTCGGCAAGCCCGAAAGGTGCAGGTCTTCTGTTAAAACCGGCGATACAAAAAGTAGCCGATGGAGGGTATTCTCTGCTTTTGCCAATGCTTCTGCCGAAAAAGAATAGTTATCTACCAAAGTCTCCTTGCCTTGTTTTGATGGTTTTTCAGGAGTCAGGTCTCCTTTTTCGGGAGCTCCTTTGCTTAAATATAATTTCACAGGAGAAGCGTCGGGGTTTGGAAAATCCTTGTATGGAGTTGGCTTTGTACGTTCGTCGTTTTCGCGAACAATCCAGGCTTTGGCATCGTTTTCCACGCCATTTTCCACACCATGCAGATACCGGGTAAACCAACGGTTCATTAATGTCATGGGTGGTGGTCCGCCATGTCCGTTCTGGTGATAGAAAATTTGTGCGGGCAGTCCTTTTTCTTTGGCGGCTTTATAAATGCGGTAACTGTGCTCAGGAACCACATTCCAGTCATTAAATCCGTGCGACATCAGCAAAGCGGCTTTCATGGGTCCCATGTCGTTCAGGTAATCGCGGCCGGCCCAAAACTCGTTGTAATCGCCGGTAATGCGATCCATGCCATTGCGCATTTCGGTGTCGCGTATGTGCTTGCGTGCATAGTCTCTTTTTGACTCATCGCCGCTGTGGATAAAATCAAAAAGCACATCAATGTCTTCTCCCAGGTAACCGCCCGGAGAACGCACCAAACCGTTTGAGCGATAGTAGTGATAGTAGGAAGTGTTTGGTGCCACCGGAATAATCGCTTCCAAACCTTCAACCCCGGTAGTGGCTGCTGCCAGCGGGATGGTTCCGTTGTACGAGGTTCCCGTCATGCCAACTTTCCCTGTACTCCAGTAGGCTCTTACTTCTTCATTGCCGGTTCGGGTTTTGTACCCTTTGGCACGGCCACAAAGCCAGTCGATTACTGCTTTTGGAGCCAGCGATTCATTGTCGCCACCAACCGTTGGCGAACCATCGGATAATCCGGTTCCCGGTGATGATGAATGAACCACAACATATCCGCGGGGTACCCATGTTTTTACATGTCCTTTTGAAATTATAGGACGTTCACCCCGGCGTTTAATTTCGGGTGGGTAAGTATATTGTATGGGTTTCTCTCCGATTTCGTGTTTCACATTCCAAAAATACTTCGGATTGTTCCCTGCTGTTCCGGCAAAATACGGACTTGAATTATAAACCACAGGCAGTTTTAATCCTTCTGTTTCGGTTTGTCGCGGACGGGTAACATCAACATGCATACGATCTGATTTTCCGTCTCCGTCGCTGTCAAATTCAGTTTCTACCCAAAGATCTTCACGAATCCAGCGGTCGGGATCTTCAAAAGCTTTCACTATTTGTGCTTCACCATTTTCAAAAACAGGTTTCGCCTTCTGTTGGGCACTTGCCCAATTCAGCATTAAAATACCAGCAATAAGTAATCTTGTTCTTTTCATAATCACGTTTTTCATTTCATAATCACGTTTTTGATTTAAAAACCTGCAATTTAAGCTACTCAGTCTGGATTAGAACAAAGAACAAAGAGCAAGGAACAAAGAGACCTTGGTCAGTATTCAGTAAGTGTTCTACTGTCGTTGTTGTCACTTGTCCTTTCCATGACAACTTTGAGCACCTGGCAAGGTGGCCGCAGTGTGTGGACAACTTCTTCAATTGTTGGCATTGTTGTTGTCTAAAAAACTGAATATCCTGCTCAAGCCATTCGTCACTAATCAATATTAATTAATCAATTTCTTCGGCCTTCCGTCCTACTTTTCTTTATTTTTAGAATTCCATTCTATTCTTAAACCTATGTATTTCAAAAGTATAGTGATTTAGTTTTTAATCAAACAAATTAATGGCCTGTCCAGATCCATTGGAAAGGGCCTTTTCATAAATGTGGTTGGCCACCACAAAATCCTGGATGGCAACGCCTACTTTTCGATTCCTTGTTAGGCTCATTCCGTGTATTTCTTGTAAAACCGGCCATAAAGATATCCATCTGAACTTACTATTTTATGATTATTTCCCGCTATTGTTAATTTTTTGTAAGCAATCTATGTGACTTCAGTCACAAATAACTATAAAAAGAGATTAATGTATTTAATTAGAGCTGTGAAATAAATATGATAGTTATGAAACAAATAGTTTGTCCCATATCAGACGAAAAAATAAACGAAAAGATAACCCGCTTAAATGCCTTACTGGGTATTTTACTTTTGTGTTCGGCATTTTTGCTTAATTCCGGCTTTTTTCTGGTTTTGCTTACGGCAGATTTTTATGTGAGGGCTTTTACCCGAACAAAGCATAGTCCTATTAGTTATGTTAGTCATTGGCTGACAAACGCATTTGGATTAACTGAAAAACATATTGATAAAGCGCCAAAAATATTTGCAGCCCGGCTGGGATTTGTGATGATGCTGGCTATTACGTTTCTTTTTTTTGGCGGATTTAATAGTGCGTCGCTTGCTGTCGGAGGTATTCTGGTGTTTTTTGCATCGCTGGAGTTTGCCCTTGGCATATGTGTTGGCTGCATTATTTACACGTATGTGATATTGCCTTTTTACCGATAAATACCTTTTAACCACTTTTTTTGAAAGCACTCGTTACCTGGCGGGTGTTTTTTATTTCATGAAACTCAGGTTTTGGGGCAGTAATGATTTAAATACGCAGGTTGGACGAACACCACCCATGCATATAAGCTTAGGAAATAATTTTTGTTGGATATTTTTATGCTTTGTCGGGGGGTATTCATTGGTTACAATAATAGATGAGCTGGATTATTTCACGGGCATCATTAAAATTCACACCAAATTTATCGTTGTACGATTTAATGAAATCTGCCTTCCCCGGGAAAATCTTCTTTATTTTTTTCAGAGAATTGATTTTAACAAATTTTCCGTCCTGCTTTATCCAAAAGGTTTGATTGGCACTAACTTTAAAGTCATTGGGTAACTCCAGGTCGTAAGTAACTCCATTAATTAGCATGCTTTTTCTTTGTTCCACTGCTGTTGTTTCGGTTCGCCCTCCATAAGCCGTTCTTTTGGCTGGCGGTAATAATTTGCCTTTATGTTGTATGTATAAGGACACTTCGTCATCAATCATCAGTTCAAGCATAATTGAGTTGAAGGGAATAAATTTTCGATTGGCAATAATTATGGTATCCAAAATTTTGGTATCTGTAAAATTTTGCCTTTTCCCCTGATCCTCAAATTGCATTTCTTCAAACAGGGTATGATAATTTAGCTTTGTTTTTACTTGTTTCCCTGACTTTAGTACAACAATTCCGTCGGTAAATTCGGGAAATAAATAATAGGCAATCGGATCTTTTGTTTCCTGTGCATGGATGAACAGGGAACAAGCAAAAATTAAGCTAAACAGGAGTCGTTTCTTCATTGTGGTTTCCTCCATCTAAGATACGGATAAAACCGATTGCCGAATATGGACATTGGTGTTTTTTTGATAAGGTATGGCAAAAGAACAAAGTGCCCTACTCCTGTACTAAATTGTGGGCACGTTCAATTCCAGGGGAAAATTGAAAACAGCTAAAATGTTAATTGTTAAGGTCTTTTGTCAGGGCATTTAGCAGTTTAAACTCGTGGTCGGCACTGTATTCCCAAAACATAACACCTGCCAGTCCGCGCTTTTTCATGTACCCTACTTTTAAAGCGATGGATTCCTCATCTTCGTATGAAATAAATGTCTTTTCACCGGGATTCCAGAGGTAAGGAGCCTGGGCATTTTTGTCCCAGTAGCGTGTGTAGCCGTTGGCATTAATATTTTGGTAAAAATGAATGTAGTCGATTCCCATTCCAACCGTTTCGGCTTTTTTGAAAAGCGGATTGTTGTCCCCGGCTTTTACGCCTTTCCAGATTCTGCCATAAAAGGGAATGCCAAGATTAATTTTTTCGACGGGGAACCCGGCATTTACATGCATGTCAACGGCATCAACCACACTATTCATATCCAGGTCGGGATGGGCCGAGGAAGTGTAGTTGGAGTGATGTCCGGTAACATCGTGGAGCCCGTTGTAAAAATCGTAGGTCATGATGTTCAGAAAATCGAGGTACTTGTGGATTTCACCCATTTCAACATTGTCCACATAGGCCTTGTCGGCACCTGTGGCAATGGCCAGCAAATAGTGCCTGCCCTTGCCTTCTTTTGCAGCCATTAGATCCAGCTGCTCGCGAACGGCCTTTAGCAGGCGTGTGAAGTTTTGCACATCCTCGGGGCGATGCGTGTTTCCGGCGCCAACCTGGTTTGGATACTCCCAATCCAGATCAATGCCATCCAAATTGTAATCTTTTACAAATTTGGCACAGCTTTTTGCAAACTTAAGCCGCGACTCATCGCTTAGGGCAGCATCGGAAAATCCTTTGGACCAGGTCCATCCTCCAATGGAAACCAGTACTTTTAAATCGGGATTTTTAGATTTTAAACCATTTAGTTTAACGATATCGTTGGACGTAAGCGTTTTTCCATCGATTTTTGCAGTATCGAAAACGGCCTCGCCATCTCGAATATTGCCGAAAGCATAATTAATATGTGTAATTCCCGACACATCAATGCTTGTGAAGTCGAAATCACGATAACCAGCAACATAAGCTACTACCATGTACTTCTTTTCCGGTTTAAGGTTTTGGTTTTCAGATTTGGGTTTCCTGTTTGGAGAACAAGAAAAAACGGAAATGGCAAAAACCATAATCACAAAAGAGACCAACAAATTTTTCATTCGTATATAATTAGTTTAAAATACTATATTCTTCTGTTTATTACAAGCAGCAGGGTTTAATCCTGCCATCCGCCAACTGGCAGATTCTCATGGTCGTTTCATAACACCTTTGTTTAATTCGAGACCGTAAAATTATTGTTTTTGGAAATGATCACCTAAAAACTTTATAAAAAAATTTAAAATCCTCTTAAAATATTCGTAAAAAAATAAAATATTGTAATTTCGAAGCCTGAAATTGTTGACCTTAGGCACATTGGTATAAAAATAAACTAAATGACGAAAGAAAAAAGCAAACAAACCAAACCCGCTTTTTGGGTACCCACAGCTTATTTTGCAATGGGATTGCCATTTGCCGTAATTGCAGTAGCCTCAGCTCTGATGTATAAGAGCATGGGGATATCCGATACGCAAATTGCGTTGTGGACTTCATTAATATTGTTGCCCTGGTCGTTAAAACCTTTGTGGAGCCCGGTACTTGAAATGTTCAAATCGAAAAAGTACTTCGTTGTTGCTTCTCAGTTTGTTACCGGAATAACTTTTGTTTTTGTTGCCCTGTCGTTACCGCTAGACAATTTTTTCACCTACTCCATTGCCCTGCTTGGAATTGTTGCTTTTAGCGGAGCTACCAATGACATAGCCACCGATGGCATTTATCTGAATATTTTGTCGAAAAAAAAACAAGCCGAATTTATTGGCTGGCAGGGTGCTTCGTACAATATCGCTAAAGTTTTAGCCCAGGGAGGCTTTGTATACCTTGCCGGTGTTTTGGAAAACAGATTAGGAGTTGTCAATGCCTGGATGGCGGTAATGTTTACCATTGGTGCTTTAATGGCCTCGCTGGGTTTGTATCATATACGGTTAATGCCTGGAGGAGGAAAGACCACCAGTGAAGTTGCCAGTCTGAAAGAAGGATTTACGACACTTTGGGATGTGTTTAAAACATTTTTTCAAAAGAAATTCATTTTCGCTTACATTACCTTTATTGTTCTTTTTCGTTTTGCAGAAGGTTTTGCCATTAAAATTGCACCCCTGTTTTTCAAAACACCTCTTGCGGAGGGTGGCCTAGGATTAAGTACCGAACAAATTGGATTGATTTATGGTACTTTTGGAACAGCTGCCTTTGTACTGGGTTCTATCTTGTCGGGTTACTATATTGCCCGACGTGGTTTAAAAAAGGCATTAATGACCTTAGTGGCCTGTGTAAACATTCCATTTGCAGTGTACCTGGTACTGGCCATAACTCAACCCGAAGAAACCTATCTGATTGCCATTGCTGTTATTGTTGAATACCTTGGTTATGGTTTTGGTTTTGTGGGTCTAATGTTGTTTATGATGCAACAAGTTGCACCGGGAAAATACAAGATGGCGCATTATGCCTTTGCCACGGGAATTATGAACCTTGGGGTTATGATTCCCGGAATGTTGAGTGGATTAATAAGTGACTGGCTGGGCTATAAATACTTTTTTGTTTGGGTGTTGATTGCCACAATCCCCGCATTTTTAGCGGCATATTTTGTACCTTTTGGTCACCCCGACAATATAGAGCAAAAAGAACTGGAAGAGAATGAAGCATAAATGATTGGCATATTGAGGCTCCGTCTTTCGGGATGCCTGGTCTCATTGTGAAATATTAAATACTAATATCTAAAAAGTTTTACTATGACAACAAAAGCATATATCCCCTTTGTTGAACGCCCTGCCGGTTGTACCGATGTAATGTGGCGTCATCCTGAAAATCCGGTTATCGGACGTTATCACATTCCTTCGTCGAACAGTATTTTTAACAGTGCGGTTGTGCCTTTCGAAGATGGTTTTGCAGGTGTTTTCCGTTGTGATAACAAGGCGGTGCAAATGAATATTTTTGCCGGGTTCAGTAAGGACGGTGTGAACTGGGAAATAAACCACGAGCCCATTGAAATGGTAGCTGGAAATACCGAAATGATTGAATCGGATTACAAATACGATCCTCGTGTGGTGTGGATTGAAGACCGGTACTGGGTTACCTGGTGCAACGGTTATCACGGCCCCACAATCGGAATTGCATATACCTATGATTTTAAAACCTTCCACCAGTGTGAAAATGCCTTTTTACCGTTTAACCGCAACGGTGTGCTTTTCCCTGAAAAAATTAACGGAAAGTATGCCATGCTAAGTCGCCCAAGTGATAACGGACATACTCCCTTTGGTGATATTTACATAAGCTACAGTCCCGATATGAAATACTGGGGCGAACATCGTTGTGTAATGAAGGTTACGCCCTTTGAGCAAAGTGCCTGGCAGTGTACTAAAATTGGTGCCGGTTCGGTACCCATCAAAACCGATGAGGGTTGGCTTGAGTTTTACCACGGTGTTATTAATACATGCAACGGCTTCCGTTATTCCATGGGTGCAGTTTTATTGGATTTAAATGACCCTTCGAAAGTGTTGTTCCGCACACAGCCTTATCTGCTCGCCCCGGCAGAACCCTACGAATTAGCCGGCGATGTGCCCAATGTTGTTTTCCCATGTGCTGCGCTTAGCGATGGTGAAAAAATTGCTGTTTATTACGGTGCTGCCGACACCGTTGTGGGAATGGCCTTCGGTTACCAACATGAAATAATTGATTTTATCAAATCAAACTCGATAAGTTAATTTCAAAAATAAGGGGTAGCATTTCTGCAAATGCTACCCCTGTTTTTTTAGGCTGCTTTCTTTTTCTTGTGCTGGATGGCAATTTTAACCGGGGTTGGATTGATCAGATTATCATTTACCGGACAACGGCTCTCAATGGTTTCCAACCATAGTTGTAAAGTTGACTCATCCGCATCGCTGTCAGGAATAATATTTACTCTTATTTCTTTATACCCTGCCCTGTCGTTCGTTGGCTGTCCAAAAACCTTTGATGGATTCAGGTCGCCATCCAATTCAATTTTTAAACTATTCAACTTAAAATTTAGCTCCTTGGCAATGATATGCCCCATTACATTTAAGCAGCCTGCATAAGCTGCCAGCAAAAATTCTACAGGATTGGCAGCATCATCTGTTCCTCCCAGTCCTTCCGGCTCATCAATAGTTAGTTGAAAATGCCTCGTCCTGGCCACAAATTTAGTCGGGTTCTCGTTTTGTCCCTTTAATGAAAAATTTAAATCACTCATTGTTTTCTTTTTAAGTTTATAAAATGGTAAATTTTTGCATAAAAAAAGGCCCTTCCATATCGGAAGAGCCTGTTAAATTTTAATTCTTAAAACTATTTTATCTCTCCCGCAAAACCATACAAGTACACATACACATCATTGTGCATGGCATCATATTACTATTTGCGAAAGAATTTAGCATCTTTTAGTATTTTGTGGCGTCAAATATATGAACAGTTTTGTTAAAAGCAAAATTCAGGATCTATTTATGCGGAAGTCTTTCTATTTTCTCAGATCTATTTTTAAGTATGAACTGACTCCTGCCACCTGCTATTCTTAAGTGATAGTGAACCGTTGGATCGGGAACTGCAATGGGCATATTCCAGTTGTTTTCGCCTAGTTTGGCAATGGGCATATTATCAATATTGATTTTAAAATCCTGAGGTCCGGAGAGTTGTTCGTTTTTGTAAAAGTCATTCCATTTCTTCTCGGGGAAAACCTTAAAGGTATCAGGTTTGAAAGGAGGTGATATTGCGAAACAAGCGGGATCGTGATCTTTATTAAAATCATCAAATTCGATTTTAGGAAGTGGTTTAATGGAAAAATCGTGTTGGGCGAAACCAACTACTGAAAAACTGGCAAGTAGCATTATAATTACAACTGTTTTCATCGGGCTGAAATTTTCTGTTTTCTGATAATTTACTTAAAAATTGAAAATACTTGTAGGTGCTTCGTGCTCACTCTTCTTTCTTAAACTTTTCTGTTTCTGAATTTAAGACGAATTTAGTTCACATTTATTACCTGATTTGTATTTTTTCTCAAACCAATTTGCTTTTTTAAATGAAAGTCATACTCTCATCATCGTTTTTAACTTATCCAGTACTACTTCTTTTCTACGTCGCGAAATGGATACAGTTTCGTTATTTGAAAGCTGCAACATACCACCATCGTTTCGCAAAAATGCACGAACGTGTTTTAGGTTTACCAAATGTGATTTATGGGTTCTCACAAAACCAAACTCGGTTAAAAGCTCTTCAAACTCCACCAGCGTTTTTGCCACCAGCAAATGTTTCTCTTCCAAATATATATGGGTATAGTTTCCTTCGCCTTTGCAGTGTATGATGTTTTTCACATCCACAAATTCGATGCGGTCGCCGGTGGGTAATCCAATGCGTGGATTTCCGGGTTGTTTACTATTTCGGATTAGTTCCTTTATTCGGGCATTCTCTTCTTTTTGTTGAATACGCAAGACAACCTTTTCAATGGCTGCTTTTAAATCCTTGTAGTTTATGGGTTTTAAAATATAATCGGCTGCCGAAAAACGAATGGCTTTTATGGCGTAATTGTCGTAGGCGGTTACAAAAATCACTTCAAAATTAATGGTTTTAAAATGTTCCAGGAGTTGAAATCCGTTGGCTTTGGGCATTTCAATATCAAGAAAAACCAAATCGGGTGTTTGTTTTTTCATCAATTGGATTGCACTGACCACCGAATTGGCTTCGCCCAAAATTTTAATATTTGGGCAATACTGTTTTAAAATTCCAGCCAGATTTTCTCGTCCGTGCTTCTCGTCGTCTACTAGTATCGATTTTATTTGCATACAAAAAGGTTCACGCAAAGTTCGCTGAGATTTCGCAAAGACGCTGAGGACACACAAAGAACACAAAAAAAAACTTCGCGACCTTCGCGCTTCTTTTTTCTTTGTGTGCTCCTTTTAGTTTTCCTCTGAAATAACAATCTCAATCCGGATTCCTATTTCCAAATCAAAACTTCGAAGCTAATCCTCAATATTTCGGTAAAGCCAGCTGCGAATCCCATTAAATAAAACTCTTTTGTTTTTACTAAGTTGCAAGTAAAACCTAAGAAATCAAAGAAAAACTTATTCAGAGGCAACTTTGGTTTATTAAATGGTAAATTAATGGAATGTCAGAACTTCTTACGAATATTTATTCATAAAATTCTGGTGAAGGGTTGAATAAAATAAATTAAAATTCGGCAATGTAATGCCAATATTTTATTAAATTTGGGCAATGCAGTGCTAAATATTGAAGAAATGAACTATTTAGAACGAAAAATATCCACTTCAATAATTCAAAGTTTAAAACCGAATAAAGTTGTTGTTTTGCTTGGATCGCGAAGAACGGGTAAAACGGTATTGCTAAATACAATTCTCGAAAGACTAAACGAGAGCCACCTTTTGTTAAATGGCGATGATTTTACAACCTTGTCATTATTTGAACCAAGAACAATTGAACATTTCAAATCGATATTAGGTAATACGAAACTGCTGGTAATTGATGAAGCTCAACAAATACCTGGAATCGGTAAATCCTTAAAATTAATTGTCGATCATATTCCCGGAATCCGGGTTGTTATTACAGGTTCATCGGCTTTCGATATCTTAAACAAAATTGGAGAGCCTTTAACCGGACGCAAAACAACTTATTATCTGTATCCATTTTCTCAGTCAGAGTACAATCAGTTTGAAAATATTACTGAAACAAAAAGCAGGTTGAAGGAAAGATTGATATATGGAAACTATCCTGAACTAATTCATTTACCGGGAAGACAGGAGAAAACAAGTTATTTAAAAGAATTGGCCAGTTCTTACCTCCTAAAAGATATTCTAACTTTTGAAGGCATAAAAAAGGCGGATAAAATTCTGAATCTGCTAAAACTAATTGCGTTTCAAATTGGCAAGGAAGTTTCCTTGCACGAACTGGGGCGACAGTTGGGAATGCATAAAAATACAGTAGATAAATACCTCGATTTACTTTCAAAAACCTTTATTATTTTTGGCATAAATGCATTTAGTCGAAATCTTAGAAATGAAATTTCGAAATCGAAAAGGTGGTATTTTTACGACAATGGTATTAGGAATATTTTAATTGAAAATATGAATGACATTCATCTACGCAACGATGTTGGTGAACTTTGGGAAAATTACCTTGTTTCTGAAAGGCTAAAATTTCAACAATACAATGGGATGTTGGTTTCGAATTATTTTTGGAGAACCTACCAGCAACAGGAAATTGATTGGATTGAAGAGCGGGAAGGAAAACTTTTTGCTTACGAAATAAAGTGGAGTCCAAACAAGAAAGTTAAAATACCAACGGGATGGAAAGCAGGCTACCCTGAATCGATTTTTGAAATAGTTAACCGGGAGAACTACTTAAACTGGATTACCTAGTATGTTTGTGAAACTCTGGAAACAGCTGTATCACAAGTTATACAAAGGAAATACGAAGTTTCTCAAAGCTTTTAGTTTTCTTCCGGAATTACAATTTCCACCCGGGTTCCTTCTTCCAGATCAACAATGTTCAGGTTATACTTTTCGCCTTGTTTTTCCTGAAGAATTTTAAGTCGTTCCTGCATTAACCTGGTGCCTTTGCCATTTTTTGCCCTGGCAATTTGTCTGGCTGCTGCGCGTCCAATTCCGTTTTCTTCAATACTTATTTTTATTCCCGGTTCAGATTTTGAAATATGAATTTTCAAGCACTTCTCACCCTGCTTATTTTGTAAACCGTGAATAACGGCATTTTCGACAAAAGGCTGCAAAAGCATACTCGGAACCAGTGTGTTATGGCTGTCTATTCCATCATTTACAAGCATTGAAAATTCAAAATCGAAACGTAATTGTTCGAGCCTTAGATATTGCTCGATCATTTCCAGTTCTTCGGCCAGCGATACCTCTTCTTTTTCGGAGTTATTCAGCACTTTTCGTATCAGTCCGGCAAAGTCGGCCAAATACAAATGGGCCTCACGGCCCATGTTTTGCTGAACCAGGTTTTGAACCGAGTTCAGTGCATTAAAAAGAAAATGGGGATTCATTTGCGACCGGATTGCCGTTAGTTCCAGCTCTCGGAGTTTCCGGGTTTGTTCTTCCTTTCGAAAGCGCTGCCGAATCCGCCATTTCCAGATGGTTAAACCTATAATTAGTGCGGTTAGGATTGCCAGTAAAACAATAATAATGAGTTGAAGTTGACCTTTATTCAGTTCTTTTTTTTTAGGATTTTCGAGGCTTTGTTTGCATAAGTTCATCCCGCTAACCATATTTCCATGAAAACCTATCCGAACACCATCCTTATCGTAAGCAATAAAATGATGTGCTTTTGATTTAAACACGGTATTCAATTGTTGCTCGTAATTAATTAAAAACAGTTGGTTAGCAATTGGTTCGGCACGTTTGGTATAATCCATCCATTCCTGAATACTACTACCTTCAGCAATTAGTACAAAATTTATATCAGGATTTTTTTCGGCAAGCTCATCGAAAAAATAACGTTCGCGGTACCACTGATCGCATACATAAAACAATGTAGGTTTCTCTCCAAAAAAATCGCTCATGAATTTGGGCTCTCCTTTTTCGTTAAAAAACTTGTTATCAGGGACATAATCCTTTTTGTCCCATTGTGATTGGGTATCAATAATGTCTTTTAACGATTGTGTAAATTTCTGGTCATTACACAAACGGAGCATTAAATCGAGGTATCTTTCGACCTCATTTTGCCGGTAGGTAATATCTTTCGATTCATGGTTATATACCCTGGTTTTCTCCTGAACCAGCATTTCGGCAATTTGACCGTAAAGAGCGGAACCAGCCAATAGGGTTTTGGCTACTTCAATTTTGTGAGGCAAATCGTCATTGTATCTTAATCCAGTTGATAATAACGGCGCTGTAGTATAGCTAGCAAAGTTTAAATTGTGTACTTTTTTTATGGTTAGAAAGTTAAAGTTCAAATAGATGTCGGCATATTGTCTTGAAAACATTCCGTACGGATTGTAAATTTCATGAATTTCAGTGGCATTTAATGCTGCATCCAAATAGTTTTTGTCAATTAAATCTTTATCCTTAAGAAAGATTGTTCCCCAGGTAACTCTGGACTGAAATTCCAAGTCACGAAGGTATCTTAATACACCACACATTAAATTGGCTTTTAGCTCGTTACTCACAAACTCAAATACATATTCAGGCATTGTTTGTTTATATTTCGAAGTATATGAGTTGAAATTGTCGATTGCTCTGGTTAAATCAGTAAAGTTAACTTCCGACAGCCACCACCAATTTAGCGAGTTAAAGTTAACACGCTGCTTTAACCAATTGTGTTCTTTATTAAAATTGTACAGTAGCTCTTGGGTGCTGGTGAAATCACCTGAAAATTCCATCTCCCATGGAAATTTTCCACTTGCTTTTATCTTAATTTTGCTTCCGGGCTCCACATACAAAGGAATTGTTGGCAAGGGAACCGTGGAACTGGTTTGCCCGAAAATCAGGAAGGCAAGTCCGTCATGTTCCATTTCGGTTTCAATATGAAAGGAATTGTTTTCATCTAAGAATACAGTTTCCTGGTACAAGTCGGTACCGAAAGGCTTACGCATATAAGCAAGTGTAACTTTTTTGTTTAGTTGGTTTTCTACTGTTCCCGAAATGATTATACGTGTGCCTTCTCTTTCGTTAATGTTTAGTAGCTTTACTTTCTGTTCTTTATAAATCAGGTGATGATTTTCTCCTTTAACATTCAGTCTGCGTTTTGCCGAATCCAAATCGATTTGCTGGTATTCTTTCAGATATTTTTCTTCGTTATTAATGGAATAATTGAGTTGGTACATACCGGGCTTTTTATCCCAACGTTTATTTGTTATGCTCAATACCGGTTTCCCGAATTCAAGCTTTATATCGTATTCCTGAGGTTCAAGCATTTTGCCGGATACTTGATAAAGCGACTGCACATTTTTTGTAATTGCAGGAATTGCCAGAGTGTTAAAATCCTCAGTGCGGCGATCTTTTAAGATTTTGGGAAATCCTTTTTCGTCTAAAATCTTTCTAACCTTTAATAGAACGTCGTCGCGATTGTAAAGTTTTACTGCGCTGGTTGCTACATCAAATTCATATTTAAAAACTACTTCACAAAGGAGGTGCTCGTAGAAATCTAAATCATTATTTATAGTGCTATAAAAACCATCCCGAAATTCAGGGTATTTATAATCCCGAATCCTATAGGGTTTCTCATCTGATTTTCGTGCATTGTTTTCTGTTATAGTAACAAAAAGCAGCTTTTTATTGTCTGGATCCGAGGTTTTATATTCTATTTCCAAAACTTTGGTTTTCAGGAGTTCATTTAGTTTTTCTCCGCTTTTGGATTGCAGGTAAGTCGATTCGTTAAATTTATAGATATACTTTTTGCCGCTTTGTGGTATCAGGAGGAATTTTGAATCCTGACTAAAGGTAAAAATACTCAGCATCAAAATAATACAGATGAATATCGTGGTTTTCATAATTTTTATTTTCATTCAAATTTGGCAGGAATAATCGGAAATAAAAAGGGGCAATTATTAAACGGTGGCTTTGGTTTATTAAACGGCAGGAATTCCCCCACGTTCCGAAAGATCTATGAAGCACACAAATATTATTTTGTGCACTCTGTGCTTTATTTTTCGTTGTGTAAATCTTTTATTTTCAAGTTAATGGTTAAAACCCTGCAATTTGTTGCAGCTACTTTAGTTTCTATAAACTTTTGTTTTTGACCGAAGACCGAAGTCGGGAGACCGAAGTTTTTAAAAAATTGTTGTATCCTTTTCTTCCGTCTTCGGACTTCTGTCTTCCGTCTAATTATATATTCATCGAATTTCATTCGAATCTCAAACCTATGTATTTCCAATGCATAGTGGTTTAGTTTTTCTGAATCTTTTCCAAAACCTTTTTCGTAATATCTTCGCTTTCGGGTGCCATATAAGCTACAGCACCGCTGCTTACATCCAGGATGTACGAGAAGTTTTCGTAACCGGCGATGTTTGAAATCTCCTGGTTGATCTCCTTGTACACGGGCTGAATCAACTCCATGTTTCGTTGTTGCAATTGTTGTTGTGCACCCTGGTTGTAGCTCTGGATCTTTTGTGTCAGTTCCATTAACTCGGTTTGTTTGGTATCTTTTACAAAATCAGAATAACCTTCATTTTCGGCTTCAAAAGTTTTCAGCTTCTTCTCGTGCTCGGCCAGCATTTCTTCGTATATCTGCTGCATTTCTTCCGACTCTTTTTCAACTACCGTACGAATACTGTCCATGTGGGGATGTTTCTGCACCAGCTCCTGTACATTTACATGGCCAATTTTTAACGCGTTTTGGGCTTGCAGATTAAAAAGAGTGATAAATAATAATGGAATTAAAAGTAAAAATCTGAAGTTCATAACAATTATTTTAGTTTTTTTCAAATTTCAACCATTAAACGAAGCAAATCTTTTAAGGGATGTTAAAATGCTTGGCATCAGAAGTTAAGATTCTAAAATACCAATAGCATTTTTATTAATTTTAGTTTCATTTCTTAAAAAACGTTCAAAAAAAAGGGCGGAAAACCGCCCTCATAATAATATCTTAATGGTAAATTTTAGTTTGCCGGACGCGTAAAAACCGAATCATCGATTTTTTCGTCGAACTTAACCTCTTCAATAAAAACAGTTTGTGTTCCCATGGGTGTTTCCACATCAATCCTTTTGGCCATATTTATGCCGTTTATATTCATATAATCTGTCATTTTCGACTCAATATCAATGGTTTGGCCCATGGCTTCTATTTTTGCTGTCATTTTTTTAACCAGGTAGGTATCGCCATCAATGTAATACGTTTTTGCTGTACCATCTTTCCCGGTTAGTTTAACCTTGAAATCATTGTTGTCTTTTCCGAGTAATTCGGCTGTTGATCCCTTTTGTTTATAATTGTACAGTTCACCTTCCATCATATTTGCCTGTTCCATTGCTTTATCCAGTTGGGGGCCATCCAAATCTTTAACACCTTCTCCCATCATTGGATTAATCATCCAGCCTTGCTTTCCGTCGTAGGCACTAATCGTTTTCTGCCCCATCATTTCCATTTCAACTCTGAATTTTCTGGGATTTTTAACCTGAATGGACATGGGCATATCCATACCCATCATGCTCATTTTGGCGTTCATTATTATGGTCTTAACATCCGCCATTTTTTCAACCCCGGTGGCAGCAAAGTGTTTCTCCAAAACTTTTTCCAGGGACTGGGCGTTTACACCAACAAATGCAAAAAGCATAAGGGTAGCTAAAATAATTGTTCTTCTCATTTTTGATTTTTTATAATTGACATTTGCTTATTTGTAGCAGTAATTTACAAATATTACAGTAGGAACAGTAAATTCAGTTTAAAAATAAATTTCAGCCAGAATATTTTCAAAGCGAACCCCTTTTTCAATGAGTAAATCGCGCACTTCAACCACCATTAAAGGTGAGCCGCAAAGGTAGTATTTTACATCGGGGAGTTTGTCTAATTCCGAGAGGTATTTTGTTACCCTGCCTGGAAACACATCACACGATGATTCGCGCGAACAGCAACGCACATAGTTTTCACCCAGGCTCCATTCCAGTTCATCCTCAAAATAAAATTGATTTAAATGGGCCACCCCGTGAATCAGTTTTTTGCCGCTTTCCATTCCCGAGCGAAACATACTGTAGAAAGGTGCGATTCCGGTTCCTGATGCGATCCACCATGCAGGTTCCTTTGTTCCCAAAAAACTTCCGTAGGGTTCCGAAACCAGCAATTTTTCTCCTGGAATCATTCCAGCCATTCTGGGCGTTAAAAATCCATCGTCTTTAATGTTGAACAGAATACGTATTTCGTCTTCATGATTGCCACTGCAAATGCTGTAAATGCGAGGCGGATGTTGCTTATCAACTCCGATTTTAAGGACCTGCCCCGGCAAAAATTCGAAGTTTCTTTGAAATGAAATCACATGAACATCAGGCGAAATTTCTTCCTTACGGGTAATTTCCTGTTCCAATAGCGGTGGCTCTTTTTTTTTCGATTTCGGCATTTGTTTCCTAATTGTTCCTGAAAGTAAAGGTAATCAACAGATTTTCATTCACATTGGTAAACATATTTTTGACGCGGTAATAAACATCAATTTTTCGGCTGTTGTTAATTTCATCCGAGTTTCCACTAAACGAAAGTGAGGTTTCATGGTGGGCTTTCAGGAAAACTGTCTCGGGAGCATCAAAACCTACGCCCGGCTGAACCAGTTCCAATTCGTAGTCAACATCGGAGTTGTTTTTTATCATAAGCACTTTACTGGCTTTGTTGATTAACCTTAATGGCTCATTTTCAATTTCCAGCGAAGCAAAAAATATCGGTTCGAGAAAGTCGGATTGCCCCATGAGCGTATTGTCGAAGTAAATGGCAGTTCTGCGGCTAAAAAGTGCTTCTTTCACTCCGCCCATTGTACGGCTTTTGGCAAAAACCAGTGTCATTGGCCGGTGTCCCTCGCTAACATTCATGGGTCCGTGCACATCAGAATTGGCAAACATGGTTAATTTTTTTTCATTGGCCCATTTCAATGCTTCGGGATAATACGAGCTGCTATTAAAAACTTCGATTCCATGCATCAAATCATTCTCCAGTAATTCCGAGTGTTCATCCCACCAAAGTGTAGTGTCGGGTTGCTGTGATTTCCATCCCGGATGATTCCATAGAAGAAATGCGCCCTGGTCGCGTGCCTCTTTAAGGGCATCGTTCACATCCTCGCGATCTAGCAGGTTGGCATTGCTAATAAACAAGGCATTTAAATGTCCGGGTGGCATACTTCGTGTAATTTCTGCTGACCGTACCAAAATAATATCCATTTCCTTCGAAAGTGGTTCTGCAATCTCAAACGATCGGTTATGGTCGGATATGACATCCTTCGAATGTGGTCGATATTCAATGTGTTCGGTAATTGCAATGGCATCCAAACCTTCGTTCCAGGCTTCCTTAATCCTTACTGTTGGCCATACCGTGCCGTCGGAAAAAACGGTGTGCATGTGAAAATCGCATTTTAGAGTTTGATAGCCGTCAATATCGGGGATATTGATTATCCTGCGCGATTGAGCATTACTAAACAGAAATGCAAAAACAAAAACCAGTACGATAAATTTTCTTAATAACATGACTAACAATTTATTCATTTATAAACCCGACCTTAAATATCCTTTAAAAAACTCAAGTTTTAAAAAATTAGACATTATTTTTTTATGAATTGTAAATGAATCATTAAATTTAGAGGAATTGCATATTTCTTTTT
>JBFEWU010000456.1:0-3423 GCA_041546215.1 Draconibacterium sp. | reverse complement strand
TCCGGCTTCAATTCCCTGCCTGAAGCCGTCTTTGACAATGGGATAGATACCTTGTTCTTCTAATTCCAAGACAATGTGACTTACCAGTACCTTCGATCCGGTAAAAAGTTTTACCAATTTATTTTCACTACTCATTTCAAACCATTTTCAGTTTTATTCTTCCATTTCTTTTAAAATCTGCTCCACCTGCTCATTGGTTTTAGTGAGTTTATCCTTGCAGGTTTTCAGCAAAGAAGAAACACGTTTAACTTTTTCTGCCAACTCATCAACGTCCAACTCCTCGTTTTCAATTTTTTCAAGAATTTCCTCAATTTCAGCCATTGCTTCGCTGTACGATACTTTTTTAGCAGCCATATTTTATTTTTTTATGATTTTACTTTTTATAAATCCATCGGCAAATCTGGTTTCAAGCTCTTCGTCAATTTTCACCTGTTTTACCGACTTGACAATTTTACCTTCTTTCAAAGTTAAGGTAAATCCACGTTTTAATATGTTTTCAGGATTTAGTAACCTGATGCTATTCTCATTTAAATGAATCCGTTTCTGTTCCTGGTAAATTACTCGTTGCGCTTTACTCCCCAGCAGGGCTGTCAACTGCATGATCGATGACTGCTCCTTTAACACAAGCTCAGCACTCACTCGTTTTAAATTTCTTTGTACCCTGAGGATTTTATTTTTTTCCTCCACAAAGCTGAGCGACAAAGCCGAACCGAAATGGTGTTTCAGCTTATTCAATTCGTAATTTTTTTTGAAAGAAAATTCACTTACATTATTCTTCAATTCATTACCTTTTTTTGTGAGTTGAACCTGCTTGTCGTTAATAAAACCGGAAACCGAATATTTCAGACTTTCGGCAAGTCTTTCCATCTTCTCTTTTTGAACCTTTAAAGTTTCGCGGCTCAACTGCACGACTCTATTTTCCAGTTCAATCAGCCGTGTGAAGAAGCTGTCAACACCATTCACAAAAAATTCAGCCACAGCAGTAGGTGTTTTTAATCGTGTATGTGCCACCAAATCAATAATTGTATCATCTTTTTCATGACCAATTCCTGTAATTACGGGCAAAGGGAACTGCGTGATGTTTATGGCCAGGTCGTAATTATCAAAGCTGCTTAAATCGGCAGTGGCACCTCCTCCCCGTATAATGACAACGGCATCGAAAAAATCTTCATATTGAAATATCCGCTCCAGTGCGTTAATGATAGAAGGCACCGCATCGGCACCCTGCATATACGCTTCGAATAATTTTGTGTAGAATTGAAAATCCCGACCGCTCTCCTTCAACTGCTTCATAAAATCCTGGTAACCGGCAGCAGTTGCCGAAGAAATAACAGCAATCTTTTGAGGAACCAGGGGTAATTCCAGCTCCTTGTTCATATCAAAAACTCCTTCTTTTTGAAGGCGATTGATGATCTCCTTTCGCTGCAAGGCCATGTCGCCAACTGTATAAGTTGGATCAATGTCCTTAATGTTCAAACTTAAGCCATATGTTTCATGATATTCAACCGATACCTGAATAAGTACTTTGATCCCGCTTGTAAAAACCTGACCGGTTGTGGTTTCGAAATAGGGTTTTAACATGCGGTAAGTGTACGACCAAATGGTAGCTCTCGATCGTGCTGCAATTGTGTTTCCGTCTTTTTCAACCAAATCCAGGTAGCAGTGTCCGCTGCGATTTTCCTTAAGTTCGCTCACCTCGGCCACTACCCATACCCTTGTTGGGAATGCATCCAAAAGAGCTTCCTTTATTTTTTCATTTAATTCGCTTAAGGTAAGTTGTTTAACCATGTTCTATTTGGCTTTACTCAGCTTAAAGGTTTCAGAAAAATCAGGGCCACTCAGGCGCAGTAAAAACATTCCGTTTAGCTGCTCCGGGATATCATTTAAAACCATTCTGCGGGCTGCAGGTTTAACCCAGTTTTGCACCAGTTGCCCGGCCAGCGAATACATTTCAATGTATATTTCCTTTAGAGGATAATTTCCATTGTATTTAATCACAATTTGGCTTTGCACAGGATTTGGATAAACCGTCCAGTTTGAACTGACTTCCCGGCTTGAAATATTTTGTGGTGACAACAATTGGGAAGCCACCTCCATATCCGGAATACCGTAACCCAGTAATGAATCGGGAGCATTATACTGATGAGCACTCGCTTCAATGGCCACCTTGATTTCCAGGGCTGATGAACCGGGATGCTTTTGCCACAAACAAGCAGCCATTCCAGCCATAACAGGCGACGAAAAGGAAGTGCCGCTGGCCTTACTTATATCCCCGATTGAGCGCTGCACTACAGTACCATAACCCATTGCCGACACATTGGGTTTGATGTCTCCGTCAAAAGACGGACCAGCCGAGGTAAAATAGGCAGCCTGCAAATTTTTATCAACAGCACCGACACCGATAACCAGATCGCCATCTGCCGGGGCTATGATTCTGAACCATGGATCGTCACGCTCATTTCCGGCACTGGTAAAAACAAGTATTCCGCGCGAGGCTGCGATATTTGCCGCCTGTGTAACACGGGTTGTTTTGCCATCCATATCCGAATAAGTATGACTGGTTGCAGTATCATCAAATTCGGAATATCCCAATGAGGAATTTATAATGTCAATCCCAACACTGTCCGCAAATTCCGCGGCCACCACCCAGTTGTCCTCTTCGCGCAGGTATTCTTCACCAATAGCTTCCGATCGGATAAGCCAATACGAAGCTTTTGGGGCAGTACCTATCAGCTGGCCGGGAACATTTCCTCCCATACATGAGAGCACACTCATTCCGTGGTAATCGCCACTTGTGCTGTAAATATCGGTATTCAGCCGGAGAATATCGTAGCTTCCTAAAATTTGGTCGTTTAGCCACAAACTATCAAATGCCTGCAGTGAATCGGCATGGATGAAACCGGCATCGATCACGGCAATTTGCATGCCCTGCCCCTTAAAATTGTCGTTGTGTAAATATTGCCCGTTTAACAAGCCTACCTGGTGCACGCTACCGCCATAGTAGCCGCTATCGATTAGGCTTGCCTTTTCAAAGACGTCATCAAATTTAGTCTTACTACTCTTTGCTGTCAGTGCAGGTTTTGTTAACTGAACCTCTTTCACAAAAGACCAATTCGACATCAGTTCTCCCAGGGTATCAATGTCAGTTTTTACAGTCACCCCGTTAAGCCATTTGCTGGCGTGCACAAACTCTACATCGAGGGTTAAGACAGAATCAATGTAGATGGTACTTGGGGGCAAATCCAGCGAATCAATTTCAATATTCTGAACCATGCGACGATTGATCGCCCTATCCGAAAGAAATTGTTCAGGATTTGAAAGTGAAAATTCAGTATTGTTTTTATCGGTAAAAGCCACCCAGAAATAATTCTGAGATTTTGCCTGAACCGTTAAGAGTAAAAACGAAATTATAAAGGAAATGAC
>JBFEWU010000292.1:0-5851 GCA_041546215.1 Draconibacterium sp. | reverse complement strand
TTGTAACGGTATTCCAGTTGTTCGAGTTCGCTCCACTTCTCAATCTCATCAACCCGGTCATAACGACTCTCAAATTTTAACAAATCATTTTCATAGGCGTAGTCGATACGTGTATAAAGCCGGTATTCACGGTTTATATACTCCTGGTATTCAATGCGGGCAAGTTTTCCGTTTTCATCAAACTCATAATAATTCTGATCGGCTATTTTCCAATCTTTTGAAGCAGTATTCCATTCAAAAATATCCACAACAACATTTTTTCCCTCGTTTTCAATGGTGCATGTATACAATTCCGAATTCTCCATTAATCCGCTTTCATCTGAAATTGCAGTAATTACAATACTGTCTAATATCAGGGATGTTGAAGAACTTTTCAATTGCTGGTGAAAAACGGGGGAATACCACTGGTTTAAAAGATTCGCTTTATTGAGAAAATCACGACTGCGCAAAAGAGTTAACAATTCAGTCCTTTCATTTCTCAAAGTATCCGACAGGGTTAATTCATGGGCCCGCGCATTGAATACAAGTGCACAAACCATCATCATCAAGGTAAAAACACGTCTCATAAACTGCTTCAAAAGTGCGTAGGTAAAGATATTCAAAGCACGGGAAAACTCAGGTATAATATCAATTAAATTTACATTCACGCAGGCATATCTGCATTTGTTTATTAAATTGGCTCAGGTTTTTCACAAACACGGATTAAATGCGTCATTCTAAATTGAATATACCCACACAAATACCTAATATCCTGCTGGTTGCAGGCAATGGTCGCAATGTTGGTAAAACTTATTTTGTTTGCAAACTTATTGAACACCTCGTGCAAACTACCCCTGTTACCGGCGTAAAAGTCTCATCACACTTTCATCCCTATAACGAAACTGATGTGCTGATAAAAAATAAACATTTTGTCATTCTTGAAGAAAAACAACTGACCAACAAGGACAGTTCCTTAATGTTGCAAGCCGGTGCCGGGAAAGTCTATTTTGTGATGGCTGAACAGGAACACCTGGAAGAAGCATTCGGGCAGCTTTATCCGCTTTTACCCCAACATCCTGTTGTTTGTGAATCAGGTGGATTACACCAGATTATAAATCCCGGCTTATTCTTTTTTGTTACCCCTCCCTTGCAAAAAATCATCAAGCCCCGCCACCTGGATTATAAGCCAATCATGGTGTATAACACCGGACACTCGCTCAACTTCAAGATCGAAGAAATTAGCTTCGTCAACAACCAGTTTCGCATTTCAAACCAAACTATTCAACCAACGCCGGCTGATTAGCGAACTCCCACATATTTAAAAAGCTTAGCTTAATAATGCTTTCCAACTTTTGCCAGTTAATCAACTCAACATGGTCAGAGGCTTTATGATAGTCGGTATGTCCGCCGGTATGAAACCAAAAAATGGGGATATCATTTTGTGCAAAACCACTGTTATCACTACCCCCAACCGGGCGCTCGACTCCACTAAAGTTAACATCCAGGTTGAGGTCAAAATCTTCCATGTTCGCTTTGGAAGTTTCCACTAAATTCTGGTATGCCTTTGTATAAATCATGGCCACTTTATTGCCGGGAGCATCGGGCGAACCATTTCTGCCCACCATATCAAAATTCAGATAAAGTATTGTTTTCCCGATATCTTCGAAAGTTTCAACAAAATGGCGTGATCCCAACAAACCACGTTCCTCTCCATCCCATAGCGCAAAAATAACGGTACATTTTGGTTTTATACGGGTTTCCATAAAGGCCTTGGCAATGGTTGTTACCGCCACTACTCCCGAGCCATTATCATCGGCACCGTTAAAAACCTGTCCGTTGTATTTTCCAAGATGATCATAATGTGCACCAACAATCATAATTTTGTCGGGATTTTCTCCTTCCACAACTCCCAGAATATTTCGTAGTCCCAGAATCCGGGTGTGTGCATGTACATCAATTTTAAGTTCACCTCTTAATTCGACCGAACTTGTTTTAAGGTCGGCGGCCTTTGCAATGATATCTTCAGCTTGAACACCCGATTCAAAAAGCAAATCCTCAAACATCTGTTTCGAAATTGAAATCTGCGGAGGCGTTTGCTTATCGGTTGGTAAACGTAATTTTTTATCGTAAAAACTTTCCGGTTTGGCAGCCCCTTCATACATGGCTTCATTAAAATAGAAAGCCTTATTGGCACTCCATTCTTCCTGCACATTCTTTGACGGATCATACTCAAGAACAGCCAGGGCCCCTTTTTCAAAAGCCAGGGTATTCTTTTCCCGGGCACTTACTTTAATTTTCTTTTCCGAAATGCTAAGTGATGCCCGGGAATTTGTATCCATATCACCCGGTAATCCTGCCAAACGAAGCACTATTTTTCCTTCAATATTTACATTTTTGTAGTCATCGTATCCAAGTTCATCGTTTTGAAATCCGTAGCCCACAAAAACAAGATTCGATTTAAACTGCTGATTGCGGCTGACAAAGGAAATCCCGAAATCATTTTTATACTGGAATTGAATCTCTTTTTTGTCTCGGAACAAGCTAATGAATTGCTCTTGGGAAGAACTTACTTCAACGGCAGAAAACTTTTGGAAATATCCCATTGATTTTTCGAATTCAGCACCCAGTAACTTCTGATAACGATTGGGAGTAAAAGTCATTTCATCGCCAGCGGGCTTCAACTGATACAACTTGAATAAGCTGGCCAGATAATCACCGGCCAGGTAGTTTCCGGCCGTTCCTGCTTCGCGTCCTTCCATCCAGTCGGAGGCCAAAAATTCCAATTGCGATTGAATTACCTGCCTATTTATCGTCCTTAAACCCGTTTCTTTCCCTGGATTCTGAGAAGAAGCCATAAAGCTTAAAGACAAAAGTATACCGATCAAAAAATTACGCATCTCTTTATTATTTTTATTGAAAAAACGGTGCGCAAGATAGTTAAATTTCAATTTCACAAAAGACCTATCCTTGTGTTTTGATTATTCTACAACGAATATGGGCAATCATGTTTGAAGCTATTGCCCGCGAAACCGGATCTTCTTTCTTTTCCCCAGGTTCCTGAAGGATCAGCAAAAAAAGCCATAAACAGGCCACAGCAATTTTATAAATTATGAATGAAATCATTGCTTCCGGTCTCATTTCTTCTATTTTTGAATATTTAAACTTAGGCATTGGAGACGGGAGACGGAAGAAGCTCAAAGCTGAAAGCTCAAAGGAAGAATGCTTGAAATTGGGCCGGGAGCTGATAGGAAGAGATCGCTTTTCCGTCCGTCCACCGCTGCCGCGCGATTGTATCGCGTGGTCAAAAAGGATTACAAGGTACGTGGAGCCCGACAACAATGACAACGAAAAAGACCGAAGTCCGAAGATAAAAGAAATTGATTAATGAAGAGCTGAAAGCTCAAAGAAAGACCGAAGACCGAAGACCGAAGTCGGAAGTCCGAAGACTAAAGAAATTGATTAATTATTATTGATTAGTGATTAATGGCTTGGTCAATAAATTCTGATATTCTAACATTCTGACATTCTGATATTCAGAAGTCCAGCAATCTGAAAATCCAAAAATCCAGATATCCTGTTTGCTCTTTGTTCTTTGTTCTTTAGCTATAAATTCTAACATTCTAATACTCTGATATTCTAATACTTAAAAAAATGACAACACTTTACGGAATTATCCTTGCCCTTCTTTTTTCACTGGCAGTTTCAAATCCCTTATTTGCACAGGACGATGAGTTGGACCGCAACGAAAGTTGTACCAGCATTATGTTTGGGAAAGATGCCACCGACGACGGGTCGGTGATCACGGCACATACCTGTGATGCTTATTACCGCACATGGCTGGAATTTGTTCCGGCACAAAAATTTGAGCGCGACACCACGCATAAGGTATACTGGGGCACCATGCACACTCACACGGCCTGGAGTAAAGACGGGATGGAGCTAAAAGGCGAAATTCCGCAAGCCAAAGAAACCTATGCCTATTTGAATACAGCCTATCCCTGTTTAAATGAAAAAAAACTGGCCATTGGCGAAACAACTTTTGGCGGTAAAAAGGAATTGCTCAATAAAAATGGTTTGTTTTTAATCGAAGAGCTCGAGCGCATTGCACTGCAACGCTGCACAAAAGCCCGCGATGCCATAAAATTGATTGGTGAACTAATTAAAGAATACGGCTATGCCGATGCTGGTGAGTGCATTACCATTGCCGACACCAAAGAGGTATGGCACATGGAGATCCTGGGTGAAGGGCCGGATAAAATTGGCGGAGTCTGGGCCGCTCAGCGAATCCCTGACAAGCATGTGGGAATATCGGCCAATATCTCAAGGATAGGTGAGCTGCACCTGGACAATGAGGACTTCTTTATGGCATCGGAGAATGTTTTTGATGTGGCAAAGAAGATGGGATTCTGGGATGGAAAAGAAACTTTTAAATTCTGGAAAGCATACAGTGGCGACAAACCATTTAACATTCGCGAGTATTTTGTTCTAAGCGCCCTGGCACCCGGTTTACATTTGAAATTCGACGCCGACGAGTTACCCTTTTCCGTCGAGGTTGAGAAAAAAGTAAACATTCGCGACGTCGTTGCACTTTACCAGCAAACCTATGATGGTACCGAATTTGAAATGATTCGAAATTTAAAGGTTGAAAAGAAAAAAAGAAATGAGGAGGGGAAATATGAGGTTGTGGATACCATTGTAAGTCCTGCTGCACACCCCTGGCTTTCGACCGACCGCAGAAACCTGTTAAATTCGATCCGGGAAGATCTTGTGGTTCGCAACCGTCCCATTGCGGTTCAATACTGTTCTTACTCGTGGATCGCCCAGCTGCGCGATGATTTGCCCGATGAAATCGGGGGTAAAATCTGGTTTAGTCAGGATGTACCTCGCCTGAGTCCGCGTGTCCCTATATACTGTGGCAACCTGAGTTTACCGGATGCCTACAACTATTGCGGACATAAACATTTTAGCCGACAGGCAGCCATGTGGGCCTTTACCCGTACAAACCGTTTGGCAATGGTGAATTGGGGAATTGGAAAAGAGGTGGTCGAACCGGAAGTAAAAAAGTATGAAGACAAGGTTTTTGGAGAAGTGGATTTTATAGAATCCCGTGCCATGGAATTGCTGAAACAAGATCAGGCAAATGCCCAAAAGGGTGAAAAGACTCAACTTTGCAGAGAATTTCTTACGGAATACTCCAATGCCGCAGCACGATCGACCATTAACCGTTGGTGGGAACTTGGCGATGAGCTCTGGGTGAAAATGAAATGGAAATTTTAAACCGGTAAACCCATGTGTTTTTAATAACTTCGTACAATGTATACTTATCCATACCCGCGAGCGGCACTTACCGTCGATGCCATAGTCTTTGTGAAAGAACAAAGTGAGACTTTTGTTCTGTTGATTGAACGAAAACAAGCGCCTTATGAAAATATGTGGGCTTTACCCGGAGGTTTTATGGAAATGGATGAAACCCTGCAACAGGCTTGTATCAGGGAGTTGAAAGAAGAAACGGGTTTAAGCATAGGTTCTATGGAACAGTTTCGTGCCTACGATGCCCTTCAGCGCGATCCGCGGCACAGAACAATTTCAGTTGTTTTTTCCACCGAATTGGTACAAAAAGAGAAGGTAACAGGAAGCGACGATGCTGCACAGGCAAAATGGTTCTCAGTAAAAAGCCTGCCACATTTAGCCTTCGACCACCAAACGATTCTGGAAGACTTCTTTGAACTATAAACTAGTGTCGTGTCTGAGTAAAAACACTATGCATTGGAAATACATATTTTTAAGAATAGAATGGAATGGAATTCTAAAAACAAATAAAAATAGGACGGAAGACCGAAGACAAAAGAAATTGATTAATTATTATTGATTA
>JBFEWU010000051.1:0-18346 GCA_041546215.1 Draconibacterium sp. | reverse complement strand
TCCATATATTTAACGTGAGTTATTTAAATTCTTGAAATTTCATAAGCTTTAATTCTGCTAAATCACTGGAGATTATGAACAGTTTATTACTTGCCGGTATTGCTTTTGTCGGTTATTTGATTGCCTACCGGACTTATGGACGTTTTCTGGGAAAAAAAATATTTAAAATTTCGGATAAAAGACAAATGCCTTCGCAACAATTTAACGATGGTATTGACTTTGTTCCTTCAAAGAAGAATATGGTTTTTGGCCATCATTTTACTACAATTGCCGGAATTGGACCAATTGTAGGACCTGCAATAGGCATCATATGGGGATGGTTACCTGCTTTTCTGTGGGTCTTTTTAGGTGCCATTTTTATGGGGGGTATTCACGATTTTTCAACCCTTTTAATTTCAGGGAGAAACAAGGGGAAAACAATTGGCGATTTAACCGGTGATATTATAGGTTCCGAAACGCGGTATGTTTTTCAATTTATTATGCAGCTCCTTTTGCTCATTGTTTTAGCAGTATTTGCCATGATCGTTGGCGTCCTTTTTGATAAATACCCTGCGTCCGTTTTCCCGGTTTGGATTGAAATACCCATTGCAGTTTGGTTGGGATACAATGTTCGAAAAGGGAAGAGTGATCTTTTATATTCAATAATCGCCGTCATACTCTTGTATATCTCAATTTATATTAGCGTCTACTATCTGCCGCCCATAAGAGTTCCTGCAATTATGAGTTCATCGGTGGTTACCTGGGCTTTAATACTTTATATTTACGCTTTTTTTGCATCTACTATACCGGTTCAAAAGTTACTTCAGCCCCGCGATTATATCAATTCTCATCAGCTGATTATGGCTATTGCTTTAATTCTTTTGGGGCTTATGGTGGCGCATCCCACAATAACGGCTCCAGCATTTAATCAAAAGGCCTTACACTCAGAGAACGTACCTTTCTTAATGCCATTATTATTTATAACCATAGCGTGCGGGGCCATTTCCGGTTTTCATTCCCTGGCGAGTACAGGCACAACTGTCAAGCAGGTCGAAAAGGAAAGTCATACCTTATTTATCGGATATGGAAGTATGTTAACAGAAAGCTTCCTTTCGGTGCTGGTAATTATGTCTGTTGCAGCAGGATTGGGATTAGGACTTGAAAAAGACGGTGTGACGCTGATGGGAGCCGATGCATTTTATACACATTATGAATCCTGGGCAAGTGCCTCCGGATTAGCTGCCAAACTTGAAGCATTTATTGTGGGAAGTGCGAACTTGCTGGAAAGTATTGGTATTCCAATGGAATTGGGATCGGCTATTATAGCCGTTTTTATTGTAAGTTTTGCAAATACTACCCTCGATTCTTCGGCAAGAATTCAGCGACTTTCGTTACAAGAGATATTTAAAGATAAAAGCGGGACAATAAAAAAACCGTTTAATAACCGTTATTTTGCCACAATGGTAGTTGTTATTGTGGCCATGATTTTAACTTTTTTGCAACCGGGAGCAAAGGGAGCCTTGTTGTTGTGGCCTTTGTTTGGAGCATTAAATCAACTGGTGGCGGCACTGGGCCTAGGGGTTGTAGTGCTCTATTTAATTCTGAAGAATAAAAATCCTGTTTATGCTCTGGCTCCAATGATTTTTGTTTTGTTTATGACCATTTGGGCCATGATCAATAACCTAGTGACCTTTATCGACGAAGAGAATTACTCACTTGTTTTTATTTCAATTTTAATACTAATATTAACATTTTGGCTATTATTAAGTGGATTTAAAATTTTTATCAGGCGTAAAAGTTTAGCGTCGGATTTAATAAATTGATTCGGTAAAACTTATCTGCATTCCTATGCTGCCAAATTTTACTTAAAACTAGTATAAATTAGCATTTTCTCTGAAAAATAAGGGAATTTTAGAATGTTATGGTTGATTGTTTTAATGTGTTGCCAATAGTGCTTTTTGTGTGCATTTCAGGAGCCGAAAACCCTATTCCGAGAGGATATTAACAAAGTTTAAAGTTAAGCCTTCATTAGTTTCTTTGGTTAGTTTTCACCGGATTTTTATATTTGCTAGCTTTCAATTTTGAGATGGAATATTTTTTACTTGAAATTGAACGAATACAGACTTTAAAATGAGTATAAAGACAACGAATAATCATTGAATGAAACGAGGCAGCGGGCAGCCTGAAAAATAGGATGAATATTGGTCAGCTGACGAACAAGGGAGTTTCACGGGGCAGTGGTATCGGATATAATGCCAAAACTCGTTACTTATTAAAAGAAGAAATATTAACTAAATTATATACAAGTGAAAGCTTATAATATTATTGTTTTAGCAAAACAGGTTCCCGACACAAGGAATGTGGGTAAGGATGCGATGAAAGCAGATGGAACCATTAACAGGGCAGTGCTACCTGCGATTTTTAATCCTGAGGATTTAAATGCATTGGAACAGGCACTACGCATTAAAGACGAATACCCTGAATCGAACATTAAGATTTTAACCATGGGGCCAGGCAGGGCTGCCGATATCATTCGAGAAGGATTGTATCGAGGCGCTGATGGAGGTATCTTGCTTACCGACAGGGCTTTTGCCGGATCCGATACTTTGGCAACGTCGTATGCACTCGGACAGGCGCTTAAAAAAATGGGTAAAATCGATATTATTATCGCCGGTCGTCAGGCCATTGACGGTGATACGGCACAGGTAGGACCTCAGGTAGCTGAAAAGCTTGGATTGCTTCAGGTTACTTATGTGGAAGAAATTGCTGAACTGAAGGATCGTTCGATTACGGTAAAACGTCGTTTGGAGAATGGTGTTGAAACGGTTAAATGTCCGCTGCCGCTGGTGATGACAGTTAATGGTTCGGCTCCTGACTGCAGAGCACGTAACGCCAAACGTATCATGCAATACAAGCATGCGAAAACCGTAACAGAACTTCAAAAGGAAAACGAAGATTATACCCAGTTGTACAACGAACGTCCAGGACTAAATATTCAGGAATGGACGGTCAACGATATTGAAACCGATGCTTCACAACTAGGATTAAAAGGTTCGCCGACAAAAGTGAAATCCATTGAAAACGTTGTGCTTGCCGCTAAAGATTCAAAAGTAATTTCGAATTCGAATAGTGACATTGAAGCTATGATGGTAGAATTAATTAAGAGTCACACAATTGGCTAATGCCCTTAAAATTTGAAAAGATGAGTAACGTATTTGTTTATTGCGAAATAGAAGATGGCCAGGTAGCTGAAGTTAGTCAAGAATTGTTGACCAAAGGGCGTTCGCTGGCAAACGAATTAAATTGTAAACTGGAAGCCATTGCCGTAGGGCATGGACTTGATAATGTAGGTGAGCAAATTATTCCTTACGGAGTAGATTTACTGTACATTGCTGACGATGAACGTTTATTCCCGTATCAGACATTGCCACACACTTCGGTGGTGGTGAATCTGTTTAAAGAGAAAAAGCCACAAATTGCTTTAATGGGTGCTTCATCCATTGGTCGTGATTTGGGACCACGTGTTTCGTCGGCATTACACAGTGGTTTGACAGCCGATTGTACCAGTTTGATAATTGGCGACCACTTCGATAAAAAGCAGGATAAGAACTACGAGAATTTGTTGTATCAGATTCGTCCGGCTTTTGGAGGAAATATTATTGCAACCATTATAAATCCCGATTGTCGCCCGCAAATGGCAACAGTGCGCGAGGGTGTAATGAAAAAGGAGATTGTTGATAAAAAGTACAAGGGAAAAATTGTTAAACTCGATTTAGCCAAATACGTTAGTGACGAAGATTTCGTAGTTGAAATTATCGAGCGTCACATGGAAAAAAGCAAGGTGAATGTAAAAGGTGCTCCTATTATTGTTTCTGGCGGATACGGAGTAGGTTCAAAAGAAAATTTTAAACTGTTATACGATTTGGCCGAAGTATTGGGTGGCGAAGTTGGTGCTTCGCGTGCTGCAGTTGACTCGGGTTATGCCGAACACGAACGTCAAATTGGACAAACAGGTATTACGGTTCGTCCGAAGCTATACATCGCTTGTGGTATTTCCGGGCAAATCCAGCATACGGCAGGAATGGAAGAATCGGCTCAGATTATTGCAATCAATACCGATCCTGATGCTCCGATCAATACCATAGCCGACTATGTAATTACCGGAGATGTTGCTGATATCATTCCTAAGATGATTAAGTATTATAAAAAGAACACCAAGTAGTCACGACAATAAAACACGATAAAATGGCAAATTATTATAACGATAATAAAGAGTTACAATTTCACTTGAATCATCCTTTAATGAAAGAAATTGTTCGTTTGAAAGAACGCAATTTTTCATTTAAAGAGGAATTCGATTTTGCTCCACTTGATTATGAAGATGCAATTGACAGCTACGAGCGTGTGCTGGAAGTTGTGGGTGATATTTGTGGAAACATTGTTGCTGAGAATGCAGAGAGCATTGATGCTGAAGGACCTGAGGTTATTGACGGACATGTGAAATATGCCCGTGGTACAGAGGAAAACATTAAGGCCTTGCGCCAGGCAGGTTTGATGGGCATGTCCTTACCTTATAAGTACGACGGATTAAATTTTCCAATTGTACCTTACATTATGGCTGCCGATATCGTATCGCGTGCCGATGCCGGATTTGTGAATATTTGGGGGTTGCAGGATTGTGCTGAAACCATCAACGAATTTGCTTCGGAAGAGCAAAAGCAAAAATATTTACCACGTGTTTGCGCCGGAGATACGATGGCAATGGACTTAACCGAGCCTGACGCAGGATCGGATCTACAGGCCGTTCAGCTAAAAGCTACCTGGAGTGAAGAGAAGCAAACCTGGCTGTTGAATGGTGTAAAACGATTCATTACCAATGGTGATGGTGAAATCTCATTGGTGCTGGCACGTTCAGAGCCGGGAACAAAAGACGGCCGTGGTTTGTCGATGTTTATCTACGATAAAAACGACGGTGGTGTAACGGTTCGTCGAATAGAGCATAAAATGGGAATTATTGGTTCGCCAACCTGTGAGCTGGTATTTAAAGATGCGCCGGGCGAGTTGGTTGGATCCCGGAAAATGGGATTGATCAAGTACGTAATGGCATTAATGAATGGTGCACGTTTGGGTATTGCGGCACAATCGGTTGGTTTGTGCGAGGCTGCTTACCGCGAGTCGCTTATTTATGCAAAGGAACGTATGCAGTTTGGAAAAGCCATTATTAAATTTCCGGCAGTTTACGAAATGCTTACAATGATGAAGGCAAAACTAAATGCATCGCGTACTTTGCTGTACGAAACATCACGTTTTGTCGATATGTATAAAACCTACATGCACATTGCCGAAGAGCGTAAATTGGAAAAAGAGGAACGCGCCGAGATGAAAAAATACCAGCGTTTGGCTGATATTTACACCCCGCTTGTAAAAGGGATGGCAAGTGAATACAGTAACAGACTGGCTTACGATGCAGTTCAAATCCATGGTGGTTCTGGTTTTATGAAAGATTACCCGGTTGAACGGATTTACCGTGATGCTCGTATTACTTCCATTTACGAAGGAACCACTCAATTGCAGGTTGTCGCTGCTATCCGTGGTGTAACAACGGGCTCCTACCTTGATCAGATTCGGATTTACGAAGCGGAGCAGATTTCTCCACAACTGGAGTTTATGAAACGTACATTAATTATTCTGACTGAAGACTATGAGGAAGCGGTAAGAAAAGTTACATCTACTAACGATAACGAATTTATCGATTTCCATGCACGGAGATTGGTGGAAATGGCCGGACACATTATTATGAGCTACTTGCTGTTGTTGGATACCAACCGCGACGAAATGTTTATGAAATCGGCTAAAAACTACATTAAATTTGCAAAAGCCGAGGTTAAAGCACATGCCGAATACATCAGAGCTTCGCAGTTAAGCGATTTGGGTGATTTTAAAATGGAATTATAAAATTATTGCTTAAAGCCATAGGCTTTGTGTGGTTAAAATATAGAAGCCACTTTTCGTCGTACCGGCGGAAAGTGGCTTTTTGTTTTTTGTTGATCCCTGCCCAGCGATTGATCTTGTATCTATTTCAAAATCGTTTCGTATAAAACATCTACAGTGTATAAGCCAGAACCTGTCACATAGGTATTACAAAAGATCTATTAATCAAAATGATGTATTATGAAAAATTTGAGGATTAATTTGTGTGCTTGCTTTACGCTTTTATGCATACTGACTTGGGGAGTTCTTATCAGTGGCTGTGATTTAACCGGCGAACAAGTCTCGCCAGGGGAAGAAAATTCAGAGCCTGTTCTTAAAAGCATGTCAGTTTTACCCGAGTTTCCCGGGGCAGCTGAATTTGTTGTTGGATTTACCAACAAATTTTTGGCCTTTGAAACAGGGAAGGTATTTATGTATGAAGGAGAGACTGAAGATGGCATGGAAACAATTAAAGTTAAAGTAACGGCCGAAACAAAGGAGATTATGGGTGTCACCACCACGGTTGTTACCGATACTGTATGGCTTGATGGTGAATTGATTGAGGCAACCGATGACTGGTTTGCCGAAGATAAAGATGGAAACGTATGGTATTTTGGCGAATACAGTGAAGAATTTGAAGATGGTGAACTGGTGGGGACCGAAGGCTCGTGGGAAGCGGGAGTTGACGATGCTTTACCGGGAATTTTAATGTATGCCAATCCGAAAATGGGAATGAAGTACCAGCAGGAATATTACGAAGGCGAGGCTGAAGACATGGCGATGGTTATTAACATGAAGAAAACAGTTGAGATTGAAATGGGAACATTCGAGGGGTGTTTGGAAACCATGGAATGGACACCACTGGAACCCGGCGAGCGTGAACATAAATTTTATAAGCCGGGTTTAGGTTTAATTCTGGAACTAAAACCCAGAGGTGGCCGAATTATGGTTGAATTGGTTGATGTGAATGAACCTTAAAATTATAGCAATTTAAAGGCCCGAAATTATTTGTTTTTGACATTGAAAGCCATCCGGTTATGGATGGCTTTCAAATTTTAGACTTTATATCCCGATGCATAAATTTATCTCCAACACATTTATCTTTTTTCAGAATATCATATGTTTAGCAGCCATATCACAACTAAAGCTCTGCTTGTCTTTGACAGTGTTTTCAATCTCATATAAAAAAATCGTATCTTTAGAAGACTGTGATGCCAAAACCTTTTTGAAACTTACCCATGCCAGAGATTTTTATAAAAAAAATCAAGGGAATTATTCTTGAAAATATCCGCGATGAAAAATTTGGAGTCAGTGAATTGGCGGCACGAATGGGATTGAGTCGTTCGCAACTTTTGCGAAAGGTTAAAACCTCAGCAGGAGTCTCCGCGAACCAGTTTATTCGCGATATTCGACTGGAGGAGGCTACCCGGCTTTTGAAAGATGACGAGCTGACTGTATCTGAAATTGCTTATGAAGTGGGTTTTAGCAGCCCTTCGTATTTTAATAAATGTTTTCACGACAGATATGGTTTTACTCCCGGCGACTTCAAAAAAAATGGTAATGAAACTTATCCTGTAACCGGAAATGTTCCAGAAGGATTTTTGGCAAAACTCTCGGGAAGAAGTTGGACGATCATCGTTTCTCTTGCAGTTGTATTAAGTATATCCGTTTATTTTATTCAGGGCTCGGTCGATGTTGGGAAAATGGAAACAAAAGAAATATCGATTGCAGTTTTGCCTTTTCTCGATTTGTCTGAAAAGCAGAACCGGTCTCATGTGGCCATGGGATTAACAGATAATCTTATCACCGAACTTTCCAAAATAAAAGGATTTCGTGTAATTTCACGAGGATCAGCGATGATCTTTCGCGATTCGATTAGAATTTATTCTGAAATTGCAGAATACCTGGGAGCTGACCTTTTGCTCGAAGGTTCTGTGTTGACAGATGAAGACAGCATGCTTGTAAATGTTCAGTTAATAGATCCTTTTCCCAGGGAAAAACACATTTGGGCAGACAAATACTTTCAGCAATCGACCCGGATTTTGGAAGTGGTTAATAGTTTATCCAATAATATTGCTCACAAAATTCTTAATGCTGCTTTTCCGGCACAAAGCAATGAAGCACCTGAAGTAAATGCGAAGGCCTACGATTTGTATCAAAAGGGGAGAATGCTGTGGATGACTCAGGATATCAGGCAAGATAAGTTACAAGATGCAATTAACTATCTTACGGCTTCCATTTCCATCGATTCAAACTTTGCTCCGGCTTATTTAACTTTGGCCGAATGCTATTTGGCACTCGATAGGTTGGTGTATGATCATGAGCAAGAGATAGTTTATCGCAAAAATGCAAGAAGGGCGGTTAACAAGGCCATCGAATTGGATAACTCACTGGCAGCAGCGTATACTACAAAAGCTAACCTGGTGGGTAAATTGGACTGGGATTGGGAGCAAATGAAATTCTACGCAGAAAAGGCATTGCAACTTCAGCCAAGTAATTCCGATGCACACCTTCTATTGTCTAATTATTATACGGTAAAAGGCGATTATGGAAAAACAATAAAGGAGGCTTTACTGGCGAAATCCCTTGATCCGATAAATCCACGTACCTTAAGTTTTTTAGCTGAGCGTTACTATATTGTGGGCGAATACGAAAAATCAATTCAGACCTACCAGGAAGTTCTTGAACTCTTTCCAACTTTTGGATTTGCAATGCATGGATTGGGGTATGTGTATCTCCAGCAGGGTGAAGCTGAAAAAACGATTGAGATATGGACTGAACTACAGGACCTGATGAGGAACAAGCCGGTAGCTGCATTTTACAGAACCGGTGCCCCTTTTGAAGAATGCGTTAAATTCTACATGAAAGGTGCCATGATAGGAGAGGAAAAATATTGTTGTAACCAGGCTGTGGTTTCGTCACTCTTTATGATGATTGATGACTATGAGGGTACACTGGAATATTTTAGGATTGCTTTTGACGTTCAAAATGAAGACCTGCCTTTTGTTTTGTCCTATCCTTTGTATTATCCTTTACATGGTAATCCCGAGTTTCAGGCAATTGTAAAAAAGGTTGGCGTGATCTTGCCCCAATCAAATCCGGGTTAGCTTTACTCTCCTAATATTTTCAATATTTATTGAGTTACCCAACATGCTTCAAAAGTATAAGTGTTGCGTCAAATTTTAAAGTTTATGCTTCACCACTGATAAGTTGCATAAGAATTTATGGGGGAACTTTGTGACATAAACTTTAATACTAAATGTCATGAAGAGAATTTTTTCCTACCTCCTGTTATTGTTACTGGCAATAGCTTTTGCCGCATGCGAAAAAGATCTTGTGGAAGAACCTGTTATGGACTTGAAAAAGGCTTCAGTGGAAAAGAACAATGGGTTTGATCAATGGGGATATAACTGGCATGCACACCAGTTTAACGGATACCTGATGAATGCCTGGTTTGGCGACGAACTGTATCCCGATGCTCCCTGGTATAAAAAAGAACCTCCCTTTGATGGCGATATACTTGCTTATCAGGAAGCACACCCTGAAGTTCTGGACTACCCATTCTGGGGGTATGGCGACATGAAAGTGATAATGCACTGGAATGATGCCTGCATATCGCGCCAGGGAGAGTACAGGAATCCCATTCTGGATTCGGAAGCATGGATCACTTTTCATTACAGCCAGGGAGAGGGTGTGAACAAGTGGTCGCAACACCAAAAATTTGTGGCCGCAAAATCAAGCTACACCCTGGAAGTTGATTTTTACGATGACTCGGGTGAACCGGTTCTTGGAAGGTGGTACACTGCCGAAGGCGACCTGGTAGGCCTTTATTATTTATGGCCCGACCGGGTACTTATTCAATTGCAAAATGCCGGGAATATTCCCGGGTACCTGCTTACAACCTTTAAAAGTCCGATTTGTCCGGGGTTGGGGAAGTATAAAAAGTAAGTTTCTTTTATAAAGTAGAACCTTTAAGAATATTTTACGTATTACTCACCATTCAAAAATCACAACTTAAGACTCGTCCCATTCTTTGGGACGGGTTTTATTTAACAACTAATTACCCATTAAAATTTCATTTATGAAAAAATTAGCAATTTTTATTCTTTGTGTTTCATCATTCAGTTTTTTAAGTGCCCAACAAACCTTTTCGGTACCTGAAGTTACAGCAGAACAGGAAAGAGAGGTGCTTTACAACCATGTTACAGCGTATTTTGCAGCGGGTATAACTTTCGCCAAAACTCAGGATGTATCGGTTGAAGAATACGGGAAGTACATTGGCGAACAGTTTAAAGCCTTTTGGGATCCCAATGCAGGTTTTGTTTTCTTTGCCAATCAAATCATGTTTATGCTGCAGGGCGTTAATCCATATGCTGAAATGAAAATACTGGAACAAAGCGATAAAATGATTTGCTTTCAAATGACAAATCTTGATTTGCTTTTCAAACAAGGCCCCATGTATGGAATTAACTACAAGGAGTTCTTAAGTTGCTCGGAGGCTTTACTTAAAACAGTTGCCAATCATATGAAGGTGTCATTCGAACAAAAGGCAGACAAGGATGGTTTGTATATTGTTACACTAAAAGCCCAATAGAGATCTATTTGTTGTTTTTTGCTGCCCCCATTATTTGATCTTCAGTTTCTGATTAGCAATGCTAAGGAGTATGAGGCAGAATATCAATTGCCAGGGAAAGAATGTCTTGTGCCGAAGTATTTATACGGCAAAGTTTGCTCGTCTTCTTTGAATCCTGTTGCATTATCGTAACATTTTAAGTGTGTATTAAGTATTGTACGATAGAAGGTGCTTTTGAGGGTGTTGAATAATTGATAATTCCCGGCAAATAAAATTCAACCCGATGAATAATTCAAAGCAGCTCCGTTTCGATTTAATCAATCCAACTTCGCCTTTATGGAGGGTAAAAGCAAATCAGCGTCCGGTTAATTCAAGCGTTTTTCGTTTTTCAATGTTGCCGAGTTTATATGTGGCAGCCAGTATGCCCGGCTTTGTTCAAAGCAGAATAATTGATGAGGATGTAGAACCCATAGATTTTAACACCGATGCTGATTTAATTGGAATATCGTTTATGACTTACAATGCACCCCGTGCCTATGAAATTGCCGACCGTTTCCGGGCCATGGGAAAGAAAGTTATTTTCGGTGGCTACCATCCAACCTTTATGAAAGAGGAGGCCATTCAGCATGCCGATGCCATTTGCATGGGTGAATCGGAAAATAACATTCCGATTATGATTGACGATTATTTTAATGGGGGATTGAAACCGTTCTATGAAAGCGAATTGGTGGATTTGGAAAAACTGCCCGGTTTAAATCGTGAACTGATAAAGCACAATGCCTATGTAAGCACCAATGCCCTGCAGGCAACACGCGGATGTATTTATAAATGTGCCTTTTGCTCGGTGGCGGCATTTAACAGGTATAAAATTAGAACACGACCAGTGGGGCAGGTACTTGAAGAGTTAAAAGGATTGGGGCGAAGTGTATTGTTTATGGACGATAACATTGGCCTGAATCGTGAATATGCGAAAGAACTGTTTAAAGCCATGATACCCCTGAAAAAAAGATGGTTTAGTCAATGTGGAATCCGGATTGCAGAAGATGAGGAGTTACTTCGTCTGGCCTTCCAGAGCGGATGCCGTGGATTATTTATCGGATTTGAATCCTTATCCCAGGATAGCCTGGACAGCTGGAAAAAACATTGCAACAGAAGGAGTGATTACCTCCAGGCAGTAAAGAACATCCACAGGGCGGGAATTGGAATTTTTGCAGGTTTTGTTTTTGGTGGCGACGACGATGGACCAGACGCTTTTCGTAACACTTTCGACTTTTTACAGGAAGCCAACATTGAAGTATTACAATCAACGCGGCTGACGCCTTTCCCCGGAACGCCACTTTTTGACAAAATGAATGATGAGGGACGGATTATAAGTAAGGATTGGAGCCATTATGATTTTTTTCATGTGGTACACAAACCCTTAAAAATGGACAGGCACACTTTACACTATGGCACAGCCTGGTTGCAAAGTAAGTTTTACGGATATCAAAGCATAATCCGGCGGGTCCGAAGAGCTTATTCATACCTTGATGTTAATACAGTCAGCAAGGTGATGTTACTACTAAATTTAGGTTACCGCATAAAACTCGCTAAATATGGTGCTTTTACGATGGGAAATAGCTTTGATGGGAAAAGCATTGTGGAAATTAATTAAACCATTGTAATCTTCACTTTCTTATTTTTCAGCTTGACCGTACCAAGGTTTTTAAGCACCTCTTCTATACTGTTTTCATGGACAGCCACAAAAGCGCAGTCGTGTTTCAATTCGATAACACCCAACTGATCGCTGCTTACCCGGGCTTGTTTTAAAAACAGTCCGGCAATATCACCTTTGGAAATTTTGTCTTTCCGTCCACCCGAGATAAAAAGCGTTTGCCATTCCGGTAATTTGGGAAGAGGTGCTTCCTTTAACTCTTCGATGGCGGTTTGCGGCATAAATTCAGGCAATTCTTCCCCTTCCCATTTAAGAATGTATGCGGTTCCTTCGCTATGCATGCGGGCAGTTCGTCCGTTTCGGTGCGTAAATTCCTGAAAACGCAAGGGGAGATGGTAATGAAGGATGAATTTCAGTTCGGGAATATCCAGTCCGCGTGCCGCCAGGTCGGTTGCTACAATAAGCTGGTGCGTACCGTTTCTGAACTTAATTAGAACCCGTTCGCGGTCACGTTGTTCCATGCCACCATAAAAAGTTCCATGTTTAATTCCTTTTTCGTGCAGAAAATTGCTCACACGTTCAATGGATTCTTTAAAGTTGCAGAAGATTATTCCGGGTTGATTGCCCAAATGGCTTAGTGCTTTTGCCAATGTTTCCAGTTTGTCTTTTTCAGGCGAAATAATGGTTTTTAGTTTCAGCTCGGGGATTTCATCTTTTAAATAATTTACGCTGATGGGATTCTTAAAGGCAAGAAATTCAGGAATACGAACCCGATGAGTGGCAGAAGTCAGAATTTTTTTTTCTACTTCAGGAAGGAAAGAAACGATGTCTTTCATGTCGTTTTCAAATCCTATTTCCAGCGATTTGTCGAACTCGTCGAGAACCAGTGTCTTTATTTTGTGGGTATAGAAGGTTTCGCGGCGCATGTGATCGGCAATTCTTCCGGGCGTGCCAATTAAAATTGCCGGTGGTCGGTTCAAGTCAATGCGGTCTTTGCTGAAATGGCGGCCACCGTAAAAGGCGTTGCATTTATAACCGGCACCCATGTCGCGGGTTACCTGCTCAATTTGAATGGCCAGCTCTCGCGAAGGAACCAGGATTAAAACCTGCACAAATTCACAATCCTGATCAAGTTCGGCAATAACTGGCAGCATAAAGGCGAGGGTTTTCCCGGTTCCGGTTGGCGATAGCAGAATCGTGTTGTCGGCAGCGTGAATGGCAAGTTTGGCCTCTTCCTGCATCGGATTTAGCTGGTCAATTTTTAGTTTACTTAGAATGTTCTTTTGATTTTTCTTTTGTGCTGTCATGCTGCAAAGGTAGAAAAGCTTTGATCACGGCGGCAATTTCCCGGGAGAGTTTTTCGGCGGACGAGCGGTTGATGTGACTGCCATCATAGGTGCTGTAGTCCGAATTAATAAGTGGAATCCAATGTCCACCTGCCTGTGTTATCCCCTTAGCAATTTTGGCTTCGTCGAATTTGCCCATTGAATTTTCCAGTTTCAGCATGGCTTGCGATACCGGTGGACGGTAGGCCACAACGATGATTCCGTTTTCTGTCCACTTTTTAACCTGATTAAATAGTTCGTTCAGGTGGTTCTGTTCTACCTGGTATTGGCTAAAATCCTTGATGTAGGAAGGAAGAGCCTCGGTCGTATCCACCGGGAATTTATCCGATTCCACGTAACCATTCATTACATAGTGGTTCAGGTAATAGCTTTCCTGGATTTTCTTATTGGATTTAAAATGTACACGAAGCTTTTGCGGAGTAATTGCCGAAAACCAATATAAAACAGGATTTAAGTACAAACGTTCCAGTACTTCTTCGCGTGGCCGTTTTAGTTCCTGCAGGTATTGATTGTTCCCTTTCGTGTAGTCGGTCAAGGTATTTGCTGTTAAACCCAATACAATTACTCTTGGATGATTTGTTGAGGTGAGTTTTTTTTCGGCTGCGCGAAACATAAGGGCGTTTAGTCCACCATTTGAAAAGGCAAAATTTAGAATTTTTAATCCGGGCAACTCTTCTTTCATAATATCGGGCGAAAGACCACGGTAAATCCTGGAATCTCCCATTAGTACTATGTTTTTGTTGGATGGAGCAAAAGTTTTGCGTGCCCAGAACATATCGGCCAGGTATTTTTCACCATTTTTGGGCAAAACAAAACTTAAGCTCACTGTTAAAATGCTTGCAAAAAGTAGTGTAAACAATATGTTGCCTCGTTTTGTCATGCTTAAAACTGAAAATAAATAAACTCGCTACCTTCTCCTCTGAAAAAGATAATCGTGGTGATTACAATGGCATAAAAAAGCATCTCGTAAACAGGTTTTACGGATCTGAACTGTTGATCGACTTTAGTAGCATGCAACAATTCTCTTCCAATCATGAGTAAGATGAAGATACTTCCGTTTGTTTCCCAGCCCATATTTATTTCGCCCGTAAACGAGAACATTATTTTTACAATTCCCAGTGCCTGCTCGATGCTTTCTGCCCTGAAAAATATCCAGGCTACTAAAACCTGTATACTTACCAAAAACCAGGCAATTGTTTTTGTTAAATTATTTTTTTCCAGTTTTAGCGGCCAGTTTGTTGCACGTTCCACCGAGGAAAACAGCGCATGAATGGCTCCCCAGACCAGGAAATTCCAGGCGGCACCGTGCCATAAGCCCGATATCAGCATGGTAATCCATAAGTTTATATGCGACCTGATCTTTGAGACTCTTCCACCACCCAAAGGTATATACAGGTAGTCTTTAAACCATGTTGAAAGTGATATGTGCCATCGTGTCCAGAACTCGCGTAAGGATGTTGAAATGTATGGATGGTTAAAGTTGTCGGGAAAGCTGTAGCCCATCCATTTTGAAAGTCCGCGGGCAATGTCACTATAGCCGGCAAAGTCGCAATAAATCTGGAAAGCAAATGCAATGGCTATTCCCCACCAATAGGCTGTTGATTGATTTAGTTCGAAGGAGCTGAAGGCAGTAACTACCAAAGGTGCCAGGTTGTCGGCAATTACCATTTTTTTGAAGTAACCGCGTACCACCAAACGAAAGCCCTCCCAGCGTTCGGATTGGGTAACTTTCTGTACTTTTAACATCTGTGGCAGCATGTTTTTTGCTCGTACTATAGGTCCGGCAACCAACTGCGGAAACATGGATAAGTAGGCAAAAAAGTGTAGCAAGCTTTTGGTGGGTTTCAACTCACCCCGGTAGACATCTATAGTATAACTCATACTTTGAAAAGTATAGAAGCTAATTCCTATTGGTGTGATCAGAAATAATCCGGGGGTGTGACTAACAAGGGCTGATCCTCCTGCGAGTCCCATAAGGGAATCGATATTTTCGGCAATAAAACCCCAGTATTTGAAAATCGAGAGCGAACCTATATTGCCTATAATGGAAAGCGTGAGAAAGAGTTTTTTCTTTTTGGGGCGGTTTAACATGGCCAGTGCCGAGAAATAATCCACCAATCCGCTGAAAGCAATTAAAAAAATAAAGCGCCAATCCCACCAGCCGTAAAAAAAGAAGGATGCAAGGATTAGCCACAGCAAACGCCCTTTGACATTTTTTCCAAGAAGCTTTGCCACAAGAAAAAATGTTAAAGCAAAAACTACAAATATTAACGAGTTAAAAAGCATCGTTTGGTTTGGATGTAAAAATAGAATAAATGGATAAATTCTTAGCTTCCGGTAAACCCAAAGGTGTATTTTTTTACAAAATGGCAAAAATTGAAGTTTTTTAATCTGTTTTTTTTAGTAATGACAATGGATTACAGGGAATAGGGGTAATGTGCAAAATTGGATGTGTTTTGCTTGCTGCTCTTTTGTTTTATGGGGGTTGTTCCGTTTTTTTCAATTTTAATCTTTAAAGTGTATGCATATTTACGGGGTTTATTCTTGAAATGTAGATATTAAAATGCTTGTTAAAGTTCGGATTGAGTTTTAAAATGTATATTAAATGTTATTAAAAATAGAAAATAGACAATAAAAATTTTGTTATGATGTCAAAGTGATTAATTTTGAGGAAAATTATAAACAGACTTTAATTAAGACAATATGTGTGGAATTGTAGGTGCATTCGAATTAAAGATACCAGCACAGGATTTACGCCCCCAGGTGCTTATGATGAGTAAAAAGTTACGTCATCGCGGGCCTGACTGGTCGGGGGTTTATTGTGGTGAAAAAGCAATAATTGCTCACGAACGGCTTTCAATTGTTGACCCTGAATCAGGTGGTCAGCCATTGTACAGTAAAGATAAGAAACTGATTCTTGGTGTAAACGGTGAAATCTATAATCATCAGGAAATTCGCAAACAATATGAAGGGAGATACGCATTTCAAACCAGATCGGACTGCGAAGTCATACTGGCTTTATATAACGACCGGAAAGAAACATTTCTGGATGATTTGAATGGTATTTTCGCTTTTGCGCTGTACGATGAGGTCAATGATGCTTATTTAATTGCCCGGGATCATATCGGTATTATTCCACTTTACCAGGGCTGGGATAAATGGGGGAATTATTATGTTGCATCCGAATTAAAGTCGCTGGAAGGCTTCTGTAAAAAGATTGAGGAGTTTCCTCCGGGACACTATTTTTATAGTAAAGACGGTGAATATGTAAAGTGGCATGTTCGGGAATGGGAGGAGTATGAAAAGGTGAAGGATAATCCGGCCAGTGTTGAAGAATTGGCGCAATCGCTTGAAGATGCCGTTCAGCGTCAGTTAATGTCGGATGTACCTTACGGCGTACTTTTGTCAGGAGGTTTGGATTCTTCGATTACTTCGGCGCTGGCGAAAAAATTCTCAGGGAAGCGCATTGAAGAGGGAGGAACAATAGATGCCTGGTGGCCACAGTTGCATTCCTTTGTGATAGGATTGGAAGGATCTCCGGATTTGGCTGCAGCCCGAATAGTTGCCGATCATATTGGAACGGTCCACCACGAGATTCATTATACCATACAGGAAGGGCTGGACGCCATTCGCGACGTGATATATCATATTGAAACTTACGATGTTACAACGGTTCGTGCATCAACGCCCATGTACATGATTGCCCGTGTTATTAAATCAATGGGGATAAAAATGGTATTGACGGGCGAAGGAGCTGATGAGATCTTCGGAGGCTATTTGTATTTCCATAAGGCTCCGGATGCAGAAGAATTTCATAAGGAAAGTGTAAGAAAAGTCAGACGTTTGAACCTCTACGATTGTTTACGAGCCAATAAATCTCTGGCTTCGTGGGGTGTTGAAGGTCGTGTGCCGTTTCTTGATAAGGAATTTCTGGATGTTGCCATGCGTTTTAATCCTGAAGCAAAAATGGCAAAGGACGGCAAAATGGAAAAATACTGCCTGAGAAAAGGGTTTGAACAATATCTTCCGGAGGAGGTGACATGGCGTCAGAAAGAGCAATTCTCGGATGGTGTTGGCTATGGCTGGATTGATACTCTAAAACAAATTGCCGAGGAGAAAGTTAGCGACGAGATGATGGAAAATGCCAGCTACCGTTTTCCCGTAAATACACCAATGAACAAAGAAGAATATGTTTATCGTGAAATTTACAGCGAACATTTTCCATCGGATGCAGCAGCAGCTTGTGTACCCTCGGAAGCATCCATTGCCTGTAGTACATCAGCCGCTCTGGAGTGGGATAAAGCCTTCCGGAATAATGCCGATCCATCGGGACGTGCAGTGATGTCGGTACACGACGAAGGAGCCCAATTTAAGGATATTAAAAAGAAATAATAGTTTGGATGTGCCATGTCCATTCAGGAAACCATCCGTTTTTTAGCGGGTGGTTTTTTTGCGATCAGGGTACCTGGGTAAAAGATTATGGCTTTTGACTTACCTGCTGAAAACTCCAGGCAACAATTCTGCTTTTTTTATTGCCCCGTTCCACATTCATGGTTTTTATTGTTCTTGCTTTTACAGTTTTTAGTCTTTGATAAATACCCTGCAGACTGTCTTCTTTTGAAACAAGTGTTGAAAACCAGCCACAAAACCTGGCGTATTCCACACTTTGTTTGATCATAGTGTCAATAAAATATTTTTCGCCACCCTCACACCACAATTCATTGTGTTGGCCGCCAAAGTTTAGTTTAGCTTCTGTGGCTTTTTTACCTTTTAAGTTACTTAACTTTCGCAAAGTACCTGCCTGGGCTTCCTTTGCCGAACTGT
>JBFEWU010000304.1:0-5553 GCA_041546215.1 Draconibacterium sp. | reverse complement strand
CCCCATAACCAAAGGTTCGCTGCAAACTGATCTGTCGGTACGAAAACGCCAGATCACATTTCCATTATTGGCGTCCAGACAATTAAAATAGCCATCAATACCCGGAATGAATACCAATCCGTCAGAAACCGAGGCAGATCCCCAATCCCAGCCAATATTCTGCTTCCAGATCAGTTTTCCTGTTTTGGCATCAAGACAATAAAAATCATCCTCACCCCCCTGCTGACCTATATAAATTTTGCTATGATCATATACTGGCGCTCCTGATATGGCAGCTCCCATTTCAAATTTCCATATCTCCTTACCGGTCTCAGCATCCATGGCATAAACAAAACGTGAAGGTGTCCCAATGAATACTTTCCCATCGGCGGCAGTTGCCTTAGACTGGTAATAGCCACCGCCAGCTATCTGATCGGTTAATATCCTATAGCCATCTTTTTGATGAAATCCTTTGAGAATACTGAATCTCCATAGGACATCACCATTTTTGGTGTTTATGCAGTAACTGTAGAGATCAGAATCATTCAGTAAGAGCTTCTCTCCTGACAGTGCCAGATCTGCATAAATCCAGTGGTCTCCAATCCGTTTTTTCCAAACCTCTTTAGGTTGCTTACCACTGTAATCGATATTATACAGATCGCCGTTCATGGAAGCAAAACAGACATTGGTTTCAGTTGCTACCGGACAGGCACGAACCCAATCGCTTGATGCGTACTTAAAAATAAGTTCACCGCTGGAAGCATCCAGACAATATAGATATTTGTCGGCTGAACCGATAAATATACGGTTGCCCGATACCAATGGAGTGGAGAAATGACGGAATGATTCCGCAACAGGATTTTCAACTCTATATTTCCAGATTAGATCCCCTGTCTTCTTGTTAAGACAATACACAGCTCCGTCGTTAGCCCCAAAATAGACCTGTTTTGCATCTGTTGCCGCCCTTCGGTTTACCGCATCACCTGCCTTGAATTTCCATGTTATAACTGGCTCCTTTGCCATGGCGATCTGATTACTTATTTCGTTCTCTGAATCAGACCCAATTGCATTAAAACAATATACATAACCACTATTGGTTCCAATAATTACCTCGTCATCATCCAGTAGTGGCTCTGCAAATGTTGGTCCTACGTTGATATCCCTTAACTGTTCTCCGGTTTTGGTATCTTTACAAATGATACGGCTAAATCCCCGTGCTTCAGGGGGTGTCGCTTCAATATTATTAAATGAAAAAGGAAAAACCAGGTATTTTTCATTAGCCGCAAGGGGCGCATAACCGGCTCTGTAATCAATTTGACCGGAATATGTTTTGCTTTCCACCTCCCAGTTATTCTTGTTGATATATGCCACCTCCATTGCATTTGACTTGCTACCCATTTGGCGCATAAGCATATAATCTTTGAGTAGGACAGGTGTTGAAGCATAAGCCGGAGTACCATAAGATCTTCCGCCATTCTGTTTGACGGAGTTTAATACTTCTCCGGTATTAATATCAAGGGTAAAAAGAATATTGCGTATCCCCGGAGAAGCAAGGTAAACCTTACCCTCTTCAATAACAGGCCTGGACTCCCATGCAAGCCCAACAGGAAATTTCCAGGCAATACGGCCATAAACAGGCCCATCGTTCCCGTTAAATCCAACATTCGTAAGTGTCCCCTGGTAATTTGGCCATGGCTTTTCATTTCTAACAGGCGGGATTACACTTTTGGGATCAGGTGCAAGAGGCGTTAATCCTTTGGAAGGATTTTCGATAATCTCATTTTGTATCGAATCAAGAATCAAATATCCTTTATCTATCAATTTTGCATACCTGGTAATTTCTTCCTGTTGCTCCTTTTTGTTCTGAATTGACTTTACATTGTTCGGTCTGAAGATAACAGAAGGGACTCTTCCAGTAGTAATGGCTCCTTGGTGCTGCAAGGAACTTCCCCATAACATTAACATTACTCCACGAGATTCATAGTTACTTTCATCCGTTGGATGAATTTTAATTTCATTGCGTATCTGGTCGATTTCGTCATCTCCACTTGTATACTTAAAGGCAGGATCATTTTGTCCGTTAATATCCGGATCTCCACTTTTGTATTTCTGTGTTGAAAGTTTTAAACTGCTAATTAATATTGTGATTGAGATAAGTAGAAATGTTTTTTTCATCATCCTAAAAATCATTTTCATTCGTCATTATTATTTAAGGATATCTTTGAGAAATGAAATTGACCAATCCATTGACAGATCAAACCATTCTGAGTCTGGAATAAAAAAGTGTGGAGCGTCTTTAATTATTGCGGATTGCGATACTACACCTATTTTTTCAGCTTCAACTCGAAACTTATAAGCATGGGTACTGGGATCATCAAACTCCCCGGTAATGAAGGCAATGGGAGGATCATTTTTGTCAAGATGGTAAAGTGGTGAGGCTAGTCGATATAAATCTGGTTTCTCAGCCTGAGTGCCTCCCAAAAATTGACGCCATATCTCCCCTCGCTCCGAACTTGAAGACACCTCTTTTGTTCTTTCTGAGAGAAAATCGGTTTGTGCCCCCATTGCAACTGCAGCATTAATTCTATCAGATACAACGCTATTTTCGTTTTCTACTTCCAGTTCAACACAACCGTCAGACGTTGCCAGCAAGGCAGTTAAATGACCTCCCGCGGAATGTCCTATGGCTCCTATTCTTGAAGCATCAATTCCGTATTTTTCGGCATTCAAACGCAACCAGCGAACTGCTGCTTTACAATCTTGTATTTGGGCAGGAAATGGTGCCACACCGCTCAGACGGTAGTCAATGGAAACAGCGACAAATCCGTTGTTGGCCAGTATTTTTGCCATCTTGCCAAATCCTTTTCTGCTTCCCTTAGACCATCCCCCACCATGAATGCAAACAACCGCAGGCAGCGATTCATCAGAATTCTTGGGTTTGTATAAATCCAATTTCAGGGAAACATCACCATTGATTGAGAAAGTCAAATCGAGGTATTCTGCTAATTCATTTCCTTTTTTAATATTTATTGCATCACCCTTTTCAAGTATGTTATTTATAGATTCCTGATCAAGTACCGGATTCATTCCTCCTGCAGATGTTCCCGGGCGAACTGAATTTGGCGTTAACTGTCCGGCTGGTCTTGCACAAAGACGCATCTCTTCCTGAAAAAGTGCTACCAAACCGCGCATCTTCCACATGAGAGCCTTATCTTCAACAGGATTTCGTTCCCCTGGATCTGCTTCCAGGTTATAGAGTTTCAATTCAGGATTAAACTGGAGTTTCCATTTTCCTGATCGAACTGCCGCCAATGCACCTGTAGCGCCATGGTAGAAAAATGCATTCAAATATTCTTCCCGATCAATGCGCTCACGCCATTCACGTGTTGGATTCCAATACCTTCTTAGAGGAACTGTTGCATTGAGCGAGATTTCCGGCGAAAACGATATTTTATCTGTTTCACCTTTAATCAAACTGCTCAAATCCCGCCCATCCATGACAATATTCTCAGGGATTTTGATACCGGCAAATGTTGCAAGCGTAGGATACCAATCCATTGCGACTGCCATAACATTTGTTTTTATTCCTTTTTGAATTCCAAGCTGGGGACCCCAGACAATACAGGGAACCCGAAGGCCACCCTCTAATGTTGTCAGCTTTCGCCCTCGTATGGGTTGATCAGGATTCCTGCCTGGCCCCCGGCCATTGTCGGATGCAAAAATGACAATTGTATTGTCGTCTATACCAAGATCCTTCAGAGCATCCACCAGACGTCCGGTATGATAATCCATCTCCTGGATGGCATCACCATATTCTCCCCAATTCGAAGTTCCGATAAATGGCTCACTAACACCAAGAGGGGAATGCAACATAGTATGTGGAAGATAAAGAAAGAAGGGTTCAGAATCTTGCTTTAAATCCGCTTTCTCTCCTTTAACACAAGACTTTATCCACTTGATTGCCTCGTCCGTGTACATTCTGGTTAATTTTGAAGGATCAGCAGGGCGTTCAACGACCTCACCGTCACAAATAACAGGAACTCCTCCTTTATCATCAAAATGTTCGGCCTCAAGACGGTCTAAATTATGGAGAAGTCCATAATAATGATCAAATCCCTGTTGTCGGGGCAAAAGCGGTCCTTCAAACCCAAGATGCCATTTTCCTATACATGCTGTTTTATATCCGTTTTGCTTGAATAATTCGGCCATGGTAAGTTCATCCGGATTCAAGCCATAATCAGAGTCAGGGCGATGCACCCAAATATTATTACTAACTCTTCGGGGATAGCATCCCGTAAGCAATCCTGCCCTTGAAGGACTACAAATGGGGGCCGCGGCATAATAATCGGTAAAGAGAACACCATCCTCTGCCAATTTATCGATTCGGGTTGTATTAACTTCAGTGGCTCCATATGAGCTCAAATCATAATAACCCATATCATCCACGAAGATGAACACGATATTAGGTTGTTTTTCTTCTGAATAAACTTTTGGTATGATCAGAAGCAACAAACAAAAGATTAAAAAACCTGTAAATACATTTTTTAACATCCGATTCCTATTTTAATCAAAATCAAATTGTTTTTTAGTCGATTCTGTGTTACGATCATTGTTTCACAAGCCCTAAAAACTTGTTTATCCTGATTATCTTATCCATTACAAACTCTTCTTTTCTATTGCATAAGGCACTGTGGGCAATCATCGTTGAATTGGCATAAATACTTTCTGAACCAAAGGTCTGTCCATTGCAATTGTCCGCAAAACTCCCATGGATGTCAACTGTGAAAAGACCGCCAGCAGAAAAATGAAAACCACAACACAACAACCGAACGCATAATGGAATAATTAATTCATTAAACTATTTACAAATATAGTAAAAAATTTACACGTGTTCTTTTTAAATTGTCATGTTATATATTTTCAACATAAAGTGAATGGATAAAGACTTCAGCATAAGTCACGGTTTTCTAAGAATAAGTGTAAATGTGAATATGATAATAGAGAAGTAAAGAATTGAATTAATAAATTATATTTGTCTAAATTCAATTCACATACGTTTAAAGACATGCACAATTTGCATATTATTTAAAAGTGATTATTTTTATTTTTTTATTTGAGCTTATATTATTTTTTTATTTGGTAAAACTAAAATATAAAGTATTTTTACCCGTGTAATACATTGTTATGGCAAAAATCAGTCAGAAAGATATCGCATTGGCTTTAGAAATATCCAGGGTTACGGTTACCAAAGCTTTACAGGATCATCCTGACATTGCCTTAAAAACCCGAAAGCTTGTAAAAGAAAAAGCCATAGAGATGGGCTACGTACCAAATTTTATTGGTCGAAGTTTGTCTTCCAGTAAAACGTATAACATTGGCATTTGTCTGCCCAAAATAGCCCATTCATTTTTTTCCCATTCGGTTGAATTCATGTATGAAGCAGCTAATAAATTGGGCTACCAGATTATTCCTACCATATCTTTTGAAAACGGCCGAAACGAAAAGAAAAATCTGGAATCCTTATTATCAATGGGTTGTGAAGGAGTTATAATCGGGACAGCAAGTGGTGTAACT
>JBFEWU010000553.1:0-2296 GCA_041546215.1 Draconibacterium sp. | reverse complement strand
TTTAGATGCAATTCTGGATTATTTAGCTGCCAATAAGATTTATCCAAATCACTAAAAACGTTCTGAAATGAAAATTCTGGTAACAGGAACAGCCGGTTTTATCGGCTTCCACCTGGCCAACAAGTTGGTGGAACAGGGGGTAGAAGTTGTGGGCATAGATAATCTAAACAACTACTATTCAAGCGAATTAAAGATGGCTCGTTTGGCGGAAGCCGGGATTACACGCGAAGCTGAAAACTGGCACCGGAAAATAGCAAGCACAACAAAGGCCAACTATTCATTTGCAAGAATGAACCTCGAGGATAAGGAGCAACTGCATAAACTTTTCGAAACCGAGAAATTCGATCTGGTATGCAACCTGGCTGCACAGGCCGGTGTTCGGTACAGCATTGAGAATCCACAGGCTTACATCGACAGTAATATTGTGGGTTTTATGAATATTTTGGAAGCCTGTCGTCACCACAAAATAAAACACCTGGTCTATGCCAGTTCTTCGAGTGTTTATGGCAACAGTGATAAAATGCCCTTGTCGGTAAACGATTCCGTTGATCATCCCATTAGCTTGTACGCTGCCACCAAAAAGAGCAACGAACTAATGGCACACACCTACAGCCATTTGTTTGGAATACCTACAACAGGACTGCGTTTCTTTACCGTTTATGGCCCCTGGGGAAGACCAGACATGGCCTATTTCCTTTTCACCAAAGCCATTCTCTCCGGCAAGCCAATTAAAGTGTTTAATCAAGGTGATCTGTACCGCGACTTCACCTACATTGATGATATTGTTGAGGGAATAATAAAGGTACTCCAAGGTGCGCCCGATTTAACTCCACCCTACAAAGTACATAACATAGGAAATTCATCACCGGTTAAACTGATGGATTTTATTGAAACCATTGAAAGGGCATTAGGGCGAAAGGCTATCAAAGAATTTCACGATATGCAGCCCGGCGACGTGTATAAAACCTATGCCGATGTAAGCGCCCTGCAAAAAGACTATGGCTATTCACCCGACACTCCGCTTGAAAAAGGAATTGGTGAATTTGTGAAGTGGTATAAATCTTACCATCAATAATATTCTATATTCCGCATTTTGGAGTAGACTTCTTGAGAAGTACAAAAAGACAATAAAAAATTACCTGCCGAAACCTGGTATAGAATTGTCATCGTTGGAGCACATGAAATTTCCGGTGGACTTTGGATCAGTTTTACTTGATGGGGGATTCAGATTTTCTAACATGGTGGCCGGTTAACACCGAAAAGATCCCTTGACAAAGCCATTTTATTTTGCGGGGAGCGGGTTAAAACAATTCAGCGGGCAGCCATTAGCTTTCACTAATTACCATCCGCTGAATTAAAATTGGCAGACCTGTAAGCCGGGTTCTGTTCCTTTGGCGAAAGCCAAAAGCCTTTATCATTTATCTGGTTCCGACATCACTGACGGAATCTGTGCAGTCTACCCCTCCTGACTCCCTTGTGCGTTGGGAACGAAACGGACCGCTTCGCTGTACCGCAACAGCGGCAAACAATCAGAATATACATGACCTTGCAGCCCGTGAGACGTACGGCTGGCGATGTTGCCACCACCACCGGTGCGCTTTTACCGCACCTTTTCACCCGTTCCCCAATCCGACACGTCGGATTAGGGTGGTTATTTTCTGTTACGTTGCTGTCCCCTTTCAAAAACCTTCCAGTTAGGAAACACGGTGTCCTTTGCTGCCCGGACTTTCCTCCCATAACTTAAAGCTACAGGCGATAAAGCGTACTGCCGCTGCAAAAATACACAATTAACCGGAAGTTTTGCATTCATATTTCAAAGACCCAAAGAAAGCAGCTAACATGAGACCATATTCCATTCAAGCCCATCAAGCGTTGAAGAGATTACCCGCATAAACAGAACGGATTGTTTCTCTGGTCGCTTGAAGCTGCTTTCCTTTTCTGGTTAGGCCGAAGCAAGAAGATTGAATTGCTCGACTACCTTTCCTTTGTGCTTATCAGCATTACATTTATTCTTACAGTGACCAACTGGGTATCGGTCTCGTATCCGTTTTATAAGCCTTCAATCAGCCAATTATTCATGCCCGTACTCAGCCTCGAATTTTTGGCTTCTGCTATTGTTATCCTTTCCTTCACATTCATCTATTACATACATAAGAAATTCACTCCTTCAGGAGAAAGAATACTGAACTGGCTCAATACATTTAATATTTTATTCCCCTTATTTTTTCTGATTATTTTGTTTTTTAGTTTCTATACCGAAATCGAACTTTACTGGAATAATATACAGGTGTACTCC
>JBFEWU010000482.1:0-3221 GCA_041546215.1 Draconibacterium sp. | reverse complement strand
CCCAAATTCAGAACTCCAGATTTTGAACTGCCACCCCAATAAAACTCCGTGGAATATTTAACCGTTCCTGAAAATTGTTGAGCTTCACTGCCCCCTTGTTCTGTCCACGATTGCAACTTATTGCTTTGTATATTTCCCGGCAAAATGGGGCCTCCCTCCAGGAACTCGATCTTCCACAAGGCTTCTATTTCAGTTCGCTCATCGCTTTTTTCCTGGTAGTAAAAAGGTTCCAGGCTTGAATTTTCTTCTGTACATCTGACAAAACATATTTCTTCCGGCTCCAGCTGCAAACGAATCTGACTGTTTTTCATTTTTGCCTGGCTGATTTCCCCGGTCATTGGATTCATGAGCACATAAGACCTTGCCGATGAATTTAATTCAATCCACTCATCTTTCGTCTCCAACCCGGTATTGAAAATCAAATACCAGTCTTCATTATTCCGTTTCATTTTCAAATGATGAAATCCTCTTTCTGCCAATGACCGTTCTCCTAAAATTTCATACTGTACCAGTAACTTTTCCGAATCACCACAAACCTCTTCCCGGCTTAATCCCGATTTCATGTCCCTTAAACGATTTTCTCTTTCCTCCAGGTTAAACATTCCGGGAACGCTTCGCGGAAGTTCTTCATCAAAAATTACCCTGGCGCCATTTGCAACAAGCTCCATTAATTTTGTCATGGTTTCCAGGGGAATATATTCAGTTTTTGGAATAACCACTGCTTTGTATTCTGCCTTTCCGGAACTCATAATTTTTCCATCACTTACCATACAATCCGCTAATTGCATATCAGAAACATAGTCGAAAGTATAACCGGCATTCATCAATTTATCCGATACTCCTGAAATTGGATGGTTCACAAACCATCCTGCATCTTTATTTACACCAAGGTGGTTAAAAATGCGCCCTTCGCTGGCAGCCACATCAAAATAGGGCCAATAAATCAGTAAATCGTTTACGGGCTCCGATTTTTGAAGAATGGTCTGCGTTCTTTCGATGTATTTAAAAAGTGTTGGCATTTCGCGCCAAAGTGGATTTCTATTATTCATTTGTGTGGATGCATAAAACAACCAACCCGGCCACCCGGCATCTTCGGGCGAATAACAGCTGCCATGAAAAAACATGTGATTTATCCCTGCCAGAAAAAAACGATTTGTTGCCCGCACCAGATCTGTGGGAGTTACCGTCCAGTGCTCATCGAGCCAGGTAAAACTCTCAGACGAGACTAATTTTTGGCCCGTCACATGTGCTGCCGATGATGCAAATTTATTTACAAAAACATCCACCGTTCCCGGTTTTACACTTCTGAAAATCTCGGTCTCGGGGATATCGCAAGCTGCATATAAATCCAGAATGTTGCCGGGAGAACCATGTGCCTGGTTACGATTCAGACTCTGGTGTGCATTTGCCCATTCCGTCATGGGTTTAATAAACGATTCAAGAACCAGATCGGCCAGTGTTTCCCGGTAATCCGATTTTACCCTGCGAACCATTTCCGCATCCTCGCAGTCGCCGGCCAGAACGTGCAAAAAATCAGTTAAATCGTAAGCTCTCCGCCTTTTAAACTCTTCCAGAAAATCAGTGGTAAAGTCGCCTGTATATTCAAACGAATCGTGAAAAAAACATCTGAGCTTACCCTCATCAACTCCCAGGCGTTCCCAAAACTCCTTCAGGTACCAATTGGTGACCTCCTTGTTAAACGTATCAACGGCCCAGCCTTCGCCACCTTTGGAAGGACGCTTCACTTTATTTCCGCTTTTCTCACGCAGGGCCAGGTAAACCGTTCCATCCCTTGGCACCGAAAACCCGGTTTTTCCAATCTTTTCTGCTTTGTCGCCCGAAACGAAAGAAATGGCAGTTACATTCTCATCGGTTTCCGGCAAAATCCATTCCTCCCCAGCCTTAAGTTCATATTTTTTAATCCTTAAATTCCACAAGCCTTTTTCTTCAGGTACAAATGGTCCCCCACAGCGCCAGCCACTTCCCGGCGGCAAATCAACACCCATTCCCAAATCCCCGGCTTCTTTAATGGTGAAGTTTAATATTTCTGAAAATTCGTTTGTTAAAAATTCTATGGATCTCTGTTCCTCTCCTTTCACTCCATAAATGGGAGTAATTTCCACTCCTCCGATTCCAGACTCCGAAAACTCTTTCAGCTCTCGCGAAATATTTTCTTTATCCACCGCATTATCCATCCACCACCATCGGGTCCAAGGCTTTGATGTCTGGCTGGCTTCCGGCCAGCTTGCTATGGATTGAGCCCTGGAATAAACAACTATTGAAAGAAAAACAGTACAGAAAAGAAGTAGTTTTGTCATAATGGTAAGCATAGAAGGTTTATGTTTCTATAAAAGTAAAAATTTAGGATAAAAAGTACAGTCTCAGACACAAAATCATAAAAAAAATCACATTATCTTCCTAAACCCGGCTTAGCCCATGCTCCCGCGCGATTGCAACGTGGGATTATTTAAATTCACAACAATAATCCCTTACACAATTATCCTGCGCCACGCGATACAATCGCTCGGCAGCGGTGATTTAACGGTATTGATGTAATGTGCGGTCCATGTCGCCGGAAATATAAAATTCTACAGTTTCAAGCTCGTTCCCGGTAATCCTGAATTCTTTTTGACTTACAATCCTATTTTCACTAACTTACGGGTATAATCCATTAAATCTCAAAACATGCCCGCTTACTACGACGTACACTGCCACATCTTTAATAAAGATGTAATCATCAGAAAACTGGTAAATGTTGTTCAGTCTCTTCTATCCATTCGCGATATGATCGATGGAGAGCTTTCGGCTGAATCGCTGAAATATAAAATCGGTGAAATCAACAAGATCTTAAAGGAGGTAACCCAAGATTCGAGCGAAGATGTTTACCGTGCACTCGACGAAGTCTATAGTGGCAATGTTATAATTACACCCTTAATGTTCGATTTGACCTACGCCGATGACAATGATGATGACGAGAACCATAATCGCAGGTACCGGCGAAGAATCAAAAGTGTTTTTTGGTTGTTGCGGGCCGTCGTTCTCCCCATTGTTAAAAAAGTTGTTAAACGAAAGTTTAAAAACAATGAACTTATCAATGCGATCGGCCAGGTTCAGGAAAACGTAAAAAAATTTCAGAAAAGCTTTAAAGTAAAATCAGACGAAGAGGTTGAAATTTTTGACAATGCCAATTACAAACAACAAATTGCCGATTTGGAATACCT
>JBFEWU010000390.1:0-4307 GCA_041546215.1 Draconibacterium sp. | reverse complement strand
CGAACAGTTGATTTATAACAGGAAAAAAAATCGTATTGAAGTAAAGAAAGTCAAAACAGATATTTATACCTCGTGGAAAGATAATAAGCTCATATTCATAAATATGGAACTAAAAGACTTACTTATACTTCTGGAACGGAGGTATGGTGTAGACCTTGAAGTTGAAGATGATTCTATTCTGGAACTTCATTACGACGGTACGCTTAAAAATGAAACCATAATAGAGGTCATGGAAATTTTAAAACATTCTTTGCCAATAGACTATAAAATAGAAGGACAAAAAATAAACATTATGAATAAATAAACTAAACCATTTGCTTATGAAATGAACATGGTAAAATTAAAAATCCGGCTAATGCTGTCACATTAACCGGATCAAATGCGATTAAGAAGGTGCTGTCACACCTAGTTTTTCAAACATTTAACACATCAAATTTATGAAAAAAAATGAAAAGGGCTTCTTTCATGATATTGGACTGAAGCGTAAACTATTATTAAAGATGAAACTAACACTAATTGGATTATTCCTTTGTTTTATGCAAGTTTCTGCAACCGTTTATTCGCAGGCTACAAAGTTTTCGTTTGAGCTAAAGCAGACACAAGTAGCTGAAATATTACGGGAAATAGAAGAGGAAAGTAATTTCCGTTTTTTCTATCAACGCGAACAGGTAAATGCTGAAAGGGTGGTATCTATTAATGCGAATAATAATACTGTGGAAGAGATTTTAACAGCCCTGTTTAAAGATGAAGATATTAAATACAAAATACTTGATAACGACCTGATTCTGCTAGCGCCTGAAAATAAAAATTTTTCAACCTTGCTGGATGCCCAACAAAAATCAGTATCTGGAAATGTCACCAACGAATCTGGCGAACCTCTCCCCGGCGTAACAGTAGTTTTTAAAGGAACTACTCAAGGCACAACTACCAATGCAGATGGGGAGTACACCATTTCAAATATTCCTGAAAGTGCCACACTACAGTTTTCATTTGTTGGAATGATAACACAGGAAGTTGTGGTTGGAGACCAAACAATAATAAATATCAGCATGGTCGCTGACGCTGTAGGACTTGATGAAGTAGTTGTAGTTGGTTATGGCACACAGAAGAAATCGCACCTTACCGCCGCCATAGAGCAGGTAGGAAGTGAAGTATTGGAGAACAGACCTGTTAATTCAGTAAACGAAGCGATGCAAGGCACAGTTGCAGGACTATATGTGTCTCCAACCAATGGAGGGCCCGCAAGTGATGCCAATTTAAACATCCGTGGATTTACCGGATTTAATTCAAAAGGAAGCCCCCTAGTTTTAGTAGATGGAGTTGAGCGTACCATGAGCGATGTGAATCCAAATGACGTTGAATCGATTACTGTCTTGAAAGATGCTGCTGCATCTGCAATTTACGGTTCAAGAGCTCCTTCTGGAGTTATCCTTATTGTTACCAAGGGAGGACAAGCAGGTGAAAAAATTCGTGTTAACTACAGTGGTAGTTATAAAATAGGTACACCAATTGGAATGCCACATTGGGCGAATTCTTATGAATGGGCAGAAAAGGTTAATGAGCAGTATCGAAATTCGTTACAGAATCCCATCTATAAAGAAGAAACGATACAGCAAATGAGAGATTACGCTTCCGGCAAAATTGATTATAATAATATAGAGCTACCGAATGGACAATGGGGAGCACACTGGGATATGTTTGCAAACAGCGATTGGTTCGATATTATGTTTAAAGATCAAATTCCTAGTCAACAGCACAATATCAACTTTTCGGGAGGAAGTAAGAATACTGGGTACTATATGGGACTTGGGTATAACGAATCAAAAGGGATTATTAAAGGAGCAAATGATGAGAAGAACAGATATACAGCACTTTTAAAAGTAAATACAGACGCAACCGATTGGCTGAGCCTCAGGTTGAGTATGAATTATGTGAAAACGGATGAAATAGCGCCAAATTACAGAGGTCGTGGACCTGATTATAATGACATATGGCACAATGCGTCTGCAACACTTCCCAATTGGGCCGATATCAATCCCAATGGTAGCCCTTCTTTTTTAAGTAGTGGTCCTTCATTGCGTGGCGAAGGTGGAAACCAGACTGATGATAGAAACGAAACTACGATGACAGGTGGATTTACCATCAAACCATTTAAAGGTTTTAGTTTAAAAGGAAACTATACCTGGAAGAATTTCACGAGCCATTTAAATCGCAATAGTTTTGTAATTACTGTTACAAATCCAGACGGTAGCTCGCGCAATTCGGCAAGGTCGGCACAGCAGAGTAGCGTAATCCGAAGGATGGGAACACAAAATTATCACACACTTGACTTGGTTGCCGACTATGTTAAGCAGGTTAAGGATCACTCCATAACCGCTTTAGTTGGTTATCAGGAAGAATATAATCGATTTACACAGTTACTGGGAGTAGGTAGAGATTTATATACCAATTCTGTGCCTACGATAAGTACAACTTACAACGAAAATCCATCGGTTTCTGATGCCTTAAGCCACTGGGCCACACAAGGTGTTTTTGGAAGACTGTCATATAATTTTTCAGAAAAATATTTTGTCGAGTTTAACGGACGTTACGATGCTCACTCAAAATTTCCGCCTGAAATCAGATGGTCATTTTTTCCATCAGTTTCTGCAGGTTGGAATGTTGCAAAAGAAAATTTCTGGGCCATCGAACAAGTAAATACCTTGAAACTAAGAGGAGCTTATACTTCATCCGGAAATCCGGGAGGTGGAAACTACCTCTACCTTCCAACAATGGGAACAGGAATTGGGAATGGCGATGTACTACTTAGCGGATCGAAACCCAATATGGTATTTATGCCTGCACTTGTAAGTTCTGATTTAACCTGGGCGAAGCCAAAAACACTTGGATTTGGTGTTGATGTTGTGGCTTTGAAGAATAGACTCGATTTGTCTTACGACTGGTATCAGCGTACAATTTATGATCAACCGGGACCGGCAAAACTTTTGCCTGCATCAATTGGTACAGGTTTGCCAAGTGTGAATAATGCTGTTAGTGAAACCAGAGGTTGGGAATTTTCTGTTAAATGGCGTGATACTGCCTTTGATATAATGGGGAAACCCCTGAAGTATAACGCTAAATTTAATATCTCTGATTATGTGGGATATGTAGTAGAATATGAAGACAATATCAATGGTTCAAGAAGTTTATGGACACCCGGACAGGTATTTGGAGAGTACTATCTATATGAATCTAATGGCATTGCCCAAAATATCAATGATTTAGAAGCCAATGTGCCTCAAGGGGGTGCATGGTACTATCCTGGAGATTTGGTGATGAAGGATTTAAATGGTGATGGTCAGATTAATGGTGGAGAAGGAGGTAAATGGTATGCCAGAGGCGACCAAGTGTTGGGTGGCTATAATTATCCGCGGAAACAATATGGCATTAATTTATCTGCCGATTGGAATGGTTTCGATTTTTCGGTACAATTAACCGGTGTTCCAAAATGGAAAGTCTTCTCAGGCAATTTTTATGTCAGACCAGCCGGGGGGAATATCTGGAATTCAAAATGGTATACAGTTCATAGAGAATTAGGTACCTGGACACCCGAAACACCGGATAATTATTACCCGAGACATTCGTTTAAAACTTATGCCGCAAACGATCAGTACCAATTAAACCTGGCTCATCTTAAAATTAAAAACTTACGTGTAGGATATAATGTCCCAACAAGCCTGGCAAACAAAGCCAAACTGAGCCGGGTATACGTGTACATGAGTATTGAAAATTTAGGATACATTTATTACAAATCAATAATAAAATACGAACCAGAGATTATTGCCAATTACGGTGGAAAAGGTTATCCTCCACAGCGTCAAATCTCTTTTGGTGTGAACATTGGTATCTAACATTTAAATTTATTAAAGATGAAATCAAGACTAAAATATATATGGATATTGCTAATGGTATTTGCAATGTCATTTAATAGTTGTCAGGAAGATTTTCTGGAAAGATATCCCCTTGACAAGATGACCGACGCTACCTTTTTTACTTCTGCAAATGATTTAAAGGTAATGGTAAATGGTTTTTACAGGTTATTCCCAAGATATCATTTTCAACAGGGAGGTAATGCGAATAATCAATACCTGGATGCTAATACAGACATTCAAATTGCCACAGGACCATCGGGTGCATTGTTGCAAAAAGGAAGTAGTGGACAGGCTTCTACATCAGACGGTACCTGGAATAGTAACTATAGTTGGATACGACAAATTAACTATTTAATAGAAAACTCGGCACGTGTCCCAAGTGAGACAGAAGTTGAT
>JBFEWU010000331.1:0-5182 GCA_041546215.1 Draconibacterium sp. | reverse complement strand
GAAGGGTGAAACAATTCATTTAAAATTTACTGAAATGAAAACTGTCAACCAGGTTGTTTTGATGGAAAATATTGCTCAGGGGGAACGGGTCAGGGAATTTATTCTTGATGGAAGAACTCCCGATGGCTGGCAGGAAATATTGCGCGGCAAATGTATCGGTCATAAATTTATTAAGCGGTTTAACCCGGCGAAGATATCCGCATGTCGACTTAAAATTTCAGCATCGGAGGGCATGCCGCAAATAAAAGAATTCTCCCTGTATAATGTTATCAATTAATGTGTATAGAATGTTGTTATTCAGAAAGATGAAAAAAATAGTATTCCTATCAATCATTGGTCTCGGTCTGTTATACCCATTGCCTTCACCGGGTCAGGGAATAAATACAATAAGGGAGAAATTCTCAAAAACCGAATTTAAATTCGATGAGGTAAGCGGAATTGGTTTTGAAGAAGACGTAACACGTCGTGATCCCAGCGATGTAATAAAGGTGGGCCAGACTTATTATGTGTATTACACCAAAATACCCGATGCTAAACCAAAATACTGGGGAGCCGGATATTGGGGAGCAAGCGTTTGGTGTGCTAAATCCCGGGATGAGGGATACTCCTGGACCGAAGTTGGTGAAATGATGAGTGTGGACGACAAAGGCAAATGGGATTCACAAGCTGTTTTTACTCCAAACATTCTTCATTCCGAGGGAAAATACTATTTATATTACACCGGGGTAAAGCCAACACCAGGAAATGCCGATGGCGAATTCGAGAACAATAATATAACTGATATTACAGCCATTGGTGTTGCAGTATCAGAGTCTCCAACCGGACCATTTAAAAGAGTGAGTGAAGAACCGATTTTAAAAGTAAGTGTTGAACCCGAAAAGTTTGATAGCTACAGGGTTGATGACGCTTCTTTACTCTATCGGAATGGATTGTATTGGTTGTATTATAAAGGCAGGTCATTGGCCAGTGGACACGGTGGGCCTGCGCACACTTGCATGGGTGTTGCCTTTTCAAAATATCCTGAAGGTCCTTACACTAAACTCGGAAAAGAAATACTTGTAAGAAGCCATGAAGTATTAATCTGGCCTCAGGGAACAGGAGTCGGAGCCTTCGCTTCTCTTTCAGAAACATTTGAATATGCCCCTGACGGTATTGATTTTATGTCAGAAAAACTGGATGTAAAAGTAGAGAAACGTGCAGTTGCGCCAGGAGCGTTTCGTCCTGATCTAACAAATCCGGTTGTTGTTGGAGAAGGTTTAAAATGGGGTATATCCATGGTCCCAAATAAACATGAATGTTACCTTAAGCGTTATGAATTGATTTCGAAATAAAAGCTAACTATATGTCAGTGGCTTTTATATAAAGGGCTTACCTTATACATTTAGAATGAGATCTATTTCAGAATTTAAAGATTAGTTGAAACGAGCATAAATTAAAGATGCATAAATTAGCTATCGCTGATCTTCGATTCACAATCAAGCATATTGAAATTTTTGCGAGATACATCGAATGCAACTGAAATAAACAATTTTAATGAGATGAAAATGGAGATAAAAGCAAACAAACAATTTTTTTCAATACCGCTTCTAATAGTGGGTTTTTTTCTTGGATTAAATGTAAATGGTCAGAGCAATAAAGGAAAACCTAATATTCTTTTTTTTTTAGTGGATGATATGGGATGGCAGGATACATCCGTGCCTTTTCATACTAAAGCAACTGAGCTAAACCGGTTTTATTACACTCCCAATATGGAAAGTTTAGCCGACCAGGGGCTTATATTTACTCAGGCCTATGCACATTCCTTATGTTCTCCAACCAGGATCAGCCTGATGACAGGAATGAATTCTGCACGGCACATGGTTACAAACTGGACGTTGAGAAAAGATAGTTCTCGGGGTGACAGAAATGATCACCCTTCCCTATCGCCTGCACAATGGAACGTGAATGGGATGTCACCTGTTCCGGGAGTTAATAATACAGTTTATGCGAAAACCTTTCCAATGTTCCTTCACAAGGCGGGTTACAGAACAATTCATGTTGGAAAAGCACACTTCGGAGCTAAAGATACACCGGGAGAGGATCCTTTAACTCTTGGGTTTGATGTAAATATTGCCGGGCATGCTGCAGGTGGTCCGGGGAGTTATTTGGGAATAAATAATTTTAGCGCAGGATGGAGAAATGAAGAGAGAATTTGGGATGTGCCGGGTCTTGAAAAATATCATGGAAAGGACATTTACCTGACGGAAGCCCTTACACTTGAAGCAAATGCAGAGATTGAAAAAGCTGTTCGGGAAGACCAACCATTTTATCTTTACCTTTCACATTATGCAATTCATGCACCATGGGAGGAAGACATTCGGTTTGCCCGTAAATATCAGGAATGGGGAGAAATTGAAAACATGGCTTTTGAAGACAAGAATCTTTCGGAAAAAGAAAGACTGAAAAGATGGAGAGAAGGTCTCTGGAATAGAGGAATATATGCTTCTTTGATTGAAGGCATGGATAAGTCGCTGGGAGATATTATGCACAACTTAAAGAGGTTGAAAATTGAAGACAATACGATTATTGTTTTTATGTCAGATAATGGGCAGCCACATGGGGCTCCATTGAATGTACCACTGAGAGGGCATAAAGTATTACCCTATGAGGGCGGAGTAAGAGTTCCTTTTATTGTAAAATGGCCCGGTGTAACAAAAGCCAATTCAAGTTGCTCCGATTATTTTATCGTTGAAGATTTGTTTCCTACAATTTTGGAAATGGCTGGCGTAAAGGACTACAGCCAGATTTCCGGAGAAATTGACGGTAAAAGCATAGTCCCTCTAATTAAAGGGGAAGAGAATTCATATGGTAACCGTGCCATTTTTTGGCATTACCCACATGTAAATGTATCTCCTTATTTCCCATTTAGTTCAGTACGGAAAGGAGATTGGAAGCTGATATACAGACATTTAGAACGGAAATTGGAGCTTTATAATATTGAAAAGGATATTGCAGAAAAAAATGACTTGGCGAATGAAGAAAAAGATAAATTAAATGAACTTGCAAAAATTCTTTCTCAGCATTTAAGAAAATGTAAAGCTAAAATGCCCATTGATAAAAAAAGTAAAAACCCAGTGGGATATCCTGACGAGATAATAAACTAATTTAATATTTGTAATGATGAAGAGTCTGCAATTTTGTTTTTGTTATTTAATATTTTTTTTTGTTTTTTCAACGAATGGCTATTGCCAAAAATCAAACGAGCTCAAGCCAAAAGTGCAATTGGCAAAACCATCAGAGGTTCAGTACAAATGGCATGAACAGGAGCGTCTTATGTTTTTACATTTTGCTCCCACAACATGGTCTGAGGTGGAACAAAATGATCACTCAGTCTCACTCAATCGAATTAATCCTCAAAAATTGAATACCGACCAATGGTGCGAAGCAGCGCTTTCCTTTGGAGCTAAGCAGATCATTTTTGTTGCCAAACATTCGGGCGGATTTTGTTGGTGGCAAACCGAAACGACGAAGTATGGAATAAAAGAGACTCCTTATAAAAACGGGAAGGGAGATGTCTTGAGAGAGCTCTCAGAATCATGTAAAAAGTATGGTTTAAGTCTCGGGGTATACGTTTATCCGGGTGACCGTACCTGGGGAGCGATGATTGGCAGTGGGGGAATAACAAAGGACCCCAAAAAACAGGAAGCCTACAACGAAGTGTTCAGGAAACAGCTTACTGAAGTATTAACCAACTACGGGGAAATGTTGGAAGTGTGGTTTGATGGGAGCTGTAAAATTGATGTGTCAGATATTTTAGAGAAGTATGCAAAAAATGCGGTTATTTTTCAAGGACCTCATGCATCGTTGCGATGGCCAGGCAACGAATCAGGCAAGTTGTTTTATCCCGCCTGGAATTCAGTAAAGCGTGAAGATTTGGAAACAGGCGTTTCTACTCAAATCCATGGTACTCCCGATGGTGACGCATGGGCTCCCCTGGAGACAAACACGACGCTTTACGACCATTATTGGTTTTGGTCGCCTAAAAAAGTAAAAAAGAGAAAATCGCTTCAGGAGTTAATGGATTGCTATTACCAGTCGGTGGGATATGGAAGTGTTTTTTTATTAAATGCGTCACCCGATACAACGGGCTTGATTCCGGAAGGAGACATGCAACGATACCGGGAATTTGGAATTGAAATCAAGCGTAGATTTGATAAGCCAATTGCTGAAATCAAATCTCAAAAGGGTAGAAGCATTGTTGTAAAATTTGACAAACCAACTCGAATCAATCATACGATTATCATGGAAGATTACAGTGAAGGTGAACGAATTCGCGAATACAACATCGAAGGTCTTTCAGACGGTAGATGGGTGAAACTGGTAGATGGTATTTCAGTTGGACGAAAAAAAATCGACTATTTCGAAGATGTTGAGGTAGATCAATTGAGACTGGTGATTAATAAGGCTGCTGCCGAACCGATCATCAGGTCTTTTTCTGCATATTATGTCAATAAATTTCAACCGCCAGTTTTGCAAAGCAGACGTGTTTGGGCACGTCCTGAGATTGTCTCTACATGGGAAAAGTCTGAAATAGAAAATAACAAAATAGAATTAACGGTGCAACTGGATGACAAAATTCATGTTCCCGGGCAGTATGCTCTAAAGCTTATACCTGATGTCGATCAAAAAATAGAGGTGATAAGCGCATCCATGTTTTACAACGGAAATAAAGCAATGAACGAATTTGTTACCGTAGACGGGAATACCATTCTTATTAACCAAACGGCGCAAATTACAGGCGATACTGAATTGTCGGTAAGGCTCAACATAAAAATAAGCGAGACTTGTGATGGGAAAATTGAGTTTTCCCCTCGGTTGATTCATTAAAAATACGTCATGAGCAACTATTGATTTAAGGTTTCAGGGAGAATCAAAAAGAGATATGATGAACCGAATTCGTTTTTTACTTGGAAGTTTAGTGTCACTGCTTGTTTTTTATTCGCTTGGGTCCTTTAAACACTCAGGACGGGATCAGCAAGAATCAGAATTGGTAAAACCTTCAGGCATTCAGTACAAATGGCCCGAGCAGGAACGTATAATGTTTGTTTGCCTTGACCCATGTACATGGCAGGGGCGTGGATACGATAACCATTCGATTTCGTTGGATAGGATTAATCCCAAAAATCTGAATACAGATCAATGG
>JBFEWU010000232.1:0-7612 GCA_041546215.1 Draconibacterium sp. | reverse complement strand
GTGGACAACGATTTTATCCTGAAAGAAGGTTCCCCGGCAGCAGGAGCCGGCCAAAACGGAACGGATTGCGGTGTGTTTGGGGGTGACCAGCCTTACGTGCTTTCCGGGATTCCCGGTGTTCCTCATATTTATGACGCCATTATACCCACTTCGGCATCAGGCGATAGTGGGTTAAATGTGCAATTGAAAATTAAGACCAATAACTGATAAATCAAGAATGATGACAAAGAGATTCATAAGAACCGGCGGCATCCTCTTATTTCTTTTATTGCTCTTCAACTTTATTTCACCTATGGCAGCCACCAGAACAACTTATTTTGAAGAGGCCAATTTAAAAGATTACATTAACCGCGAAGCAATAACCAGAAACGACAAAACGATGGGTTCTGGTATGATCGGGGAATTTTCTGATCATTTCAATACCGAAACGGGTAATATTGTCAAAATCGAATACTTTTTCGATACCGACCCGGGATATGGGAACGGAATACCGCTTGATTTTACTCCAGGCAGTGAAATAATGATTGATGAACCAATACCGGTAAATTCACTGGAAGAGGGAATACATATCTTTTATATCCGGGTATGCGACGATGAAGGCAACTGGAGTCAGACGCTGAACCAAATATTCCTGAAAACACAGTTGCAGTCGGACAGCCCTTATAACATAACAAGGGTTGAGTATTTTTTTGATACGGATCCTGGCTTTGGAAACGGCAGTACGGCTGAATTTAATTCAAGCAGCCATATCGTTGTTGATAATATTTGGGCTGAGGATTTTCTGGATGATGGAGTACATATGTTGTATGTCAGGGCAATGGATGAATTTGGGCAGTGGAGCCAGACCTTTCAACGCTTATTTCTGAAAACGCACCTGGAATCGGATGTGCTGAATGTTGAGGAAGTGGAGTATTTCTTCGATGATGATCCCGGGACCGGGAAGGGGACTAAAATAGAAATTTCACCGGGTGAGCGCTTAACAATCGATCAGGTAATTCCTGTTGAAGATCTAAGTGACGGCCTTCACAGATTCAATGTCAGGTGCAGGTTCTCTGACAATAACTGGGGACAGCTTTATCACAGGGGATTTATTAAATATTCCGGGTACGATATTGTTAAAGTGGAATACTACTTCGATGAAGACCCCGGAGTTGGCAATGCCACAGACTTGCCTGTAACGCCTGCTGACATGGTGATTATCGACGAAGTTTTACCGATACAATCGCTTACATCAGGGAGCCATACACTCAATGTAAGGGCCTTAAGCGAAACCGATAAGTGGAGTGATGTGTTTACGGCTACAATCACTGTTTTTGGAGGGGTTGGTATTGATGACGCCAGTGTGAACAGGGCTTTTGTGAGTGTTTATCCAAATCCGACAAAAGGGGCTTTAACCCTTGAAGCAAACAGCGCGGACACACCTCTTTCCTTTCAGCTTGTTTCGCTCAGCGGTGCCGTTTTGATGAACAGGAAAGTGCTAACGGAGAGCATTACCACGCTGGATTTGAGCTCCTATGCAAACGGGACCTATATTTTAAGGTTCTGGTATAAGGATGAGGTAAGAACACAGAATATTATTCTCAGCAAATAGTGATTCACAAAAGTATTACATAGAATACTTTTGGAATCACCTTTAAGAGTAAGTGGTGCAAATTTAAAATGATTCGTATTGCTATGTCTTAAAATCAAAAGAAAGGCGGAAATGGAGGAGCATATACAATCGAATTTGCTATGGATATTTTTCGACTCAAAATCTAATTATAAAGGTCAATTGATTTTTCGCTCCACCGGTAATTTCATGTAATCCTACTTTTGATGGCAATGCATTCACCATAAATCATAAAAAAAACAGGACACCGCAATGCAGTGTCCTGTTTTGATTCAGTTTGTTATGCTTATTTAACTGATGTCTTATATGGATCTCATATTATTTAGGCATATCAGGCAAGCTCCATGGCTTACGGTAAGTGTGCTTGATCAATTCGGCAGCATACTCTTTTGCCGAAACCGGATCGGTCCAGGTTTTCTTAAAGGTTGGGTGGCCATCGTGAATTGCAAAACCATCTCTAACAACCGTTCTGATGGTTTCGTCGTCAGAAATATTGGTGAACTCCATTTTTTCACCATCCCATTCCAATTCTTTATTCAATCCTTGTAGACGAACGGCAAGAACGCCCATAACAACCATTTCGTTAAATGGTCCTGCTTCAGCGAAATCAGAAGTACAAGGAGTGCGGTTCTCAGCACTTTCCTTACAGGCACGTACCCAGTCCATTTCATGTGCACCTTTGTTCCAGGCTTTTCCGATTTCCTCTTCCACACGTCTTTCGGTTTTTGGTACATCAGGAATTTCACCGCCAATTATTTCCGGATCTACGCCGTAGCAACCAGCATGCATAACGCCTTTGGTTCCATAGAAGAAAGTACCGCCACCGCTCTTGTTCGGATTTTTACCGGCGGGCCAGCCTTCCGGAAGGAAAGGTTTAATACCTCCATCGAACCAGTTTACTTCCAGTTCGGGAAGTTTCATTTTACCTACTTTTCCACGATCGGGGAAAGAAAGTTTTACAGCTTGCGAAACCGGAGCACAATCGTTTAACAGCAATGATGAGCTGCCTTGTGCCTTAGAAGGATGACCAATTTTCAAGGCCTCGAATACAGGATGAAGAATGTGGCAGGCCATATCGCCAAGAGCACCTGTGCCGTAATCCCACCAGCCACGCCAGTTCCATGGGTGGTAAATTTCGTTGTAAGGACGCATTTTTGCCGGGCCTATAAATAGATCCCAATCCAGGGTTTCAGGAACCCACTGCCCTTTTTCAGGCGTATTTAATCCCTGGGGCCAGATAGGACGATCGGTAAAAGCATCAACACGGTATACGTCGCCGATGGCACCGCTCCACAGAATTTCGCAGGCTTTGGCAACACCTTCGCCCGAAGCTCCCTGGTTACCCATTTGCGTGGCTACATTATATTCTTTGGCAAGCTTTCTCAATAATCTCGATTCGTAAACCGTATGCGTTAAAGGCTTTTGTACATAAACGTGTTTGCCCAAGGTAATGGCGTGGGCTGCAGTAATGGCATGTGAATGGTCGGCAGTTGCAACCACAACAGCATCCATTTCCTTGCCAAGTTCATCGTACATAACACGCCAGTCTTTGTATTTTTTAGCATTGGGCCAGCGGTCGAATACGCCGTTACCTCCGGTGTATTTCCAGTCCACATCACAAAGACCAATAATGTTTTCTGATGCAAGATTTTTCAGGTTAGCAAACCCCATACCTCCTACACCAACACCAACGATGTTTAGTTTGTCACTGGGAGCCTTATGCCCCAATCCTGCCACTGCATGGCGGGGAACAATTGTAATTCCTGCGGCCGCAGCTGCAGCAGTACCCAGGAATGCTCTTCTTGATACTGAATTTTTGTTTGATTTCTTTTCCATAACAAATTATAGTTTTAATCGGATAGGTATATAACTTTTTCCAAAATTTAATTCTCAAAAAACTTTTAAATATAGTGATATTAGATATTCTATCAACAAGGAGTGCGAATAAACTGTTGTATTTTTTGTGGGATCTACAATAACTACTGGTAAAGATTACGATACTCATGAATTTAAATGGAGTTCTGTTTCAGTAAATTAGTTTTGATGAATAGCTTTTTTCTATTCGGCTTAAAAAAAATCAATTTGACACGAGCGACTATAAAACCTACATTTGCCATACAATTTTAAATGAGTCTAAATTATTTAATAACTATAAAAAAACAAGAAATCATGAAATCAGTAGGAGAAAAATTTCCAAAATTCAAAAAGCAGGCTGTTTTAGCCGATAACCAGTTTGGGACCATCACATCGGACGATCATAAAAAGGATGGCAAGTGGGCTGTTTACTTCTTTTATCCAAAAGATTTTACCTTTATCTGTCCTACAGAAATTGTAGAATTTAATAACAACCACAGCAAATTTACCGCGCTTAATACAGAACTTTACGGTGCATCAACCGATACGGAAGAAGTTCACCTGGCCTGGAAAACAAACGATCCACGCCTTTCGAATTTAACTTTCCCCTTAATTGAAGATACTTCAAAATCCTTAAGTAAAAAATTGGGTATTCTTCAGCCGGGAACAGTTGCCTATCGTGCCACATTTATTGTCGATCCTGAAGGAATTATTCAGTGGGTAAACTGTAATAACGACGACACAGGCAGGAATGTAGCAGAAGTTTTACGTGCTTTGGAAGCCACTCAAAATCCGAACAGAACTGGTTGCAACTGGAAACCCGGTGATGCAACTTTATAATATCAACCTAAAAATCAGTAGTCATGACAGTAAGAAAAGTAAAGTCAGTTTGGAACGGAACCCTTAAAGAGGGAAAAGGAAATATGAGTTTTACGGGTTACAGTGGCCCGTTTACATTCGCATCGCGCTTCGAGAATGGTACCGGTACCAATCCCGAAGAATTAGTTGGTGCAGCACATTCAGGATGTTATTCCATGTTTTTATCTGCCTTGATTAGTGGAGAAGGACTAAATCCGGAGAGCATTGAAACAGAAGCATCGGTAACCCTGGGACAGGTTGATGGTGGCCCGGCAATTACCACTATAAAATTGGAATCAGTGGTGAAATGCGAGGGATTATCGCAGGAGAAGTTTACTGAACTTTCACTTGCCGCAAAAGCAAAATGCCCCATTTCAAGACTTTATGCAGGCGGTACTGCAGAAATTGAACTGGATGCCAAATTGGTGTAACAGATCTTGAAAATGCGAAAAAAGCCGCTGACTTCAAAAGTCAGCGGCTTTTTTTATGGTGTTCGAAACTTTATTTCTTTTTTCCGGCAATTTCAATTCCAATGCGTTGCCCTTTGTAAGTAGCTTTCTTGAAATTTTTCATGATCTCTCTTTCGTGGCGTTTGTCGATTTCGAAAAACGAGAATCCTTTTAGTACCTCAATGTTTCCAATTTCAACACTCTTGCCCGGCATATTCTGGTTTATTAAATCAATAATAGTACGTTTGCTAATGCCGCTCTTTTTCCCCATGTTGAAGAAAAATCTTGAAAATTCGTATCCACTTTTACGTCCTTCACCCCGGTCTCCTCTTACCCGGTCTTCACGTCTGCCGCGGTCTCTTCCATCGCGCCCGCGTCCTTTTTCCCGGCCTCTTCCCCGGTCGTCACGTCCAAACTCTCTTTCGCGCGATTCATCAACGTTTATATCAGGTGCGTTTTCGTAGTATTTTAAAAAGCGGTTAAACTCAACCGAAACAAAGTGTTTGATCAATTCTTCGCGCTCTAACCAGGCCAGCTTTTTGTAAATTACCGGCATAAATTCACCGATTTGTTCGTTGTTAACTTCAATTTTTTCAACACGGTCGATCAAGCTGAAAAGCTGCTTCTCGCAAATAACTTTTCCCGAAGGCACCTCTTTTTTTGTAAAAGGTTTGTTTACCGAACGTTCAACCTGTTTCAATTTCCCTTTTTCACGCATGTGAATTAGGGTAATTGAAACACCTTTTTTCCCGGCCCGCCCGGTACGTCCGCTTCGGTGTACGTATACTTCCGGATCGTCGGGTAGATTGTAGTTAATCACATGTGTCAGGTCGTTTACATCTAAGCCGCGTGCAGCCACATCGGTAGCCACAAGCATATGCAAATGTTTTCCACGGAAACGAGCCATAACATGGTCGCGTTGCGCCTGCGAAAGATCGCCGTGTAAGGCATCGGCATTGTATCCGTCCTGCATTAATTTGTCGGCAACATCTTTTGTTTCTGCCCGGGTGCGGCAAAAAATAATTCCGTAAATATTCGGATTTACATCGGCAATTCGTTTTAATGCCAGGTAACGGTCGCGCGCATGAACCAAATAATAGTTGTGTTCAACCGTATCGGCTCCCACGTTGCGTTTTCCAACCGATATTTCATGAATATCAGTCATGTATTTCTTCGAAATGGCAACAATTTCTTTTGGCATTGTTGCCGAAAAAAGTAAGGTTTGTTTTTCTTCCGGAGAATTTTCCAGAATGGCATCCAAATCGTCTTTAAAACCCATTGAAAGCATTTCATCGGCTTCGTCGAGTACCACCCAACGAATTTTTTCCACTTTCAGTTTGTTGCGCTTTATTAAATCGAGTGTTCGTCCCGGTGTGCCAACCACAACCTGTGGCCCGCGATCCAACTCTTTAATTTGAGCCCGGATATCCGAACCACCATAAACTACGGCACTTTTAAAATTTTTTACATTTTTTGAGTAAACTTTTAAGTCGTTTGCAATTTGCATGGCCAATTCACGCGTTGGACTTAAAATTAATGCCTGAATTGATTTCTCTGTCGTATCAATTTGCTGAATAATTGGCAAACCAAATGCAGCTGTTTTCCCGGTTCCGGTTTGAGCCAGTGCTACCACGTCTTGCGTGCTTTCCAGTAAAAAGGGAATTGTTTTTTCCTGTACTGGAGTCGGTTGCTCAAAACCAAGTTCTTCAATCGCCGATTGAATTTCGGTACTAAGCCCCATTTCTTTAAATAATGTCATTCTAATCTTCTAAAATTTGGCCGCAAAGGTATTCTTTTTAAATGAATTTCAGGCAATTAAGAGAATTTCTTGCTCTTATGTGATCTTAAAATGAAGTGGGGAATTCGATGGGCTTGCAAATTTTCACCTCTACAACTCCAATTTTCTTTGAATTATCCCGATAGTTCTGCATGAAATTGGTTTGTCGATGCCAAAATTTCTAAGGCTGTGGCCATTGCTTATGCCGGGCTCATGCCAATTTATAATTGGTTTTACTTTTTTTGGGAGCGGATTTTTTAGGAATCTGAACAGTTTCTCTTACATTTGTTTTACCATTATTATAGTCAATAGTTGGATTATGATTGCCAAACAGCCATTAAAAACAAAGCATTTAAGTTTCCGTTTCCTCATACCGGTTTTACTTGTCGTAATTTTTAGCCGTGTATCGTTTGCCCAGGAAGCCGATACCATTGTTCCGCTTCGCACAAATCCGGAAAAACTTTTGCGAAGGATGGATATTAGCGATATTACCCGAAACGGACTAAGGCCATGGGAAATAAAATTCTCGGGGCATTTTGCCGGAATTGATTTTGGATTTAATACGTTCTTTAATGAGGACTATTCGGCCTATGAATCGGAGTTTTTGGAAAACGATATTTTTCGTTCGAATTCGGCCTATTTTAATGTGTATCAACAAAGTTTTGGCTTACAGCGACAAAAGAACACCTGGGGATTGGTTAGCGGCCTTGGAATTCAGTTGCAAAGTTTTCGACTGAACGATAAAACAACGATTGTGCTGGACGGAAATAATGTGGTGCAGCCGGAATTTTTATATTTCGACAGCAATCAGAAATCGAAACTTGCAAATGTTTGGCTTCATGTTCCCTTGTTGATGGAGTGGCAGATTCCGGTGAACCATTACGATAACCGGATATATATTTCGGCAGGACTTATTGCCGCTTGGAGGCTGAACAGCCATACCAAAATAAAATATAAGGCCAGCGAAAGACAAAAGCACAAGGTTGTTGGAGATTTTTCAATGAACACTTTTCGTTATTCCCTCATGATGAGAGCCGGTTATCGTTGGTTTAACTTTTTTGCATC
>JBFEWU010000301.1:0-5680 GCA_041546215.1 Draconibacterium sp. | reverse complement strand
TTCTTTACTCTGGGCGCATTTATTTTTTGGCTTATTTACAAAGACCAGGATATTGAACGAATAAAATCGGTATTGAAAAACGACGTTAATTACTGGTGGATTCTGGTTTCTCTATTCATTGGCTTATTAAGTCATATCAGCCGCACACTACGCTGGGGCCTTATGATCGAACCCATCGGACACAAGCCACGCTTTATAAATACTTTTCTGGCGGTAATGATGGGGTATTTCATGAACATGGCTTTCCCACGAATGGGAGAAGTTTCGCGTTGCGGAGTATTGTCGCGCTACGAAAAAATATCATTCACAAAATTAATCGGGACTGTGGTTGCCGAACGACTTGTTGATTTAATTTCGCTGCTAATTCTGCTGGGAATTATTATTGTTGCGCAGTTTGGAAAAATGCTTCATTTTATGAAAGAAAATCCCGAAATTCAGGAGAAACTTCAAGGGGCAGTTTCCTCTCCATATTTAATTCTTACCGTAGTTGTGCTGGTAATTTTCGTCTTTATATTCAGAAATGCATTTAAAGGAACCTCATTTTTCAAAAAAATACAGGAGATCGTTCAAAACTTTAAAGAAGGTTTTATTTCCATCAAAAATATAGACAAAAAAGGATGGTTCTATTTTCACTCGGTATTTATTTGGGCAATGTATTACCTCATGCTTTATGTGGTATTTTTTGCTTTCGAGTTCACTGCCGATCTGAATCCAATTTCAGGACTAACCACTTTTGTTTTGGCCAGTTTTGGTATGGTTGCGCCCGTACAAGGAGGAATTGGAGCCTGGCATTTTATGGCAAAAGAAGCGCTTTCGCTTTATGGTGTCGCCAACGAAAACGGAATTATTTTTGCCTTTGTTGCCCACTCCTCAATGACCGGAATGATAATTATCATTGGCATAATATCCATACTCATTCTTCCGTTTATAAATCGCACAACAGTTTCTGAAGCAAAAAATAGTGAGAAAACGGAAAAAGAATAGACGCGAAATCACAAAAAGTTTTTTATGCTTCAACACTCAATATTCAAATAACAATTCATGTTGCTTTTTAATGCTATGATTTTGAATATTGAAAGTCAGAATTTGATTTTTAATTGCTGTTTGCTGTTGATAATTTGGTTTTTATTTGTTATTTGCCACTTCTAATTTGGAGTTTAACATTTTGAACATTGAACTTTTCATATCACGCCGCCTATTCTTCGATAAAGCCAATAAAAAGTTATTATCGCAGCGCATAATTCGCATTGCTCTTGCGGGGATTGCACTTGGATTAACTGTAATGATTATTGCAGTTGCCGTGGTTACCGGTTTTAAAAACGAAATCCGCAATAAAATAATCGGTTTTGGTTCGCATATACATGTTATAAATTACGATTCCAACAACTCTTACGAAACACAGCCCATTTCAAGGGAGCAACCCTTTTTGCCGCTTATTAAAACCATTCCCGGCATTAATCATGTACAGGTTTTTGCCACAAAACCCGGTATGATCAAAACCGACGAATACATACAGGGAATCGTACTGAAAGGAGTAGATACGGATTACAACTGGGATTTTTTCGGGCAAAACCTAATTGAAGGTGAGCTCCCGGCCATTAACGATTCAGCTCGCGTAAAAGAAATTCTTCTTTCATCAGAGATTTCGAAACTCTTGCAATTAAAGCTGAACGATTTGGCGATCTTTTATTTTATAAACGAAAGAAATCCTATTCCCCGCATGCTTCAGTTAAAAGTAAGCGGTATTTACCACACCGGTTTCGACGAATTTGACAAACTTTTTGTTATTGGCGACATTAAACAAATTCAACGTTTAAACAACTGGCAAGCAAATCAAATCACGGGTTTCGAGGTGCAGGTAAACGACTTTTTTCAAATCGAAGACATCGAGCAACAAGTACGAAACCATGTGATTAAATTCCGCAGTGAAGATGCCGACATAATACGTACCGAAAGCATAACCAGGCAGTACCCCCAAATTTTTAACTGGCTTACTATTCTCGACATGAATGTGTGGATAATTCTTATTCTGATGGTGATGGTTGCCGGATTTAACATGGTATCGGGCCTACTTGTTCTTATTCTCGAACGTAGTACAATGATTGGCGTATTAAAAGCTATGGGAAGTCCGAACTGGAGTGTCCGCCGGGTATTTATCTATCTTTCGGTTTTCCTTACCAGCCGCGGAATGCTTTGGGGGAATATGGTTGGGGTAGCGATTGTTTTATTGCAAAAAACCTTTCATCTGATCAAACTCGATCCGGCCTCGTACTACGTTACTTTTGTCCCCATGAACTTTTCCTTGTTACACTTGCTGCTATTAAACCTTGGCACAATTTTAATAACCTCGGTAATCTTAATTATTCCCAGTTATTTTGTAAGCAAAATTTCGCCCGACAAAACCATTCGTTTCGATTGAAATAGAATCAAGGATCAGTGTGATGGATGGTATTGTCGTTAATGTTTTTGTTGTTGTCATTGTTGCCGGGATTTCAAGATTACTGGAGTGCTGGATATTCAGATCTGAGCGACTCTTTGCTCCCGCGCGATTGCATCGCGTGGGATTAATAAGTTATCATGCGCCACGCGATACAATCGCGCTGGAGCGGTGAAAAAGATGTCGTCTTTTTAACTATTTTTACATCCATGATCATGCAGGAGAAAATCAGAAGCATTTTACAGCAGGAGCTTACCGGATTGCAATCGCATGAAAAGATGCTTCCACCGGGTCGGGTACTAAAAGCAGCTCCGGCAGATAAAAAACACATTAAAAAAAGCAGTGTTCTGTTGCTTTTGTTTTACGAAAATAACCAATTGATGGCCTGTCTGATTAAACGTCCGGCCCACATGAAACACCACGCCGGGCAAATAGCACTCCCCGGAGGGCGGATGGAGCCGGGCGAAACGGCCATTGAAACCGCTATGCGGGAAACCTACGAGGAAATAGGAATCGAAAAAGATCAAATAGAATTTTTAGGAAAACTTTCGAAATTTTATGTGGAGGTAAGCCGCTTTGAAATTCAGCCCATAGTTGCCTGGCTCGAAAAACGTCCGGAGGTAAAATTGTGCTACGAAGAAGTGGAGAAAGTAGTCTATTTCCCGCTTCGGCAATTTGGGTTGCCCCACGATAAAACTGAATTGCATACAACAACCGGGAAACTGGAAGTGCCATGTGTGAAATTTGAAGGTGAAATTATTTGGGGAGCAACTGCCATGATCTTATCGGAATTTTACGATGTGATAAACAAACATCAGAATATTCAAATTTGAATATCCTACTCCGTTTGCCGGTCGATATTGGAGATGACAATTGTAATGCGCCAAACGGAATTGATTAATTATTATTGATTCATGTAAAATGTGGTCAACCTTATCTAGGCATCATCACACTGAACACTGAATACTGTTTACTGATCACTGCTTCTTTGTTCCTTGTTCTTTGTTCTTCCCCAGATAAGCAGCAGTAAAAATTGACCGAATGAATTCTGTTAATCATAAAAAGCCCACGACACTCCCAATCGGAAAGTAGAACGATTCATTGGATAATGCGGTGTTGTGATGTAAGTACCATCAAGAAAATTGGTTCCAATGTTCTCCCATTTAAAAAATACATGCGTACGTTTCAGACGCACACTCACATACACATCAATATACGGATAGTTCCCGTACTGCAGGTCGTTTTGCAAATAAAACAATCCTGTATTTGGAGCATAGGCATCGGCGTAATATTTTGTGTTGTAGCGCACATCGGAGCCAATTTGAGTAAACAAAACCTTCGATATAGTAAACTGGTAGTATGCGGAAACATATGCCGACAGATCAGGCAAGTGAATGTATTCCTCGTTTGATGACTTCTGCCACAGCAGACGTGTACGGAAGTGCAAATCACGATGGCTAAAATCCTTATCCAAATAGGCAGAAAGGACCAGGATTTCATCATTTGTCTGGCTCGGAGTTCCGGTTGTGTCGTTATAAATGTAGTTATTTATAATGGCGTACTTAGCCCCTGCTTTAAACTTTCGATTTGGCATACGAAATTCCCCGCCAACTGTCATTCGTTGTTCCATATCGAAACCGTTGGTCCATTTGGCATGGTTCGAACGAAAATTTTCCTGGAAATAATCGGCCACTTTATTTTCAATTGCCCCTGTAAATTTTAACGATGCAGTTGAATCGCCCCAAAAAACAAATGGCTTCTGAATATCACCTTGAATTTCAACCTGCCCGACATTACGCCCTGTCAGGTAAATTTTTCCGTCGAAATTCCAGGTCCAAAACCTGCCCGTTTCTCGGAATATCCCACCTCCGGCATAAAGGTTTGAGTATTTAATGGCTTTGCGAACGTGTAAATAATTGGTAGAGATTGATCCAGGCATCGAACCGCGATTAATTTCGTGGCCCAGGTAAGCCCTTTTCCCAAAAGTTAATCTTTTATTCGCATTTTCGTATTGCTTCAGCTGAATAACATTAATTAAACGATTAAACCGAATGGAGTCTGTTGTATAATCTTCTCCGTAATAGCTATTCTTAAAAAAGGTATTGTCGTCGTTCTCTTCTTCTTTAAACTCCTGCTTATTCCGGTCGTAATTAGACGAATATAAAATACCCACCACGGGGATAAAAGTTTTCGTTTCGTCTTCATTGCTTATCCACTTCCCAATGCGATATTCGCCAACGGTAAAATAAGAAGTATTCCCGAACTTCGATTGAGAATCCACCAGCCTGGTATTCCAGAATTCAGGTTCTTTCCCACTCCATAGCAGATCATCATTTTTTATTCCACCATTCTCACGATTCTCAATGGAATTTGAAATTATTCCACCGTAAACTTTCCAATTATCCTTGTCATAACTGGTATAAAGTGTAACAAAGTTATTTTTCGACTCCTGTTCATTGTACTGCCCGTCCGATTTTTCCTGATTCGTTCTGAAGGTAAAGTTCCAGAAGGGTGTAATATTCCTGGAATGAATAACGTTAAATCGGGTTTCGTTATTTTTGGATTTATTTTCACTCTGGCTATAGTCCAGCCGGGTGTAAGGAGTTGTTGTGTTGTAATAATCCAATTTTGAAGGATGCAGAAAATAGGCATCGCGTGATTGCGCAAAAAAGTAGTTCCCTGTGTAATTCCGGTTAAAGAAATTATTATCAAGCGCGGGATTACCATAGTTGCCCACAAAAGTTGCTGTTATGGTATTTTTATAGACCGGATGGTATACATGAAAATAATCATGAAGCGTATCCAGTTTCGTTGAATCGACAAAAGCTCCATATGCGTTTAAGTTCCATAAGGCAATTTTTGATTCCACTTCTTTTTTCTCTAGCGCATCCGGATCTTCTTCACCCTGTTCTTCCATGCCAAATTCGCGTCCTTCGGGACCGTTCCTTTGCGCCAACGACACCATAGGCAGCAGGATAAAAAACAAATATGTAATAAAACGCAAACGTACCTTACACATACATTTTAAAATTTACTGCACAAAACTAAAAAAAGCATTCAAGCAACACATCAATCTTAAGTACTTTTTAGCTTAATTAACAACAATAAAAAAGCCTGTGCTCAAAAGAACACAGGCTTTGGATTAAATTGGCAGCGACCTACTCTCCCACTTTTACGCAGTACCATCGGCGCTGACGGGCTTAACTTCTCTGTTCGGAATGGGAAGAGGTGGTGCCCCGTCGC
>JBFEWU010000431.1:0-3750 GCA_041546215.1 Draconibacterium sp. | reverse complement strand
ATATAGCCAAAAAACTTACAGATAGTCTTCGGATATTAATACTTTTGAGCGCGTTTAACTTTTAAAATTCTAAAATTATGATGTTTGACAAAGGGCTAACAACTTTTATGATTGTTGCCACCAGTCTGGTTATGCTAATGACTCCCGGACTTGCATTCTTTTACGGCGGCCTTGGATGTAAGAAGAATATTTTGAGTATAATGATGCAGAGTTTTGTGTCGCTGGGAATTACAACAATCTTATGGATCGCCTTTGGTTATTCCATGTGTTTTAGCGGAACAATGGCAGAAGGAAATGATTTATTTGGATTGATTGGCAATTTCGATAAAGCTTTTCTCAGTGGTGTAACCTCTACAACTCCTTTTTCTCCCGACAGAAATTTTCCGGAATATATATTTGTGGCTTACCAAATGATGTTTGCAATTATTACCCCGGCGCTTATTACAGGTGCCTTCATTAATCGGGTAACTTTTAAAGCCTATGTGATTTTTCTGGTACTTTGGCAAATTTTTGTTTACTACCCCTTCGTACATATGGTTTGGGGTGGTGGAATTCTACAGGAATGGGGCGTACTTGATTTTGCAGGAGGAATTACGGTTCATGCCACTGCCGGATTTGCAGCTTTAGCATCGGTGTTTTTTGTGGGTGCTCGTGCCGAGAAAAACACCGGGCCGAATAACATTCCTTTGGTGGCAATCGGAACCAGTCTGCTGTGGTTTGGATGGGATGGATTTAATGCCGGAAGTGAACTGGATGTAGATGCCATTACCGCACAGGCTTTTCTGAATACCGATGTGGCGGCTTCTGTGGCAGCAATTACCTGGCTTGGAATTGAATGGACCACCGGGAATAAAAGGCCTACTTTTATTGGATTAATGACCGGTGCGGTGGCAGGTCTGGCAACCATAACTCCCGCGGCTGGTTTTGTAACGCTCGGAACCGCAATGTTTATCGGATTATGTGCTGGAATAGTCTGCTACCAGGCAGTGAAGTTTGTTGAACGCAAACGATGGGATGATGCCCTTGATGTTTGGGGAGTGCATGGAATAGGAGGTGTGCTGGGAACCATAATGTTAGGTTTGTTTGCTACGAAAACAATAAATGCCGGAGGCGCCGACGGGCTGTTTATGGGTGGCGGATTTGGTTTTTTTCTGAAACAAGTAACGGCCATCGTTCTGGCTTCAGCATGGGGATTTGTTTTTACGCTGGGTGTGTTGAAGCTGATCAATAAATTCGTTCCGGTTAAAGTAGGTAGAATGGACGAGATTAAAGGACTCGATTTTGGGTACCACGGTGAGGTGGCCCGGCAATAAAAAACAGATAATATATATAATTCAAGTCACTGGCAAGGCGGTTTGATGCCTCTTTGCTTGTGGCTTTTTGTTGTTAGTGTTCTTAAAGTCAGGTTATTCCCCGGATATGAGCTCTTCCACGTCTTTTTTGAGTTGTTCGAAAATCTCCTGGGCACAATCGGGAACCGGTGGAACAGGATCTATCCAGACATTACTGTCTCCCATGCAGTAGCCTTTTTGCCCCTCCAGGGCCTGGGTGATTGATAACTGAAGGTGCAAGAGGCTTTGAAAGGTTTTTTTATTCATTTTACCTTTTTTCTTCGTACAGCAGGCCTGGGCCCTGTAAATATGATAATACAGGTCCGAGGGGAAGTGCCAACCACTTGCTCTCTGGCAATCCAGCGTGTAAATATTGGCTTCCTCAATCACCTCTTCAATTTCGATAAGTTTTGCTTCAAGCAAAGAAGTTCCATTCTCTTCACCTGAAGAAATAAAAACTGAAAAACACATGATATACAGAACCAGGCTCTTGTAAATCATAGCATTGCAGTTTAAGTTAAACAAATGCCTCTGACAGCACAGTCTCCTGGTATTGCGGGCTCTGGTAAGCTTTTGAAAATGCGTCCTTCTATAATTATATTCTGATTTTTGTAAAAAGGTAATCTGAAAAAGCTTTTTAAATACGTGTTAGTATAAATGAATGGACGATGATTTTGTGAGCTTCCCATAAGTTTCCATTAAACTTGAAGCTCAAATTCTGAACTCTGAACTTTTAATATTACTTTTGCAGCTCAAAATTTACGTAGATATTTCAAGATGAGTCAAATGGAGATTCCGAGCAAGTACAACCCGGTTGCGGTTGAAGATAAGTGGTACAAATACTGGATGGACAACAAATTTTTCCATTCAACACCCGACGAGCGTGAACCTTACACCATAGTAATACCGCCGCCAAACGTAACCGGCGTACTCCATATGGGGCACATGCTGAATAATACCATCCAGGATATCCTGGTTCGGCGTGCGCGTATGACCGGCAAAAATGCTTGCTGGGTGCCGGGTACCGACCATGCATCAATAGCCACCGAAGCTAAAGTGGTAAACAAACTAAATGCGGAAGGAATTGATAAATACGACCTTTCGCGTGACGAGTTTTTGAAGCACGCATGGGAGTGGACGGATAAGCACGGGGGAATTATATTGGAGCAGCTGAAAAAACTGGGAGCTTCGTGCGATTGGGATCGGACTGCATTTACCATGGATGAAGCCCGCAGTGAATCGGTTATCAAGGTTTTTGTGGACTTATTCAATAAAGGAATGGTATATCGCGGTGTACGTATGGTAAACTGGGATCCTTCGGCAAAAACGGCCCTTTCCGATGAAGAGGTGATTTATAAAGAAATGCAGGGGAAACTGTATTATTTGAAGTATCAGATAGAATCCTCCGGATCTTCAGAAGGGGAGGATTTTGTAAGCATTGCAACCACTCGTCCTGAAACCATTTTAGGAGATACGGCTGTGTGTGTTCATCCCGCCGATGAACGCTTTGCTCATTTAAAAGGGAAACGGGTATTGGTACCACTCCTGAATCGTTCAATCCCGATAATAGAGGATGAGTATGTGGATATGGAATTCGGAACAGGATGTTTGAAAATTACACCCGCACACGATATTAACGACTACGAAATTGGCATGAAACACAACTTGCCAGGGATTGATATTTTTAACGACGACGGAACCTTAAGCGAAAAAGCCGGGATGTTTATCGGCGAAGATCGATTTGACGTTCGCGAGAAGATCATTCCTGAGCTGGAAAAAGCGGGCAACCTTGCTAAAGTTGAAGACTACACGAACAAAGTAGGCTTTTCGGAAAGAACCGATGTTATTATTGAGCCAAAACTTTCGGCGCAGTGGTTTTTGAAAATGGAAGAACTGGTAAAACCGGCCTTGGAAAATGTAATGAATGACACCATTCAGTTTCACCCGCCAAAATTCAAAAATACTTACAAGCACTGGATGGGCAATATTAAAGACTGGTGCATTAGCCGCCAGTTGTGGTGGGGCCACCAAATCCCGGTGTATTATTTGCCTGATGGAAGTTTTGTTTGTGCTGAAACCGCTGAACAAGCGCTTGAAATGGCCAAAGAAAAATCGGGAGATGCTTCTTTAACAGCTGCCCATTTGAGGCAGGATGAAGATGCACTGGATACCTGGTTTTCCAGCTGGTTGTGGCCGATATCGGTTTTCGATGGCATTCGCGATCCTGAAAACGAGGAAGTAAACTACTACTATCCGTCTTCCGATTTGGTAACCGCACCCGACATTATTTTCTTTTGGGTGGCCCGAATGATTATTGCCGGTTACGAGTACCGCGATGATTTCCCGTTCAAAAACGTGTATTTTACCGGAATGGTGCGCGATGCAAAACGCCGTAAAATGTCGAAATCGCTGGGTAACT
>JBFEWU010000437.1:0-3682 GCA_041546215.1 Draconibacterium sp. | reverse complement strand
GGTCAAGAAAATCCGAAATTTTGTTGACGAGTTATTTACCATATTTCCCTTTGAAATCCCATTTTACAAAAAACATGGTATTGATGTAAATTATGTCGGAAATCCCCTGATGGATTCCATTCATGAATTTAAGAAAAATGCCAAACCGAAAGCCGAATTTCTAAAGGAGCATGGTTTGGATGAACGTCCTGTTTTAGCCCTCCTTGCAGGTAGCAGGAAACAGGAAATCAATTATATATTGCCGGTAATGAAGCAGGCAGTTGCCGGGAGAGACGATTACCAGGCTGTCCTTGCCGGAGTAAATGCAGTAGACAAAAAACTGTACACCGATATTTTGCAAAACTCAAACATCAAAGTGATTTATAATGCCACTTACGATTTGCTGAATAATGCACATACAGCTTTGGTGGCTTCAGGTACAGCGGTACTTGAAACGGCTTTGTTTAATGTGCCGCAAATTGCTATGTATAAGGTGGAAGGAGGCATCGTAATTCATTATCTGAAAGATATCGGTCTCAAAATAAAGTGGGTAACGCTACCAAATATTATCCTGGGGAAAGAGGCGGTAAAAGAGCTTATTCAAAACGATATGAAAGTAAAAAAAGTGAACGCCGAATTGAATAACCTTTTGAATGGTATTGCCTGCCGAAGAAATATGTTGAAGGACTACGAACACCTGGAGTCTTTGTTGGGCGAGCCGGGTTGCTCGAAACGAGCGGCTGAGAGAATGGTTGAGTTGCTTAAAAGTGATCAGTGATCAGTAAGCAGTGATCAGTTAATAATACAAACAATAATTAGTGGTTAAAAATGTTATGGATTTTGTAGATTTACTGGCATATAAAAAAGGTTTTTCGTTGGCAATGGAGATTTATGATATTAAATCCAGCCAAGTTTGGAAGCAAACTGAATAGTGAACAATGAACACTGAACACTGAATATATGTATTCACTCTTTAAAAAAGAAATAAAAACATTCCTGGGCTCGCTGATTGGCTATTTGGCGGTGCTGGTTTTTTTATTGGTAAGCGGATTGTTTTTGTGGATCTTCCCGGGTTCATATAATATTCCGGATAACGGATATGCCACTTTGGAAGGTTTGTTTACACTGGCACCATGGTTGTACCTGTTTTTGGTACCTGCCATTACCATGCGCTTTTTTGCCGATGAAAAACGAGGGGGAACCATTGAGGTTTTATTAACGCGTCCCATTTCTGATTTTCAGCTGGTACTGGCAAAGTTCTTAGCCGGATTGGTGCTGGTTGTGTTCTCACTGGTGCCGACCCTGCTCTATTTCCTGTCGGTTTATCTATTGGGAAATCCGATTGGCAGTATTGATGTTGGTGCTACCTGGGGCTCATTTTTTGGCCTGTTTTTTCTGGCTGTTACTTATGTGGCCATTGGCGTCTTTGCCTCGTCGCTTACCGATAATCAAATTGTTTCTTTCATTTTGGCAATGGTTTTATCCTTTGTGTTTTACGTGGGATTTGAGTTTGTTGCCTCCTCGGGTGTTCCTTACCTTCTGGAGCAGATTCTAAGCTATTTTAGTATCAATAATCACTACCTGTCGGCATCACGTGGTGTGATTGATCTGCAGGATCTGGTGTATTTCGGAGGAATGACCTTATTGTTTTTGTATGCCACAAGCCTGGTGCTCCGGAAAGGAAAACTAAAGCGGGGGAAGACCAGAATAAAGACCGTTTCCCTTTTTGCAGTTGTGTTGGTTTTGTGTTTTGTTTCCACATTTTTTTTATACCGAATTGACTTAACTCTCGATAAACGATATTCCTTATCTGATGTAAGCAAAAAAATCGCAGCGGGCATCGATGAGCCGGTTTCCATTGAATTCTTTCTGGAAGGTGAGCTGGAGCCCGGACTAAAAAAGCTTCAGCGCGAAGTATTTGAGAAAATTGCAGTGTTAAATGCTTATTCAGGAAAACCAATCCGGTTGAAAGTTACGGATCCTTACGCCGTCGGCAATCCGGAAAAGCAGGAGATGTTAAGAGAAGAACTGTACGGTAAAGGGATAATTCCAACCAGTTTCAGGCATAAAACAGAAAAGGGAGTAAGTACAAAATTGATTTTTCCCGGTGCCTTAATCCGGATTGGGAATAAAGAAGTAGCAGCTAATTTCCTGAAATATAACGGAGATTTTTCGCCTGAATATAACTTTAATCATTCGGCAGAAAGCGTGGAGTTTGAACTGGTTAACGCTTTTCAGAAATTAATGCGTACCGAAAAACCGACGCTTGCCTTTTTGGAGGGACACGAAGAATTTGACCGCTACGAGGTGATGGATTTTACCAATGCGCTGATGCCAAATTTCGAGGTAAAGCGAATTTCAACCAGCACTCTGAGGCAATATGCCGATGAATTTGATGTTCTGGTGATTGCCGGACCAACAGAGCCCTTCCATGAGGGGGATAAGTTTATCATCGATCAATACATAATGAACGGGGGGAAAGTAATGTGGTTAATCGATCCGGTGAGTATAAATACAGATAGCTTATCGCGTGGTTTTCAGACTTTTGCCTTTCCGCGTGATGTTAATTTAGGCGACCAGCTTTTTAAATATGGCACGCGTTTGAATTATGAATTACTGCAGGATGTAGATTGTGCAAAACTGCCGGTAAATACTGCACCTCTGGGCACCAATCCAAGGTTTACCCTGCACCCCTGGTATTATTCACCCATGTTAACGCCAAACGATAATCATCCGCTTAGCCGCAACCTTAACCGTGTTTTTACCGAATATGTTTCATCGGTAGACACCATCTCCGGTAATCCGAACTTATCGAAGTCGGTTATTTTATCCACCTCATCCAATGCACGGAAAGTGAGTTCTCCTTCGTCGGTAAGTCTGCAAAACATTAATAATCCGCCGGCTGGCGAGTTGTTTACCGTGCCTTTTATCCCGGTTGGGGTTTTGGTTGAAGGACAATTTACTTCGCTGTATAAAAACAGAATGGTGGAGCAACTGGGTTTTTCCTCAAGTTCGGTCCTGCATGAAAGCAAGCCGACAAAAATGGTCGTCATTGCCGATGCCGGAATTATTGCCAATAGGGTAAATTACTCGGGTCAGACTCCCCAAATTCAAGAAATGGGCTACGACCGGGTTGCCCGGCGATCGTGGGGGAACAAGGAATTTTTGCTGAATGCAGTTTTTTATTTAAATGATGATGGTGGAATTATGCAATTACGCAAACGCACTTTGAAAATGCGTCTGCTCGACCAGGTAAAACTGCGCGAAGAAAAAGCATTCTGGCAATGGTTGAATATTTTGCTGCCTTTGTTGTTGATTTCTTGTTTTGGAGCAGGGTATAATCTTGTGCGAAAGTATCGGTATTCACGTTAAAATTTCATAGGATTTAGGATTTTGAAAGCATATTTTTGTCGTTATAAAATTTCATCCGGAGGGAAGAATCAGCGTGTATTTTAGCTTGATTTAACCAATCAGCCGGGTAATATTCATAAGGCTGACTTGTTAAAAACGCTGTCGATAAAACGTCGGAAAATAGCCAAAGTTGAATAGGTAAATATCATTAAAGTTTGTATATTCGTGTACTTGGATTAGTTGCAAAAACCAGCAGGCTAAACCCTAAGTCGTATTCTTTGAATCAGAAATAAAAATAAAATATAAGCAATGAAGTTTGTAGTTTCAAGCACCGAATTACTGGGCCACCTTT
>JBFEWU010000074.1:0-15574 GCA_041546215.1 Draconibacterium sp. | reverse complement strand
TATTCTGAGAATACACAACGAACGCCGGGTAGAATTGGCATGGGAAGAAAACCGTTATTTCGACCTTCGCCGCTGGCAAGAACCGGATGGAGATTTGAGCGAAACCTGCAAGTGGCTTACGGCCATGGTGATCACAAAAAATGGTGATGGTAGTTTTTCATATACCCGACGAAATATTTCGGGTAATCCACGGGGTGGCTGGCAATCCAAAGACCCGCTTCTTCCACTTCCCTTGTCTGAAGCTTCATTGCTGGAATCGGTAACCGGTCAGACATGGCAAAATCCAGGATGGTAAATTTTAAATTTATAATTATGATTATCAATAAATACATCAAATATATAGCCATCAACATCGTTCTTTTGTTGATGGGCGTAACCCTCCACGCACAAGGGAGCTCTGATTCAGCCAACCTTGTGGTTAATGAATATGGTCAACCTGTTTCTGGTGCTGTGCTTATTTCCGAATTTGGCAATAATCAATATGTCACTTCCGAAGATGGAAGCTACGAAATTGTGGTAAGTGATGGGAGTACTTATATAACAGTAGCGGCTATCGGATTCCTCGATGTTCGAATTCCCGTTGAGCAAATTAATCAACAAGGGAAAATTACACTTCTATTTGATACGCATCAAATGGGAGGTGTGGTCAACATGGGTTATAATTCCTTTTCACGAGAGTCGTTAACCGGATCGGTTTCTACCGTTACTGGTGCGGAGTTGGATAAAAGTCCAACAAATATCTTCTCCGAGACATTGGTAGGACGTTTACCCGGTTTAACAACAGTCTCGAACCTGGCTGAATTTACTTTTACAGGCTATAATAATACCAGCAAAGCCATTCGTGGAGTATCAACGGTAAACGGAACCAAACCGCTCATCGTTATTGATGGAGTGGTGTGCCCAACACAGTATTATGAATTTATTTCACCCAAGGAAATAGAAAGTGTAGCTGTTCTCAAAGATGCTTCTGCTACCGCAATTTATGGTATAGAGGGAGCCAATGGGGCAATAGTTATTACCACCAAACAAGGTTATAATGGCAAGAAAAGGGTAGAGACGTATGCCGACTTTTCTTTTCAGCAAATGACCAAAAGACCAAGCTTTGTAAATTCTGCACGCTATGCCGAACTAAGAAATGAAGCAGGAGAGCGAGATGGTTTGGGTAGCTATTCTCAATTTACTCAGAATGAAATTGATAAATTTCGTTCGGGTGAGGATTTGGCTTACCCCGACAATGACTGGTACAATATATTTGTAAAAGATATTGTTATGAGACAACGTGTAGGCGTTAACGTTAGCGGAGGTTCGGAGAAGTTCAAATATTTCTCCAGGGTAGATTTTATTAACCAGGGACAGGCAATGATAACCGAAGACGAAGCTGACAGGGATTACTCCCCGGAGCCACGGGTCAATGTCGTGAATTTTCGCTCGAATATGGATCTCAAATTTAATGATTATGTGTCGGGTTTTATGCGTCTTGCCGGTAGTGTGAAGCGTGAAAAATTAACCGGTGCCGGTTTAAATTGGAATGCCTATAGCCAAATATTTAACCTCCCGCCAACCATGTATGGTCCTCTGTCTCCCGAAATTGAAGATAAACCTGATATGAGCAACCAGGTTGTTACTGTTGATGGCGTGGATAGCCCGATTTACGGATTGTTGAATCGCTCAGGGTATGTGGAATTAATTGAAACCAATGCAGTCGCCCAGGCAGGTCTGAAAATCGACCTGAGTACCTTGACAAAAGGTCTTTCTATGAGCGGCTCTGTCGCCTATCAGACTTATATCCGGAATCAAACCAACACAACTCAGAATTTCCAAAGAGTTATCCGGGGGAATGACTATTCTGTATTGGATAATTTTACAAAATACAAAACATGGGAAAATACTCCCCTGGCATATAGCAAGGGTTCTGTATTCTTTTACAACTTTAATCTCCTGGCCAATATGGAATACAAAAGGAGCTTTGGAGACCACCATATCGATGCCATTGCACGTACCTACTATTTAGTTCAGGAGAAAGAGAATACAGGTAGTAGTAACAGCATTCTGCCATACAAAAGGCAAAACTATGGAGTGAGCGCACTTTACAGCTACAAAGACCGCTATTTCCTTAAGGGGGATATGGCTTACTCAGGTTCGGAACAGTTCCATGAGGATTATCGCTATATCGCCACTCCAGCTGTGTCAGCTGCCTGGATCACATCTAAAGAAGACTTTTTCGATGTTGATTTTATCACTCTGTTAAAACTCCGTGGGTCATACGGGATTACGGCAAATGACCAGATCGGCGGCGCCCGCCTCCTTTATTTAGACAATATCAGATCAAGTGGACAAGAATTGGAAAAAGGGAACCCAAAACTATCTGCAGAAAAGATCGAAAAGCTGAATTTTGGTATTGATCTTGGCCTGTTCAATATGTTTACTGTCGGTATAGAGTATTTCACCGATAATGTGGATAATATGTTGGTCAATAGTTCCTATACAATTCCTGAATACCAAGGTATACCGCTTGGATACTATCCAAAGTTGAATACCGGGGTTATGGAAAACAAAGGGTATGAAATTTCACTTGGATTCAACAAGCAATTCTCGCAAGACCTATCGGCATATGCCAACTTTAGTTTTATCAATGCAAAAAATAAAGTGACAGACATCGGCGAATCGCCTTTCTCAGATGACTATGCCTATCAGTATCGGACGGAAGGGTATCACGTTGGTCAGTTATGGGGTTATATGATCGATAAAAGCAATGGTAGTGGCATGTTCAATTCTGCTCAAGAATTGGCCAACTCAGGTTTAACTTATGCTTTTGGAACACCACGTGTTGGAGATTTTATCTACCAGGATTTAAACAATGATAAAGTTATTGATGAAAAGGATCACGCTCCTATGGGGTATTCGCGTATGCCGGAACAGGAATACAGTTTAAATGGAGGTGTTCGATGGAAAAACCTCGAGCTCTCTTATCTGTTTCACGGAGTAAGGAATACTTCTCAGTTCATAAGTGGGGTTGGAGCTTATGAAAATGGCAGCCAGGGACAGTTCAACGATCTTCATTTAAATGCATGGACACCCGAGCGCTATGCCGCTGGTGAGGATATAAGCTACCCGGCTTTATCCATGTCTCCGTCAACGAACCATGTTAACAATGATTTTTTCCTGATGGATCGTTCCTACCTGCGTTTAAGAAACCTGGAGCTTGCTTATAAATTGCCAATAGATATTTTTTCGAAAAACAGTTCGGAGCAGATTCGAATTACATTCAATGCCCAGAACTTATTTACAATAGATAATATGAAAAGTAAGTACATCGATCCTGAGATTGGTAGGATGAATACTTTCCAACCTTATCGTGTATATAATATTGGTCTTAATCTAAACTTTTAAACAGCAATAACATGAAAAAATATATATATAAAATATTTGTGATTGTCGTTGTAACAGTTGGTCTTGTATCTTGTGCTGAACTTGAACTACCTTCTGACGGGCGCTTGACCCTGGAAGATATTTTCAGTGAATACAATACTACCAGAAATTACTTCGACAGGTGTCGTGACTATATTCCCCAGGTCGGATTTACGTACGGCAACACTCCGTTGGCTTCATTTAGTGATGAGGCACACGACGCAAGTGATGGTATTAGTGGTGTAGTAAACGATTGGTACAATAACAGCACATCTCCGGCAAATAATCCTCTTACGGCTAATTTGAATGCCTGGGCTCATTATTTCACCGGGGTACGCAAGTGCAATACTTTTCTGGAGAGCATAAACGATCAGGCCATTTCAACAGCAAGTCTCGATGAAGATGAAAAAAATGGCTGGATCGGAGAAGTCCTCGTTCTGAGAGCTTATTATTACCTGCAGTTAATAAAACGATATGGAGGAGTACCTATTATAACAGCTCCTTACGAAGTTACTTACGATTTCTCGCAAGACTCCCGAGCCAGTTTCGAAGAGTGTGTTGATTTTATAATCGACGATTGTAATACGGCACTAGCCATTCCCGAGAGTGGATCAGCAACCGTTGGATTTCGCTGGGATATCAGCGACAATGAACGTGGTCGCATAACCCGTGCATTTGCTTATGCTGTGAAATCGCAGGCTGCTTTATATGCAGCGAGTCCGCTTTGGTCGGCCGGTGGCAGCAAATATACCTGGGCAAAAGCGACTGAAATTACCAGGGAAGCACTTGATGAGTGCCTTGCTCATGGATTTCAGCTATTCGATATTGCCCCCGAAGCTGATGTAGCCCAAAATGCCTATGCCAGCTATTTTATTAATCGTTCTGATCCAAGTCGTTCGGTTGATAAAGAGACGATTTTTGAAACGACAGCAGCTAGAACAAATGTGTGGAAATGGGCGGGTACTCCCATTTCCGAAGGAATGGAGAAAGCCGGTGCAGGTCCTTCGCAGGAACTGGTCGACGCATATGGGATGCAAGCCACAGGTGAGATGCCGATCCTTGGATATGCCGATGCCAGTCATTTGCAGCCGATAATTAACACTGAATCTGGTTACGATCCTGCGAATCCATACGAAGGCAGGGATCCGCGCTTTTATGCTTCTGTATATTACAACAACTCTCCTCGTTCACTTACTACCGGTAAAGTGGAGAAAGATTTATTTCCACTTGGCCCTACGGATGTAATCAATAACCTTACAACAACAGTAAGTGGAGACGAATTGACAATTGCAACTATCGGAGGTGATCCATGGATACATACTACAAGCTTGGGGCGTCCATTAAGTGCAGGTCAAAATCGTGTGGTTTCTTTCGAATATAAGAGTAACAAGTCTATTGGTGATGCCCAGTTTTTCTATTGCGTGGCAGGTGGCCCGCAGGGAGGGGTTTCGACACCTGCAAATATTGCTATCGCACAGGCCTCAGAGTGGACTCGTTTCGAGTACGATATTACACCGGGGATTGATGCCTTTGGGTTTGGTGTGAATGCCAATGGTGGTGCTCAACCAGAGAACCACTTTCTTCGTTTCGATGTAGGCGGCGGACCCGACTATGAAATTACTATTCGTAATTTTAGAATCGAGAGCTATACACCTCCGCCGACGCCCACACCGGTTGAAACATTTGTTGGTGGAAATTGCGAAATCTCAGATCGGATTACTGAAACCAGAAATACCCGTACCGGTTACTATCTGCGTAAATTCAACAACTATAAGTCGGGAGTAAATGTGGATGCAGATGGACTTATGAAAATATTCCGTCTTGGTGAGCTGTACCTGAATTTTGCCGAGGCAGCCTATCAGTCGGCCGGACCCGATGCCGCAGTTGGAGGTATGTCGGCTCGTGACGCCGTAAATACCATACGTGAACGTGCTGGTATGCCGCCATTACCTGCAGGCCTTTCGAAAGAAGAATTTGAAGTGCGCTATCGCAACGAACGCCAGGTGGAGATGGCTTTTGAGGAACACCGTTTCTTTGATGTCAGGCGTTGGGAAATCCTCGATCAGACGGATGGTTTTGCTACAGGAATGAGGATCACTAAGGAAGGAGACTCCTTTAACTATACCCGTATTAAATTGAAAGACCGCGGAACAAATGCTGATAAATACCTGATGTATCCCATTAATCAGTCAGAAGTGTCAAAAATGGAATCATATACTGGAAATAGCTGGCAGAATCCAGGTTGGTAAGTAAATAGTTTAGTTAGATTAATTCTGAAAGTGAGAAAATGCAGCCTTCAGGGCTGCTTTTCTTCCTTTTCAGTTTCTGAAAAGTAGTCGCACAATTGCTGAAAATCAAAGACCTACATCAGGGAAAGCCAATAACTTAGTACGTATACCAGAAAATATGAAGAATTACATCACCATAATTTTTGTCTTCCTTTTATTAACCAATGTATCCCTTGCACAAAAGAACTTGTCGAAAGTAGGAATAAGACCATATCCACGTGACAGTGTACATGAAATGTCGGGGGGAGACGGATTGGTTGCCATTTGGAAGCCTGGAATAGGAAATTATGATGAAATGTTGAAGGCAGATGATTATACTGCTTTGCATATGGATGTGGTTAAAGGGTACAATGGTGCCTTTCGAACCAAAGAGCGTTTTTTTGAGCATTACATCCATCAGCAGGGTGGAGACTGGGTGGATACAGATCCAGGAACCAATAAACTGGTCAGGACCATACGCCATCACGAACTGAACGGGAATGTGGTAAAACATATTATCATTTGCAGGGAAGGCTGGCTGTACGATAAAGTGAATGGTGATACGGGACCGATTGATGGCGATCCCAGAATACTCCATCAAAAAGATGTTGACGATCAGCGAAAAGTATTTAAAAAGGCTTATGCCCTTGGATTAATAAAACACGATAATTACAAGCTGATTCAAATGGTCGTTCATCCTGCCGTTTTTCTTGACGATCCTAAGGCACGAGCGATAATCAGCACGATGGATGGAATCTGTATAGAATCTCACCAGTTTAACCGGTATTGGCCTTTAGGAAATGCAATATCAAATCCGGAGGAGATAGCCAGGGGAGCGAAGTGGGTGCTCGGGCAAGGGATGGATTATATTTTCTATTACGGACCTTACCAGTACAAGGGATGTGAAACGTATACCGACTTTCTTGAAAGAGATTGGCTCAGAACTTTTTGGGAAAAAGGCTTACCCAAACATCATGCGAATATGTATTACTATTTGAATGCATTTCCACATGGCTGCGGATCACAAAGGCCGGTTGGTCCCGAATCGGATCCATATTCCTACCTGGGATTTGCAAAGTGGTTGATTCAGGAGTTGAAAGATTGAATAAAAATAATGACATAAACTCAAGGAATAGTATGATCTTTGGTTTCTATGTAAAAAGTCGAATTGCAACCATCTTATTTGGCTTGTTAATATTTTTGTTCGCACAGTGTCAGGATGAACCGGCGGAGTTGGTGCATGTTCCCAGCAGCAAAGCCCAGATTGACAATGGTGTCCTGACGCTTAAACTGGATTTAACACGAGGCGGAGCCATCTCCTATTTGTCCTTGTCGGGGAAGGATAGAAATATCGTTAATATATATGATGAAGGGCGATACATCCAGCAATCCTATTATGCAGGTAAAAGCGTTAACCGACAGAAAGATGGACAATCCCCATCCTGGTCGCCATGGAGCTGGAATCCCATACAGGTAGGGGATGCTTTTGGTAATCGGGCTGAGATCCTTGATTTTCAGAAAAAGGACGATGAGATGTATGTGAAATGCATTCCAATGCAATGGGATATGAACAACTATCCGGCTGAGGCAGAAATGGAACAATGGATCAAACTCGAAGGAAATGTGTTGAAAGTTCGCAACAGGCTGACTTGTCACCGTACCGATACAATATACGGCGAAGGTGTTTTGAATCATCAGGAATTACCGGCAGTATATCCTATTTCGGCACTTGATAATCTGTTTTCTTATTTTGGTGAAGAACCATTTACAGGAGCACCAATGGCAAATCCTACTGTCGAACATCTTGAAGATGGTTTCTGGGGACGATACTCGAACAACATGGTAACCGAAAACTGGATGGCCTTTGTAGATAATGATAATTGGGGGATGGCCGTATATACCCCGGGCTGCACAAATTTCCTGGCGGGAATGGCCGGGCAATCCGGTGGGGAATACGACGACAGTTCTACTTCTTACATCGCTCCGGTGAAAAAGGAAATACTGAATAAAAATAGTGTGTACGAATACGAATATATTATCATTATTGGTTTGCTTTCCGAAATCCGGGAAAAAGTTTATGAACTGCATTTAAAGGACAATTGAAAACAATGATTCCGGGAAAATCAATCTGAAAAGGATGTTAAGAATGAAATTAAATAAAAGAATGTATTTTTTGTTGATCCTGCTGGCTACGGGCTTTGCTTGTACAGAACCTCAACAGATCGAAAAATATTGCGGGGAGATCGAACGCTCCTACGTGCCTCCCAAACGAATTGTCTGGCAATCGGGCGCTAAGATTGCCATGGCAGAACGTTTGTTGATGGAAGGAAAACACCAGGCATCAACGGTAAACAGGGATTTATGCCTCTTAAAAAATGCCTCGGAACAAGCTTCCATTTTACTTGATTTTGGTAAAGAGCTACACGGGGGTTTGGAAATTGTTACCGGGATGTGGCCTGGCAACAAACCTGTAAACGTACGTGTCCGTTTCGGCGAATCCGTATCCGAAGCAATGGCCGAAAATAATGAAACAAGCAGTGCAACCGACGATCATGCCATTCGCGATTGGAACATAAAACTACCCTGGTGTGGAAAAATAGAAATTGGCAATACCGGATTTCGTTTTGTGAGAATTGATTTAATAGATAATGATATCACCCTTCACTTAAGAGAAGTAAATGCGATTTCGGTGATGCGTGATATTCCCTACCTCGGTTCTTTCAAGTCGAACGACGGGCGTTTGAATACCATATGGGAAACAGGGGCCCGAACCGTACACTTAAATATGCAAGAGTACCTTTGGGACGGCATAAAAAGAGACCGTTTGGTGTGGGTTGGCGATATGCACCCCGAGGTAATGACCATCCTTTCTGTTTTTGGAGCCAATGAAGTAGTCCCAAAATCCCTCGATTTTATTGCTGAAATAACCCCTTCGGATGAATGGATGAACGGAATCAGTTCATATTCTATGTGGTGGTTATTGATACAACATCAATACTACCTGAACACCGGGAATTTAAATTATTTGAAAAAACATCAGAATTATATTTTTGAATTGCTCTCAAAATTGGAAAGTAAGATCGATGAAAATGGGAAAGAAAATCTTGATGGTCATCGTTTCTTGGATTGGCCAACAAGTGAAGATACTTCTGCCATTCATGCAGGATTACAATCGATGATGGTCATGACCTTTGACGCCGGAAGTAAAATGGCTCAAATACTGGGAGACAACAACAAAGCCGGATACTATCAAGAAATCATCAAAAAATTAAACAAGTATACTCCTGAGCTTCCAACAAGAAAATCTCCGGGTGCTTTAATGGCACTTGCCGGATTGGAAGATGCAAAAACCGTGAATGATGAATTATTGACCGTCGATGGCGTTAAGGATCTTTCTACTTTTTATGGTTACTATGTGTTGAATGCCATGGCCAAGGCCGACAATTACCAGGGAGCCATGGATTTTATAAGAGAATACTGGGGTGCCATGCTCGATTTGGGAGCCACGTCTTTTTGGGAAGATTTTAACATGGACTGGGCTGAAAATGCAGGTAGGATTGATGAGCTTACCCCGAAAAACAAAATAGATATACACGCCTCCTACGGTGATTATTGTTATGTAGGTTTGCGGCATAGTCTGTGTCATGGCTGGGCCTCCGGACCAACAGCCTGGTTGTCGCAATATGTATTGGGTGTTGAAGTGCTTGAGCCTGCTTGTAAAAAGGTAAGGATAAATCCTCATCTTGGTGATTTAGAGTGGGTGGAAGGAACTTTTCCCACACCATTGGGTAGTATTGAAATAGCCCATAAAAAAATGGTAAATGGCAAGGTTAAAACTACTTATGTAGCACCGCAGGGGATTGAGGTTATTGTAATGGATTAACGGTGAGTAGAATATTAATAAGATGAAAATAAAAACCAAAATTACAGAAGTAGCTCTGATATCCTTACTCGCATTTTCCCTTTTTGCATGCAGCCTTATTCAAGGCAAACAAAACAAACCAAAAGCAAGACAACAACTTGCCGAGGGTTTTATCACTCCTGCCGACTCTATGCAAACCGCGGTTTACTGGTACTGGATATCTGATAATATATCAAAAGATGGTGTGGTAAAAGACCTTCATGCCATGAAAAAGGCGGGTATCAACCGAGCCTTTATTGGCAATATCGGGTTGGATGATGTGCCTTATGGAAAGGTGAAAATGCTTAGCGAAGAGTGGTGGGAAATTTTGCATTTGGCATTAAAAACAGCTACTGAGCTTGAAATAGAAATTGGCATTTTTAACTCTCCAGGCTGGAGCCAGTCAGGCGGGCCATGGGTAAAAGCGGAGAATGCCATGCGTTATCTAACGGCTTCTGAAACGAAGGTTAAGGGGCCTAAAAAATTTTCTAAAATACTGGAAAAGCCAATAGAACTGTTTCAAGATGTTAAATTGCTTGCCTATCCTGCACCAAAAGACAATGAATTGGTGTTAACCTTCGAAAATGCACGGATCTCTTCTTCCCCAAAAATCAGGAACCTGGAAAATATTATGGATGGCGATTCAAAAACCGGAATTACCTTTCCTAAGGGAGAAAAATTTACGCTGAATATTGATACGGATGCTCCTTTTACGGCGCGCAGTCTTTCCATTGAAAGTACCGATAATTCCATCTACACAAGTGTGCTCTTACAGGTAAAAAAGGAAGACGGGATGTACCATACACTAAAAGAATTTACACTTAACAGGGTGAATGACATGATAAATGTTGGATTCGATCCCTACGCTCCGGTACTGGTTTCTTTTCCTGCTGTTACAGCCAAATACTTTCGTTTGGTTTTTACCGATCAAATCCCAGCAGGATGGTCTTTCTCGCAGGCAAATAAGAACAGCGGTTTAGCAGAGGTAAAGCTGATGGCTGCACCCCGTTTAGAGAATTACGCACAAAAGACTTTTGCAAAAATGTATCATACACCACTGCCGGCATGGTCTGATTATCAATGGCCTCAACAGGCAGAAGTGGATAATTCGGAATTGCTCATCGATCCTTCTGAGGTCTTGGATATTTCTGAACACATGCTGGTTAACGGAATGCTGGAATGGGAGGTTCCTGAAGGTGACTGGATCATTCTCCGAACAGGTATGACGCCAACGGGCACAAAAAATTCACCGGCTTCGCCGGAAGCAACAGGTTTTGAGGTAGATAAGATGAGTAAGCAACACGCTGCATTGCATTTTGACGGGCACATGGGGGAAATACTGAAACGAATACCGGAGGCCGACAGAAAGTGCTTTAAAGTTGTTGTGCAAGATAGCTACGAAATGGGAGGACAAAACTTTACAGACGGATTTTTAGAAGAATTCAAGCATATTTATGGCTACGATGCTCTGCCATTTCTTCCTGTTTATAATGGTATGGTAGTAAAAAGCCAGCAGGCTTCCGATCGCTTTTTATGGGATATGCGTCGTTTGGTTGCCAATAAAATAGCCTACGACTATGTCGGAGGACTTAGGGACATAAGCCATGAACATGGTTTGACTACCTGGTTGGAGAACTACGGGCACTGGGGTTTTCCGGGTGAGTTTTTGATGTACGGAGGTCAGTCGGACGAAATAGGTGGTGAATTCTGGAGTGAAGGTTCATTAGGTGACATCGAAAACCGTGCGGCTACTTCGTGCGGGCACATTTACAATAAAACAAAAATTTGGGCAGAGTCGCATACCTGCGGAGGAAGGGCGTTTAGTCGTTATCCGGCGATTATCAAACAGCGTGGCGACCGTTTTTTTGCAGAGGGTATCAACGCCACGTTATTGCATGTTTATATTCACCAGCCCTACGAAGATAAAAATCCGGGAATCAATGCCGGTTTTGGTAATCCTTTTAACCGTAAAAACACCTGGTTCTCACAAATAGATGTGTATACCCAATACCTGAAACGCACCAATTATATGCTTCAGCAAGGATTGAACGTTGCCGATGTGGCTTATTTTATTGGTGAGGATACCCCTAAAATGACAGGAGTAACCGACCCTGCGCTTCCCGTGGGCTACCAGTTTGATTACATGAATGCCGAAGTAATCGAAAGGGATATGACCGTTGAAGATGGCTTGATTACTTTACCTCACGGAACACAATACAAAATTATGGTGCTTCCCAAACTGGAAACCATGCGTCCCGAATTATTGGCAAAAATAAAACAACTGGTCAGCGACGGAGCGGTTGTCTTAGGTCCTCCACCAAATCGTTCTCCCAGTTTACAGAATCAACCCGATGCCGATCAACAAGTTCGGGCTATGGCTGCTGAGTTATGGGGCGACGTAGATGGCGTAAATAGAAAGTCACGAAAGTTTGGTGAAGGGATGGTACTAAACGGTATGGACATGAAAGAGGCACTGGCCCTGGTCAACTGTGTACCCGACTGTAGCGTTCCTGAAGATAATTCCATTCATTATGGGCACCGCACCCTTGGAAAGGGGGAGATCTATTTTGTGAGCAATCAAAGCGATAAAGAACAGGTAATTACTCCTGAATACAGGGTAAGCGGCCTGCAGCCTGAGCTTTGGGAGGCCACTACAGGATCAATTCGTGATCTTCCTGCATACGAACAAAAAGCTACGACTACCGCTGTTCCTCTAAAACTGGCTCCAAACGAAAGTGTGTTTATTGTTTTCAATAAGTCGGCCGGTAAAGCAAAAGCAACAGGGATAGAGGCCAATTATCCTAAAACAGAACTATTGGCCAATTTTAATACACCATGGATTGTTAATTTCGATCCTGCCCAAAGAGGCCCTGAAGAAGCTGTCGTTTTTGAAAATCTGATCGATTGGTCGACTTCAGATGATGACCGTATTAAGCACTATTCAGGCACTGCGTTTTACCACAATACGTTCAATATTGGAATGCTGCCTGAAAGCGAAAAAATTATTATTGACTTAGGAGCGCTAACCGCCATGGCAAAAGTTACCGTTAATGGCAATTACGCCGGTGGAGTGTGGACAGCACCTTATCGTTTAGATATTAGCGATAAGGTGAAGCCAGGTGAAAACCAATTGAAAATTGAAGTGGTAAATACCTGGGTAAACAGGATAATTGGTGATATGAAACTTCCCGAAGAGGAACGAAAAACATGGGCACCTCACCTTCCATATAATGCTGAAAGTCCTTTGCAGCCTTCAGGATTGTTTGGGCCGGTAAGTATCGGTACAGAATAAATAATTTAGTGCCTGGTGTGGCGATTTAAAATTGATAACTATGGTACCTAAGTATCTAAAAACTCTGACTACTGCAATATTGCACATCCTTATTTTGTTAATTGCTTATTCTGTATCTGCTAAAAAGCTACCTAACATCATTGTTATTTTTACCGACGATCATGGTTTTGCCGATCTGGGTATACATGGCCAGGTACACGATATTAAAACGCCACATCTTGATGGTTTGGCAAAAGAGGGGGTGCTTATGACCTCGGGGTATATAACTGCACCTCAATGTACGCCATCGCGGGCAGGCCTTTTAACAGGACGCTATCAACAACGATTTGGACTTGATGAAAATGGGACAATCCCCTTGCCTGTGGAGGAAACGCTAATACCTCAGCGATTAAAAGAAGCAGGTTACATTACCGGAATGACTGGCAAGTGGCATCTTGAACCCAACCACATTGAACACGAGTGGATTGCCGAAAATATGCCCGAACTGAAAGGAAAGAAAGTTGCACCTGCCGATATTCCGTTTTCAAAAAAATTACCCTACATGCCTTCCGAACGGGGTTTCGACGATTGTTTTCAGGGTGAAATGATTGGCTATTGGGTAAACTATGACTTGCAGGGCAATACAATAAAAAAACAACACATCACAGACAAACGATTTCGTCTGGATGTACAAAGTGAAGCCGCGGTTACTTTTATCGACCGGAATCACGATAAGCCTTTTTTCTTTTACCTCTCCTATTTTGGACCACATATTCCATTGGAAGCCACTGAAAAGTATCTTAGTCGGTTTCCCGGAGAAATGCCTGAACGCAGACGACATTGTTTGGCCATGCTTTCGGCCATTGATGACGGTGTTGGAAAGGTTAAGGAGACATTAAATAAATACGACATAGCAGATAATACAATTATCTTTTTTATCAGCGATAATGGCGCACCGCTAAAAATCAAAAAAGAGGACAAATCCATTCCTCAGGCGATTGGTTGTTGGGACGGATCCCTCAATGATCCATATGTTGGTGAAAAGGGAATGTTATCCGAAGGAGGTATTCGGGTGCCATTTATCGTATCATGGCCCGCTGGTTTACCCAAAGGAATTGTTTACGACAAACCGGTTTCTTCTTTGGATGTTGCAGCTACCTCTGTTGCACTCGCTGGTTTGAAACCGGATATGGAACGGGATGGAACGAATATTATTCCCTATCTGACCGGAGATAAAAAGGGTGATCCGCATAAGGCCTTGTATTGGCGATTTTGGGATCAGTCAGCCATTCGAATGGGCGACTGGAAATTCCTAAAAGCCGGGAACAGAGAGTTTCTCTTTGATGTAGAATCGGATGAGCACGAAAACAATAACCTGATTACAGATCATCCCGAACGGGCAAAAAAGATGAAGATGAAACTGGAGGATTGGGCTGATGGACTTCATCATCCCGGGATTTATAATGGCAAAGTAAAAAGGGAAAAAAACTGGTACGACCATTATTTTAAGAAGTAACGATGATAGAAGTTGTAAAGAAATGAGCTTGCGATTCCTATCAAATTCCGCTAAATCAAAAATGAAAAGGACTATAATATTCCTATCGGTTGTTGCCGCATGTTTAACATCATCAGCCAAGGTATTCCCAGATACGAAGGAGATGTTATCATCGATGACAATTGAGGAAGAAGGCAGTCAAAAAATCTGGACTTTCGATTGCAAGCAGCAAGGCTGGGGGGAAAGAGTGCATGGACAGTCAATTAGGGCAATTCATCTAATGGCTTCACCTTTCGTAAATTCGGGGCACATAGAGATGATGACTCCTGAGGGACTGCAACAGGGTTGGATGTTTGGTCCAGCCGATGCCATTAATACAGATACCTATAAATATTGTCATTTTTCGCTTACGGTGGACAATGCCGATGAATTACCTGTAAACGGAGTGGATGCCCTCTTTGTATTTGCCGACAATGCCGATCAGAACCTTGCAACGAAAACATTTAAGGTGTACAGGGGACAAAAGAATTATACCATCGATTTATCAGGACACAGCGAATGGAAAGGAACCAAATACATTAACCGTATTCATTTCCCGTATAAAAGCGGGGAAGGCTATAATATTGAGAATGCCGTCTATCGGCTGGACTGGATAGCCGTTTCGGATGATCCCAATGTATCGGAGCCTGTACAGGATACAACAGCAGCTTGTTTGCCCCTAATTCCGGAATTAGGAGAAATAGAATCGGTCGTGTTTTGTAACAGGGCTTCCTTCAAAACAACATTAAGTGGAAGCTTTGCAGATGCTACTTTAAAAATGTGGATAAATTCCGGGGATACGATTACGCAAACACGCACCATCAAAGAGCCCGGTAATGTTTACCTGAACTGTTACGATTTAGATATCAATACTACATATAACTATACAATAGAGATGTATAATTCTGCTGGTAGTACTCGGTCGGAAGTTATGCAAATTACAACAGAGGTTGAACTTGCAGAAGATCAACCAATCAACTTGTGGATGACTCCTTCACCATTTGATTTGGTGGAAAATGCAAACGACCATCTTCTGGATAATGAAACCTGGACCGAAGCCGCAGGATTGGCACAGGTGTTTAAAATTCACGGAGCAACCTATTATGATTCTCCTGAATTTTATACTTATGATTTTTCTAAACTGATTTTTACCATTAATAAGTATCGAATGCGATTGGCATTGGAAGCAATTG
>JBFEWU010000405.1:0-4056 GCA_041546215.1 Draconibacterium sp. | reverse complement strand
TTGTTATATAAGTTCCCCAATGTGCGATGTGAACCGGGTTTTTTATTTCAAGCCAAACATTACGATAAATACCTGCACCCGGATACCATCGTGCCGATAATTCTTTGGGATCAACACGAAGGGCCAAAACATTTTCTTCTCCGAATTTTAGGTGTGGTGTTAAATCCACTTCAAAACCGATATAGCCAAAGGGGCGTTCACCGACTTTTTCGCCGTTCAGGAATACTTCGGCATTGTTCATTACCCCATCAAATTCTACCGTAACCGAGTTGCCTGTGTATTTGGCGTCAATGGTAAAGTCTTTTCGGTACCATGCTGTTCCGTATATGGGAAGGCCTCCTGTACGTGTATCGTAACTCGAATCGAAAGGGCCTTCAATGGCCCAGTCGTGAGGAAGATCAAGTTTTCTCCACCCGGAATCGTCAAATTGTATCTGTGCCTCTTTTCCGGTTTCTCCTTTACTGAATTTCCAGTCATCGTTAAACGACTGTCTGATTCTTTCCTGCTCCTGCGAACACGATAAGAATATAACTGCAAGTATCAGAGCCTGTGTTATCTGTAAAATACGCTTTCTAAGCATTGTATGTAATTTATGGTTGTAATTGTTTTTGTAAAAATCCAAAGCTGCTTATTGCTCCCTGGCTTTATCGTATTCCGGATTAATCTTCTTGTATTCATTACTTAGTTCTTTAGTTCGAAAAGAAGATTCTGCATCTCGGGATTATCCTTAAAAAATGCGTCAATCAGCTTTGTTTTAAACGCAGTATCGAAGGCATTGGCCTGTGGCGCCGCCCAGGCAGGGACAGTAGCACTGCTATCTTCCATCAATCCAAAGTGTTTATTTTCGAATCTATTTTGTTTGGCCACTGTTTCTCTGTCTTTGCCATATCCCATTTTACCTTCTTCGCTGAGCGAGAATATATTTTTATAGAAAAAGGTTTTATTGGGCCAGGGTCCACCCCAGTTATCCATTTGTACAACAGTACGGTCAATCTCTTCTTTTTGTTTTTCGGGAATGATAAAAATGTTGCTGTGAATCAAAGTATTTTCCACTGGTCCTGATATATGCATAATTGGAGAAAACCAGCTGCGATGCGTTTCGTAAGGCCGAATACCATCGTTAACGCTGATGTTGTATTGAACAACTGTATTTTTTGTGCCAATGTTTGTTGCTGTATTGTAGCTTTTCCCGTTGTTACAAACCAACAGAAATCCACCGTAATTATCGTGGCTGTAATTGTATTGAATGGTGGTATTCAGGCAGTTCCAGTCGGAATCAAAGCCCTGGGCATCCCATTTTGCTTTATGGCCCGCCACTTCGTTAAACTGAATCAACGTATTGTCGGAACTCCATGGCCAGATACCTGCTGCTGCATCTCCCACGGGCATTACATCAGGGCAATCGCGCATAATATTGTATTCAATTAAGGCTCCATCGGTGCCAATGGGAACAATGCCATCGCCAGGTACACCTTCAATTAAATTGTTCCGGATAATTACATTTGTTGATGGATGCCAATTGTTACGGTTAGTGTAGCCACGTGAATTGATGGCATTGCGTGTACAATTTTTTATATGGCAGTTTTGAATGATTAAACTATCGAATTTGGTTTTGTAATGGCTTCCATGGTTTTGCCACAAAATGGCTGAACCACCTCCATCTTTTTTTACCAGGCTGCCGTTTACGTCGTGGATAAACAGGTTGTCGAGAATAATGTTTTTCGACAAGATACAATCGCTGGCCTCAACAATTACACCTCTGCGCCCGGCTTCCGCATTCTCGCCCGTATTCGTAATTTCAATGTTCTTTATTTGCAAGTAGTTGGAATTGTAAATTTTAAGGGCATATTTTTCAATGCCCTTCCCTTCTAATACCGGTTTTATCTGGCCACCATAGCTCGAAATCAAAATGGGTTCTGTACTTGTTCCCTGACCGGTAAATACAACAGGCCCCTGATATCGTGTTCCGCTTTTCAGTAATATTTTGGTTCCCGGAAGCATATCAAGCGCGTTAATATTTTTTAATGTGGCAAATGCCTCATGGGCCGATTTCCCCGAATTGTTATCATTTCCTGTATTTGAATCGATATAATAAGTTAACGATCCATTTTGTATATTTTCAAAAGTTATTTCTTCGCCTGCTGAACAGCTTATTACGAGGTGTAGAAGAAGAATAAACATTGTGGGAAAAGAAACATGAATGCTCAGATGATCACTTTTACTATGCATACGACTTGAAATTAACCATTTAAATAATACCGGAATAAGAATCGAATAAAGATAAAAACAATTATAATTCCACTTTTCAACCTAAAAATGAATCGAAAAGAAATTGACACTCCAATTTCTTGGAGTGCCAATTATCATTCTCTATTCATAAATCGAACTAAACTATTTTATCAGCTCTATTTTAACATTATCAATTGCAATGTTCATGGCAGCTTTCCCATTCCAACACTGAATTTGAAAGATTGGATTTTCCTGTCCGGCCTGAATCGTTCCCAGGGTCCATCCCAGTGCACTCGGATCAGGATCGGTTGCTCCCGTTGCTGTTCCGGTTTGAGGGAAATCAAATGAGTAAGATTTCCATTCTCCGGTACCAGCCAGGTTCAATCCTGCAGCATTGCCATTTTTTGCATTCACAGTAGTAGGCATAAAGTAATCATCAACCCCCTTGGTTACGAAACCATCTTCGTTTTTATCGATACCCATATGCAGACTAACATTGTGCGATGTTTTTATATCGAAGGTAATCCTGTAATTTTTGCCCACAAGAAGCTCAAATGCGGGAAACAGTAACTGAATGCTTTTCCCTTCCGGAACCAGGTCAAGGTATAAGTATTTTGAATTATCATCCTTCCCCCAGACTTTTCCGTTGGGGTTGGGTGCATCCTCGTACTTAAATCTGGGTTTGAAATCTGCAAATTGCCCGGAAGTGAGTTCACCCATGGTTAATCCTTCAAAATTTTCATTTAAAACAACACTGTATTTTAACAGTGAATCGGCTTTCCCAATGGCTGTTGCCGGATCGGACTCACCACAAACGCCTACAGCTATCACACTGTATTCGGTGTCTTCCTGAGGTGCATCTTCGCTATCGGAAAAAGAAGTTCCCGAAACATTATTGCTAAGTACCATGTCGCCCCGTTTCACAATGTAGTGCTTGGCAAAGTCTGCTGCATCCCAGCTTAGATCAACTTTTACCTCAAACTCTCCGTCGCTTGCAGTAAAGTTTTCGGGAACAAGGGGTGTTGCCGACATTCTTCCAATGGCACTTACAGCTGTTTCTGAATTCCCGTTAGCATTTTTTGAATAAACGGTATATTCTGTCTCGGTTGTCTGTGCATCCATATCCACATACGAGGTATCGGTAAGGTCTTGTGCGATCAATTCCCCGTTCCGGTATACATCATAGGCCGTGGTGCGCACGGTTGGCAACCACGAAAGTTCTACTTTGTCGCAATAATCGTCGAACGAAGCCATCATAGCAGATGGTGCTACCGGGCCGTCAGTTCTGGCTCCGGGCATTAAACTGCTGTTGGCGTCAAATTCGCCCATTTTGTACTCATCTACACATGCTGCTGCTAACAGTACAATTGCCAGCAGAGCAAGGAATATATTTTTATTTTTTTGCATGGTTCAAAAATTTAAAGTTTACTGCCTACCAACCCGTATTTTGAGTAAGGTTCGGATTAATTTTGGTCTCATTATAAGGAATAGGATAAAGGTTCATTTTATCGTTCCATACCCTGTCGTCAACCAGTTTTTGGGCGTAAGTCAAGGTTCCTTCGTTATTCGTGATCTCAATACCGAAAATGTCTTCTGTAACTTTGTTTGCGTTACCATCATCATGCAACTTCAACCGGCGAATATCCCAGAAACGGTGATCTTCAAAAGCCAGTTCAATTCTACGCTCGTTGATAATTGCCGCTCGTAAATCGTCTTTAGATGCAGCCGTTACAGCAGGCATTCCAACACCAGCTCTTGTTCTGACCATATTTAATGCACTTACTGCATTCATGCTAAAACCTGCCGGTAAAGCTGTCGGGTCATAGG
>JBFEWU010000412.1:0-3966 GCA_041546215.1 Draconibacterium sp. | reverse complement strand
CACCGTGGCTTCAGCCCGGTGGCTAAAATTCGCAACCGCTGCTAAGGCTTTAGCCTTTAATTATTGAAAGCTGCGCCGTAGGCATCCCTTCGGGGAAAGTTCAAAGCTCAAAGGAAAAAGACCGGAGAAGAGAGAAATAAACTTTGCGTCTTTGCGCCTCTGCGGTAAAAATTCTAAGCGTCTTTGTTCTTTGTTCTTTGTTCTTTGCTCTTTGTTTTTAACCCCATTTCACAGAAAATCAACTTCTTCGTGACCTTTTTGTGATACTTAGTTGTTACTGTTGCAAAACGAATAATTAAGTAGTATGGAAAAGGTATTGCTAATAGAAGACGATCCGCACATTGGCGAATTGGTGAGTATCCATTTAAAAGACCTGAACTGTGAAGTGGAAATATCTGCTGATGGTTATGAGGGTTATCAAAAAGCCAGCACGGGAAATTACAGCCTGATCATACTCGACATTATGCTTCCGGGAATGGATGGACTGGAAGTTTGCCGCCTGTTGCGTGCCGACAAAGTAAGTACACACATTTTAATGCTTACGGCCAAATCGGAAGAAATTGATAAAGTGCTGGGACTGGAAACCGGTGCCGACGATTACCTCACAAAACCCTTTAGTATACGGGAATTTATTGCCCGTGTAAAAGCGATTTTCCGTAGACTAAAAACGCTTAACGGCGATTTGGGAAGTAGTCATGGCGACAAGCTGAATATTGAAAATATGGTCATTGATCAGCTCAAACGCAAAGTACATTTGAACGATAAAAAACTGGATCTAACGCCAAAGGAATTTGATTTGCTGGTGCTGCTTGCCCAAAAACCGGGGAGAGTTTACAGTAGAAACGACCTGCTGGACAAAATATGGGGGTATAATTTTAACGGTTACGAGCATACTGTAAACTCGCATATCAACCGCTTAAGGGCAAAAATTGAACCCGATATTAACCATCCGAAATACATTCTAACCAGCTGGGGTGTGGGTTATAAATTCAACGATGAACTTTAAAATTATGACTGCAAAAAGTAAAATATTCAATAGCCTGTACTGGAAAATATCCGGTATTTTCCTGGTGTTTACCGTATTATTGACCGCTATTTTCATCTTTATTTCCGTGAAGTTTTCGGAAAAGTATAACCAGGAGGCACAGCAAAAAATTAATGGCGAAATCGCTGCAGGTGCGATAAAAGAAGTCTCACCCGTTTTTGTGGCCGATTCCATAAACGAACAGGCCATACATGTTTTAATGCACTCTATGATGGCCGTAAATCCCAGCATTGAAGTATACCTGCTTGATCCGGAAGGAAAAATTTTAACTTTTGTGGTACCGGGCAAGGATGTGAAAACCGAATCGGTTTCCCTGGAGCCCATCAAACAGTTTTTGGCACGATCGAACCACCAGACCATTATTGGTGACGATCCCCGAAATCCTGATTCACCAAAAATATTTTCAGCTGCCGAGATTGTTGAAGAAGGAAAACTAAAAGGCTACATGTACATTATCCTCGCCAGCACACAGTATACCTCCACCATGACCGCCCTTGAAAACAGTTTTATTTTGAAGCTGGGGGTGAGGAGCCTGTTAATCGCCCTCTTGTTAACCTCCATTTTAGGCCTCCTGTCCATTTGGATTATTACGCGAAATCTCAATAAGATCATAACTGCAGTGCAGAGTTTTAAAGAAGGAAACCACTCGGTTCGAATCCAGCTGAATACAGGTGGCGAACTGGCAAATGTGGCCAACACTTTTAACAGCATGGCCAAAACCATTGAGCAGAATATCATTCAGCTAAAAAGCGTTGAAGAATTACGGAAAGAACTGATTGCCAACGTCTCACACGACTTGCGCAGTCCCATAGCATCCATCCAGGGATTTACAGAAACCATTTTGCTGAAAGAGGAAAGCATTTCGGAAGAGGAACGTAAAAAATACCTTGAGATCATCCTGCAGAATTCGGAAAACCTAAGTAAACTGGTAAACGATTTATTTGAACTCTCAAAGCTTGAATCAAATCCCCAGATGATTCAACCCGAACCGGTCCAGGTTGCCGAACTTGTGCAAGACGTTGCTGATAAATTTCAAATCGTTGCCAAACAAAAAAACATTAGCATTAATACCATATATTCAAAAAGCTTACCACTGGTTTATGCCGATATTCAAATGACCGACCGGGTGTTTCAGAATATCCTGGATAATGCCATAAAATATTGTTCGGCCAACGACGTGGTGACCATCGAACTGGAATTAAAAAATGATGGTGTTCTGGTTAAAATTTCGGATACGGGAAAAGGAATCGCAGAAGATGACCTTCCCTATATTTTTACACGTTATTACAAAGGCAGTAAAGCAAAAAGTGCCAATAGCACCGGACTTGGTTTAGCCATTGTGAAAAAGATTCTCGACCTGCATAAGACAAGCATTGAAGTTTACAGCAAAATAAACCGGGGAACACGCTTTGAATTTACCCTTCCGCTATACGCGGCAATTTAAAGGGGAGCTGTTCTGGAGAACGGCTCCCCTTTAACCATATAAACGTTACTCTTTCGTGATTTTTTTGTGATACGCTTTCCGGACCTTTACAGGGAACAAAAAGCAGTATTAACTTAAATTGAAAAATCATGAAAAAATTAGTTTTTGTTTTAGTGGCAGCACTTGCATTTGCAGCATGTGAAAAAGAAATGGATGATTCCGGTGTAGTTGAGAAATCGGCAAAATCAAAGCTGGATCTGAGTTTCGACGGGCTTTCTCCCCTGGGACCGGATTTTAGGTACGAAGGATGGCTGATCGTTGACGGCATGCCGGTAAGTACCGGAAAATTTAATATTACACCTTCGGGACAAATGTCTCCACGCATTTTTAATGTAAAAGAAGACGATGTTGAAAATGCAAGCATGTTTGTTTTAAGTATCGAGCCTCAGCCTGACAATGATGCGGGCCCGAGTTCCACAAAAATTCTGGCCGGTATGTTTGAAAACGGAATGGCAGATCTTAGTATAAACCATGTTCATGCCCTGGGTACCGATTTTGCTTCAGCAATGGGTAAATATATTCTGGCCACGCCAACAAATGGCCCCAATACCAACGAAAAAAGCGGCATCTGGTTCTTGAGCCTTGAGAGCGGAAGTCCCATGGTTGGATTGGATTTACCAACGCTTCCCGATGGCTGGATCTATGAAGGCTGGACAGTTATTGACGGTGTACCTGTAACTTCGGGAAAATTTATGGCTACTTCGGGAATGGTTGACAAATTTGACGGATACAGTAGTATGGAGTATCCGGGGCCTCCTTTCCCCGGGGAAGATTACCTGATGAACGCACCTGCAGGTTTGTCTTTCCCAACCGATATATCGGGTGGCCACGCCGTTATTTCGGTTGAGCCTTACCCCGATAATAGTGAGGAACCCTTTGCAATAAAACCACTTGTGGGGATGATTCCTGCCAATGCACTGGATCACACCACTTATATGATGGATTTGAATCCTTCCTTCCCCACAGGAATGGCTAAAAAATAAGATCTGGTGACTCTCCCCTATATCATAAAGGCCAGAGTCAAATTGGGTGTTCAGCACATGATGGGAAAAAGAAGTACACGTGACAACCCGGATCGGATCATAGGTAAAAAGTAAATATGTACTTTCAAAAAACCCGGAATTTCAATTCAAAGAAAATTCCGGGTTTTCTAATCTCCCTTGCTTTTATTCCGGCATTGAATGTTTATTGCCGAATGCGGTTCAGCGAATAAATAATATCTCCCTTTCCCGTTCCGGCCAGATTTTGTATGGTCTCTCCTTCAACCAGCTTATTAATGGCATCACGTATGGGCGCATAGGAATTATGCAGCGGACAGGGATTATTTTCGTCGCAGGCCTTTAAGCCAAACCCACAACCTTCGAAAAGTTCGTTGCCTTCAATGGCCGAAATTACCTGTTTTAAACTCAGCGACTTGTGGTTGGGATGAATACTATAT
>JBFEWU010000274.1:0-6335 GCA_041546215.1 Draconibacterium sp. | reverse complement strand
TCCCGGCCATCTCGGTATTTATGCATTCTTTTAACTGAATAGCATACTTCACATCCTTCTCTGATTCTACAATAATTTTATTTTCAGTCATAAATAAACCATTGGTTGAAGTTACCAGAATTTGAGGACTTGTTGAATTACGAATGCTATTGCCTGTGATGAATATATTTTGATGGATCCCTGAAGGAGAAATAACGCCATCCCGGTTTTTTGAAACCACACTTATAGCATTTCCCCCCGAATTTCTAATTTTATTATCTTTAATAGTTATGTTTTTACTGCAACCTGCCTCCATCCACCAAAATTCAGGTGTTACTTTAATCGACTCCATCCAGCAATTATCAATATGATTTCCCTGAATAAGTCCATTGCCTGCTTTAACCAGAATTCCTCTTGAACGATTAAAACCCAAATTACAATCAATAACACGAAACCCATTGCCAATGCGATTTGCAGAGCATATAGCAGAAGCAAATTCCAGGGAAATAGTATCGTTCAACTCTATTTCATAAGCCTTGCTAAAAAAATTATCATTATTTTTGAATGGTTCGTGCATTTGAAGATTTTCAATTTTTTTTCGTTCTTCACTTGTTGGTGATCCAATTTCCCGCACTGATTTTACAAAGGCATCAGGCAATCTGAATCCGTGATTATTTACTATTTGAATACTATCCCCTTGCCAGATATCCAGGTCTCTTTTTGCCAAAACGCGGATCAGGCTCCCATTCGAATACATAACCATATGAAAATCTCCGTTAACGGCAAAACAATCATCTCCTTGAAACCGTGCTGTGCAATTGAGGTAAGCGGGTCCAACTTCTGCATGCTTACTGTGAAACGCATCAGCATTCAAAGACCTTATTCGCATATAAGCGCGCTTTTTTATATCCGTTGAGAGAGGACGACGGTCTACAACACATTTTCTATATATATTTCCGTTACATTCTGTTTCAAAAAACCCAAAAACATTAGCCCCAAAGAGAGTAACAGAATCAAAAACAGTATTTGTTGAATTTTGAGTATAAATTGCATGGCTGAGACGCTCTTCTGAATAACTATCAAATCCGGTAGCAATAAGATCACCAACTTTTTCGGGGGCTGGAGTTATGGCATAACGTTCTGCTTTAGTGTATTTTAGTTTTCCCGAAGGAAGTTTTTCTATTTTGCCGTTGTAGTAACTGCCAAATCTCAATGTATGCGTATCGGGCTTAAATATTTCATATTTTTTGCAGGTAATAATTCCATCTGAAGGATAACCATCAAAAAGTTTGATTATATGTGTCATTTTATCTTCCGACATGCTTACAATCCGTCCTTGAGTGAAGGGAAGGGGATCATAGTCAATGGTTAAACCTTTAATGATTAAATTCTGGCAGTTATCAATCGTGATAGCTCTCGTTGTTTCCGTACAAATCAGTTCAACCCCCATGGCATTAATCGTGATTCCTCTAAGGTTTTTGAAGCTTAAGTGTACTCCATTGATTGGTTTTACTCTGTATTGCCCGGGTTGAATGGTAATATTTGTTTCTCCTGAACTTATTTCCCGATCGATAAATCCCTGGAGATCAAAATCGACATCTGGATTTATCTGGGCTTGTAATTTTAACATGGTGAACAGGATTAAAGTGACAACCATAAGCTCTTTCGTAATTATTCTTGTTTTCATATTCTTATATTGGATTTTATGTATCCTTTATTTCTTTACAACAGACTTGTCCAAATCGATTGTAACCGGCCAGCCGGGGAATTGAGCATTGGCAATGTCATCCACATCTCCCAGGAAACGAATGGACTCGCAGGTTACTTCCCGATCTTCTTTATTAAAATAGATCATTCCATAACCCGAGGCTTTTAATTCAGCTTGTTGATACCTATTTTGATGCTTATCCTGATCATCCGGATTACCAACAGCATAAACAAAATTTTTATTACCAAAGCCATCTGTAAATTCGCCTGTATTAGGATTACCATGATCAGGTCTGTTCTTTATATCCCAACCCAATTGATCGGGGAAAAATCTTCTGGGATATCCTACAGATATAGCAGGAGTGCAAAAAATCCATCCTGCATCTCGATAATTATCAAGTCCGTATTGTACCATTGATGTAAGATGCTGATCACCGGTGATATGAAAAGCTTTGCATTTGTTCATTAAGGCTATAGCATTGTCCCTTCCGCTTTTCGGCCATCCTCCTGAATCAAGATCTCCGTATAACAGCATTCTGTTTGGACCATGATGTGTTGTTGTATAAGTAAAAGGGGTTTGACTTAGCAGCACTTTGATCTGCTTTCCATCCCAATCCTTTGCCCACTCATCCAAAAATTGCATTTGCCTGTCGCCTAAAAATTTCAAACCGGGTTTGTCTAATTTGGAAACATCCTTAACAGGTGTTTTTAAATGGTCCTTTCTTCCATCCCACCAGGAAACTTCATCGGGACCCGATTTGAAAATGCGATCACCTACCAGCGCAAAATCAACTCCTCCATATTCTATATCGGTGTAGTAAACCTTAATATCATTATCCATAGGTGTCGGATCATACGGATCGGGCAAATGCGAACAATTTGTACGCATTACTACATTTACCATATCAATTGGTTGTACAAATCCGGATTGACAATCCGGATTGGAAGCCCATTTCTCCTGAGAAATTGTTTTTCCTCCCGCACCCCAGAGGTTTCCCTGATATACCTCATGGTCATCGGGGATACACACTGTTGGACGGTCTTTCATAACATCGCCAAAGGCCCAGCCAAACATATACCATTTGCCAAGGTAGTTGGTGATGGCACGGTCTGCAGGACTACGCACTATCCCATAACCTCCATTCGCCTCATAAATCTGATCGCCGGAAAAGTATAGTAAATCAGGGTTGCTTTTGGCCAGATTCTCTGTTAGTGGTCGATAAGGAAATCCTGTATGAAACTGACAGGTTAATCCGCCAACACTTAAATTATTGCTATCAGGCTCTTTGCGAATCTGTCCGTTGAAATAAAATGGCGTTTCGGATCCGTCGATATACGTTTCGGAATACAAAATCCGGTAATCGACCTGTTCATTTGCATCCCAGTCTTTTACTGAAAACGGGGCAATTCTGGCCTTATCCTCAATTTCAACTTCCTGAATGGTTTCCCACTTCCCTTCTTTGTTGATCTGCATGGCTACTGTTTTATTATCATTTTCACCAAGTGGTGGCATTTGTGCAGTCAACTTCAAATTTCCTTCACTAAGGGTGTACATTGCAAATAAAACAGGACCAAAACTGTTCTCAGGATGATTTATAACATTCGATCCTGATAAGGAGATATTATCAATAAAGAATTTTGGACCATTCTTAAAATTTCCTCTTCTGGCAAAGTTTTGCACAAAGGCTATCATTCCATCCAAATTCTTAATATCTGTTTTTGTAATTTCAGCCGCCTCATTATTGTCATCTTCACAAATTACTTTTAATGAATTGTTCCCATTCATTGAAGAGCCATCAACCATAAGAGTAAACCTTGTAAAATCAAAATTTTCAGGTAAATCAACTTTGTCAGGTCCTAAAAACAGAAAACCTTCAGTGTTAACTCCAATGTCGATTCCTCTACCAAAGTAGCATAATGATCGAATGTCATTATCCGTATCATCCTGAACCGCTAATCGCAAACCGGCATCCCCATGGGTATTAAAATTGTTTATTAAACCCATTTCAACAGACAGACTGAATTTACCATCACCTTCAATTAATTGAGTTAAAAGATTCAATTTCATATTTCCAGTTTCGCCTGTGCATTCTACCCTTCCATCGTTAATTTGCCAGTCTTCAAGTGGAATCGGCCATAATTTTTCATTAACCCAGATTCTGTCATTGTAATTGTTAAAATCTTCAAAAAAATCTGTATTATTTTTACATGAAAAAAGAATAATTGATAAAATTAATAATGCTATCAGTCGAATATTCATATCTAATTATTTTAAATTAAATTCATCTAAATAAAACGCATGCACAGTAATTACAAGTCGTTTCCAAAACCACTCAAACAGTAACTTAATTTTTAAGGAGTTTAACAGGTATCTCTCCTTCAATTGCCAAAATATAAAGCCCCTTATTCCAATCAGAAGTGTTTATATTAATCGTCATTCCTGTTGTTGAAGAAAATACTTTCCTGCCCAGCATATCATAAATCGAGAACGGTACATCAACCGGCTTTGTAAACTTTAAAACCAATTGTTCTGAAAATGGATTCATATTGACTTTCATTCCAAAGACTTGAACTGTTTCCTTATCTTCAATACCTACTACCTCATCTTCTACATTCTCAAGGTAGATTTCACGAGCAGGATCTTCATTTCTACCGAAATTATTCATTATCCAAGGCACCAATAAATCATTATCTGGTGATTCAATTGTATTATTCTTAAGCACAAGTTTACTGGTTGAAGTTACAGCAATAGCAGGGTTAGATGATCCGCTGATGAAGTTCCCGGTTATTGAAATATTTTTGTGAGCCCCTGCAGGTGCAGTTTCTCCGTTGCCGCCGTACGCATATACTGCTATTGCAGCATCGTGACATTCTGTAATAGAATTACCAGATATTGTTATATTGCTGCCACTTCCGGCTTCGAGCCATGAATACTCAGGTGCAAGTTTTATGGCCTGCCCCCAGTTACCTCCTAAATTGTTGTCTTGTATAACTCCGTTGCTGGCCTTTATAATGATACCCCTGCTTCGATTTGGCCCCATTGTACAATTTCTTACCTCAAAGCCATTCCCAATTTTGTTTGCCGATGCAATTAAACTACCCATTGGCAAGTCAACTGTTCGATTTAATGTAACGTAATACACATTAATTGCCTGATAAGTGTTATCGGCTGCACCATGAAACGTTTGATTTTGAAGAAAGACCTTTACTGAACTGGATGGTGCAGGTCCTGTGGAGATCGCGCTTATTACTGCATCTTCGATTCTTTCTCCCGTATAAGATACCAGTTCTGCGGTATCGCCAACACTCAAATTCAGGTCATTACCTCCTTTTGGAAGAACAGTGAGTTTGTTTCCATCAGTAGCAGCAATAACATGATAATGTCCGTTTATTGCAATACCATCATCCCCGTTATAACGCGCAAGACAACCAAAATATTTAGGTCCCACAGTTGCATATTTGGAATGAAATCCATCGGCATTAATACTTCGCATGCGGCGCACGTCCCTTTCAACAATTTCGTTTTCAAGGGGGCGGCGATCAACTTTACAGTTGACATAGTTTGAACCGCTGCAATTTTGTTCAAAAAAACCGAAAGTCGTTCCTGCATAAAGTGTTACATCTTCCAGAACCAATCCGCTACACTCATTCGGTACTATACCATGTGGGATGTGTTTATTCTTCTGAGACCCAAGAACTGCTATATCGCCAATTTTTTCATGTGAATTTGCGACGTTATAATTTGAACGCTTTTGTAAAACAATTTTTCTTTGTTGATAATCAACCTGATAGGTTGTTCCATAATAAGTTGTTGTCGATAATTCGCCGGTTTCAGAATCATAAATCTCAAGCTTGTCTCCTTTTACTGTTGTAGAATATCCTTCAATAAAATCAGCGGTAAGAGTGTTTTTGTCAGATGACATTTCCACAATCCTTGCCTGGGTAAAAGGCAAAGGATCATAATCAATTGTTATTCCCTTGAGCTTAAAATTGGTACAGTTATTAATTTGAATGGCTTGAACCGTTTCAGTGCAAATCATTTCAACACTATCCGCATTGATGGTAATGTTATTTAAATCGTCAAAGCGTAAATGGTAATTACCATTTGGCGATACCCGATACCTCCCTGCAGGAACAACAATATTAGTCTCACCTGTATTTATTTTCTGGTTGATATATCCTTGCAAATCGAAGGGTACGCCTGGATCAACCTGAGCATTCGCATTACTTAAGGTAGAAAAGATTAAAATACCAATCAAAACTTTGTTTACTTCAATTTTATCTAACATAGTTTTATTTAATAAAATTAAAACGTAACCGTTATTCCTCGGGACTTACCGGTTTGAATTTGATTGCACAGCCACCGGCTGACGCAAGGCTTAACTCTAAATGTTGTTTGTTATTCACCATAACTCTTTTAATGATATTGTTTTTGGGATACATACCAGCGTCTGGCGCATCCATGTATATTTCGGCTTCGTAGATACCATCAGAAAGAAAATCTAGCGAGAAATCTAATTCACGAGGAGTCCAGTTGGTCATGCTTCCCAGGTACCATTCATCCCCATTTCTTCGAACAATAGTAACATATTCTCCTGGTACTCCGTTTAGCACTCTGCTCTCGTCCCATGTAGCAGGTACATCCCTGA
>JBFEWU010000383.1:0-4521 GCA_041546215.1 Draconibacterium sp. | reverse complement strand
TTGAAGGGTTTGTGCTGATTTTTCATCATCCTTCGATTGAAAGACCCATATTTTAACATCTCTGCCAAGTTCGTTCGGAGTTTCAATAAATTCTTTTTTATCGCAAATCGTGATGTTATATTTTTTGAAAATATGTCGTGATAATTTTAGCGTATCCCTGCGTGTGCCACCTCGTAAAGCATAATCCTGCATGCCGGCACCATACAATGTTCTTTGTTCTGAAGATTCTGAATTCGTTTTAGGTTTTGAAGCATTGAATCGCTTCTCAATGATCTTTACGAGTTGTTTTAATTCTTTTAAGGTATGTATTCGGTAAATCGTATCATCTGTTTCAATAAATCCACTAATGCCATCCTCTTCTGGCTCGCTTGAAAATATCTTCCACAAATCAACTTCCAGGGCATTGGCTATTATCTCAAGGTTTTCTACTCTGGGGCTGTTTTTTCCGTTTAAGATATCGTCAATCGTGTTTCGTTCAAGTGAATGACCATTAAGTGCAATTTTTGTTTTTAGCTGCTCAGGATTTACACCTTTGTCTTTCATAATGGCCTTTAATCTATCAATCCAATCCATTTTATCAAACATTTGTAATGAACATTTAAAATACGAAATAGTATCCAGGAAACAAGCCTGCCTGCTTTTAAATTTATAAAAGTCCCTTCATCTATTCTACATTTTTCAGTACAATTTTAGCTTCCATTCATCATTTTCTCCTATTCCACTGGCAATCAGAGGAATTGATTTGGCAGGATTTTCGGATTTTTGGATTTTTGGATATTCAGACAACAACGACACCAGAAAAGACCGAAGTCCGAAGTCGGAAGACCGAAGAAGCTCAAAGCTGAAAGCTCGAAGCTCAAAGGAAGAACGAAGACAAAAGAAATTGATTAATGATTATTGATTACTGATTAATGGCTCCGTGGCCCTTTGTGACTACTTCGTGAACCTCTGTGTTTGGTTTTTTTAACCGCAGAGAACACAGAGAAGACGCGGATGCCGAAGTCGGAAGAAGCTCAAAGCTGAAAGCTCAAAGCTCAAAGGAAGAACGCAGACCGGAGAAGAGAGAGAATTAAACTTTGCGTCTTTGCGCCTCTGCGGTAAAAATTCTTAGCGTCTTTGCTCTTTGTTCTTTGTTCTTTGCTCTTGATTCTTCTCTATTCTTTATCAAAACTATCAACAACAATTGCCCCCATTGATGCTGGGAATGAAATGATTATGGTTCGTTTTAAGGCAATAAGCGGTTCACTTTGTATTGGAAACTTGTTGAGGGCAAATAGTACTACGATTACCACAACCAAAGTAACGGCATAGTCAATTATAACCCGCTTAATAAAAGTCCCTTTCCGATTTTTAATCTGTCCTTGAAAAATTCCTTTAAAGGCATACATTCCAATAAAAAGAAGCGTCAAAAAAACGATGATTCCTAAATTGAAAACGGGGATTGTCCGGCTTAAATTCCAGGCTTCCTCGGTAAAGGCAATGGGAACACTCAGCACCGAAGCACCAACTATTAACTGGCTCAAATCTTCGAAATCTAATTTTTTGAAAGTCATGCCTGCCATCTCTAAATTTAATCCTAAAAATAGATGTTATTCTTTAGACAAGTGGCAAGTAAGTAAAAAATAAAGTACTGAAACAGCTTATTTACTGTTTTTAATGTGTCTTTGGCGATTTCTGAATAACCAAGCGACTGATATATAAATAAACAGGGAACTGCTTATTCCAAAGATATTTGCGTCTAATCCTAACAGTAAATTCTTATTTGACAGTATGAGAATCAAGGTTACTACTCCTCCTGTTATCATTGAAACCAATGCCGCTAACGAGTTTGGTCTTTTAGTGAACAGGGCTGCTAAAACCGGAATAATCATTCCCGAAACCATAAAGGAATATGAATGTAACATTAAATCCAAAACGCTCGACATTCGGAGAGCCAGCAAAAGGGCTATTATTCCTACTATCAGTGTCAAAAGTTGCGAAAACCGTAAGCTGTGTCTTGAATTGTGTTTTCGAAGAACATCTGTTAAAATATTGCCCGAAGATGCCATTAAACAGCTATCAGCTGTTGACATAATTGCTGAAAAATAGGCGGATAGTACAATTCCCAGGAAACCAACCGGAAGAATCGTTTTCAAAAGAACCGGCAATCCCATTTCCGCATCCATATTTAATGCATTATAACCCGGTAAAAGTTGATTTTCCATGGCAACACGGGCAAACATCCCTAAAAGAACACCAACGAAAGCCATTAACGGATATTCAAAGAGTCCGGCAATAAACCACCCCTTTTGTGCAGTACGAGAATCCTTTGATGCATAAATTCGTTGGTACAAAGTCATCCCAATAAACCAGATAGGGATAATTGTAAACATCCAGTTTACAATTTGCTGCCACGAAACCGACTTAAGGGACAAAAATTCAGGTGCAAGTGTTGCGCGAATGGTCTCCATGCCACCGATCTTAAAATAAGCGAAAGGCAATCCAACAAAAATTAATCCTGTCATCAGTATAATCCATTGAATTGTATCGGTATAAATAACTGCCTTCAATCCACCCATTACGGTATAAACAATGGCAATGGCTCCCATTAGTATCAGCGCATTATCAATGGTAAATCCGTTAAAAGTGGAAGCAGCCAGTTTTGCTCCGGCCAGAATCTGAGAACTTGTAAATCCTAAATATCCTATGGCAGAGATTACTCCAGCTATTAAGGCAACACGTTTATCAAAAACATACCCAAGGTATTGAGGAAAAGATAAAAATCCTTTTCTCCTGGCGAGGTCGGCTACTTTTGGAATCAGGAAAATACCACTTAGCCATGCCCCTAGCAAACCAGTAAACAGGAGCCAGCTACCTGATAGTCCCATGGTAAATCCCAGACCACCGAGGCCGATTGAAAAACCACCCCCAACATCGGTCGCAACCACTGAGAGACCAATATGCAGGCTACTTAGTTTACGCCCGCCAACAAAGTAATCATCACTATTTTTATTTTTCCCAAGAAAATATACACCAACGCCAAGCATCGCGATCAGGTAAATACAAAAAATGGATAAATCAATCCAGCTCATTATTTGATATTCGCCGTTAGTTCGACAAAGGATGTCTTATCCACATGCTGGACTAATCCCTTACTTATCAAAGAATACATGGCCTCCTGACCTTTTGCCGTTGGGATTTTGAGTTCTCTGAAAATTTCTCCGTATATACACTTCCCATTCTTATCTAAAAATGTTATAATTTTCTTTTCAAATGGATTTTTAACATTTTGTAATTCTATTGTTTTCTTATTTGCCATTTTAAACTTTTCCTTTCCGGATATTTTTCATCCAATTCAATAAATTTTTCACAGTTCTTCCACCCTTTCATTCCTCTGTTGCAAAATACATTTCTATGTATGGGTAATGGTATTTGACTAACTTTTAACTCACCCTTAAAAATTGGGCAGCCATTGGCAAACCTGCATCTGTTTCCCAGTTGATTCATATTAAATAGGTTTATAAAAAACATTCATACTTTCCATTTTTCCAGCACTGTACGTATTCTTTATCAGGGTGCCGGAAAAAGTGTAATTCAGTTTTAAAAATGTTTTGTTCATTCCTGCTGAATTTAACCTTACAATTCATATCGAGTTATTGTTCCCAGATTTTTCATTTCCTGTTTCCTTTGTCTTAACAGACTTACTGCAAGTCCTTGACCTCGGTGATTGGGCAAGGTAGCTCAATCTGTCATTTCGGCACTTTTACCGTCCATATCTGCTGATGCAAAAGCGACGATCTTGCCTTCAATCTCGACACCTGAACACCTTATCAAACGTTTTTAATATATATTCCGGAATATGAATGGGAAATGGATGGGTAACAAATACCTCACCATAAGCAGCAGTAACTTCCTCAATGCTGCTTCTTTCCATCTTTCGAATTTGTCAGAAAGTTCAATCTCCTAAAGATCGGCATTTCCATCTATTGTTGAATTCCTGAAGCCTGGAAAAAATCCTTCATTGTTTGTCTTCCAAATGATTCTTCCAGGTGTTTTATAGCCTGTCAGAAGTCCTGTCTCGATACCTATTCCTAAGTCTTATCCTTCAATTTCTGTTATTATGGCTTGTGCAATTTGTTTTTTAGTAAGTTTCGAAATATTCATAAAATCACACAATTGTTTCTATACGAACAAAATTACAAAAAAATAACAGCTTGCCAATTACTTGCACTATTAAATCCTCTATTAACATTGATTTCACATCACAACATCCGTCATAGACGGTTGGAAATACCTCTAAATTATCTAATTTAATATCTATAGAAATCATCTAAATACTACTTAAGTAATACCTCAGATTAACTTCCTCTCGCTACCGGATGCAGAGAGAAATGGTTGAAATTAGCATAGTGCCGGTAGTGCAAATTAAGGATTCCATCTTTGAGAAGACCGAAGTCCGGAGACCGGAGAAGCTCGAAGCTGAAAGCTCGAAGCTCAAAGGAAGAACGAAGACAAAAGAAATTGATTAATTATTATTGATTA
>JBFEWU010000234.1:0-7568 GCA_041546215.1 Draconibacterium sp. | reverse complement strand
TTACAAACTGAAGATGGAGAACAAGGCGTTGTTGGAGAATATTTCAACAATGCAAAGTTGGAAGGGAAACCGGCTTTCACCAGGATTGATGAGGAGATAAATTTTTATTGGGAATCGGAGGCGCCAAACGAAGAATTAAACGATGATGATTTTAGTGTACGCTGGACAGGATACATCGTTGCACCTGTTAGCGGAACCTATAACATCGGCTGCTGGGGAATGCCAACGCTTACTGTTTCGCTGGAAGGTAAACAAATATTAAAACACAATTCCGAGCATCATGCATTCCATCATGAAAAGGCCATTGAACTGGAGGCCGGTAAAAAGTACAAATTTGTGTACGAATATATGAATTGGTACGGTGATGGAGATGCAAAATTAATGTGGACCACGCCAAATGATAACAGGCAGGCCGAAGCCATCGAAGCAGCTCATAAAGCTGACGTGGTGGTACTGGTACTAGGATTGTCGCAACGTTTGGAGGGCGAGGAAATGCCCATTCGTGTGGATGGTTTTGAGGGGGGCGATCGTACTCATCTGAAGCTCCCAAAAACCCAGCGTGAACTAATGCAGGCCATTAAAAAAACAGGTAAGCCGGTTGTGTTGGTTCTGCTAAATGGCAGCGCACTGGCAGTGAATTGGGCCGATGAAAACCTGGAAGCCATTCTTTCCGCCGGGTATCCCGGACAAGAAGGAGGAAATGCAGTAGCCGATGTCATATTCGGAGACTATAATCCGGCCGGACGATTGCCTGTCACTTACTACAAATCGGTGGATCAGTTACCGCCTTTTGAAGATTACAACATGAAAGGAAGAACATATAAATATTTTCAGGGAAAGCCTTTATACCCGTTTGGATTTGGTTTGAGTTACACTCGTTTCAAATATTCTAATTTGCAAATGGTTAAACAAACTAAAGTTGGAGATAAAGTGAGCATTACCGTTGATGTTTCCAACACGGGAGATAAGGATGGAGAGGAAGTCATTCAACTTTATTTAAAAGACAATATTGCCTCAACACCGCGGCCAAAACATCAACTGGAAGGATTTAAGCGAATATTCATAAAAGCAGGCGAAACCCAAACTCTGGAATTTGAGTTAAAACCTCGTCAGTTTTCAATCATCGGTGCCGATGATAAACGGATTATTGAAAGTGGTGATTTTACTGTATTTATTGGCGGTGGTCAGCCAGGAACAGCAGGAATTAATACGGTCTCTGATGTAATAAAATTAACCGGCTCGAATAAATACCTAAAATAGTAAAAATACATAAGGCTCAGCGCATTGGACCAATACATTTACGGAAGTATTTTCAGGTAAATTGCAACAAAGAACAAAGAACATAGAAGCAGTCATCAGTGTTCAGTAAGCAGGATATCTGGATTTTCGGATATTCGGATTGCTGGATTAGCCGAATATTAGAATGTTAGACTATTCGAATGTTCCGAGTTCAATATCTGAAAATCCAATAATCTGAATATCTGAAAATCCTGATTTATCATTAATCAATTTTATCTCCATCCATCTTTATTCTAATGGCTCCCATGTAAAAAAAGCAAGCTGCAACGGCCATCAAAACATGACTGATTGAGAGATAATTGAACCATTGATGAAAGGATATTTTATTCATGAAAAACAGAGCAGCCGCAGCCGCGAAGGCGACACCAATCAACATAAATTTACTGGCTTCGTTTTTGGTTTTCAGGAAAAGAAAACCCTCGAGTGATAAAACCACGAACATTAATCCGTACCCCGAATGAAATTCAACGAAGAAGAAATTTAAGGTATAAATCGTCAGTGTTAAAAAGGTAAGGAACTCGATAATGTTTAATATGCCCAGCGCTTTTACCAGTATGGGTTTTAGTCGAATACGTGTATGTTCAATAGTTGCCCGCTCAACAAACATTATCGAAATCATACTGGTGATCCATCCGGGTAATTTCCAAAAAAACGAAAAATGATATAAAAAGGCATGTCCTATTATTCCACCCAACGCTGTAGCAATCCCCATCACAAAAAAATAGATCTTAAAAAAAAGAAATACCCGTTCTCTTTTACCGGACTTATGCAATTTAAAGGCAAAAATAAAACACAATGCCGATACCAGTAAATCAGTAATGGTCACTACGGGTTCATCAATGCGTATTCCTGCTAAATATATTGTGTTTATATCCATGCCGAGCAAATAGCTGCCTTATGTCATATTTCGAACTATTTCTTACTTAAATACAACCAGTTTTGTCAATTTCTGGTTTGAAGCAAATGATTAATTCCTATTTTTATGAATAGATTTAACAAATGTCGTTATCGAGTCAATAAAAACCAAATTTTATGTTTTATCGAATACTTTCATTTTATCTCGTATTAGTACTAAGTGCAAATTTAGTAATGGCGCAGGAAACCATTCAGAAAACGCCGGAAAAACAGCGTTTACAATGGTACGAGGACTATCTGAAACTTAAAGAGAAATCAGTATTTAATCAAATTCCCTGGCAATTTATCGGCCCGACAAATATAAGTGGCAGAATGACTGACGTGGAAGTGGTGACACCAAAAGGGAAGCACTATACCATTTATGTTGCAGGTGCATCGGGAGGCGTTTGGAAAACCCAAAACGAAGGAATTACATGGAAACCCGTTTTCGAACACGGCATGTCCACGGCTTTTGGAGATTTGGCTCTGGATCCGCAAGATCAGAATACGATTTGGGCAGGAACAGGCGAATGTAATATTTTCAGAAGTTCAAATGCAGGGGCAGGAATTTATGTCTCTAACGATGCTGGTGAAACCTGGGAACACAAAGGCCTTGTTAACACCAACACAATTTCGCGAATCGTAGTACATCCCAAAAATCCGAAGGTGGTTTATGTGGCAGCAGGAGGTAATGAATGGACCAATGACGAAGAACGAGGTGTTTACAAAACAAACGATGGAGGTAAGTCATGGGAAAAGATTTTATATCTTGATGAAATGACCGGGGCCTACGATTTGGTCATAAATCCTGAAAATCCGGATATAATTTATGCCACCACCTGGCAACGCATACGAAAAAAATGGAACGATCCGCGTACCGAACCTTCTTATACCAAAACCAGTATTTTTAAAACCACCGATGGGGGTGCAAACTGGGAAAACGTCGACAATGGCTTACCTGCACCACAATACCGTGGACGCATTGGCATTGATTTATGCAAAGCTCAGCCCAACACCATATATGCTTTTATCGACAATTACGAAAAGCTGGAAGAAGACAATGATCTGAATGAAGCTACCGATGCCTATGGCAGACCAAGTAGCGGACGAATAAAAGGTGCAACGGTTTACCGATCGGATGACGGGGGCGAATACTGGCGCCAGGTGAGCGAACAGAATACATATATGGAGCGCATGTCGGGGACATACGGATGGGTTTTTGGACAGGTGAGAGTTGATCCTGTAAATCCGGATAAGGTGTATACATTGGGATTGTTTTTAAATGTATCGGAAGACGGTGGTAAATCGTTCAGGACACTCGACGGGATGCACATGGACCATCACGGCTTATGGATTGATCCGGAAAATACCAACTATCTGGTTAACGTAAACGACGGTGGTATTGCCATTTCCTATGATGGTGAAAATTTTCGCACCTTCTACGATGAATTACCCCTGGTGCAATTTTACAATGTGGGCATGGATATGGCAAAGCCTTTTCGTGTTTACGGATCCATTCAGGATCACTTTAGTTACCGGGGTGAAGTTGATTTAAGTCGTGGACGTGAAAACATTCCAGCGGTTGAATTTGAAAGTGCACCCGGAGGAGAGGGAAGCAATCATCACATCGATCCGAGAGATCCCAATAAGGTTTATTCCGCAGGATTTTATGGTACCATTTCGAAAACCGATATCTCACGGAACAAAAGTGAAAATATCATGCCTCCGGTTCCGGAAGGTGTTGACAAATTACGTGGTCAATGGCTGGCGCCCTTTATCCTCTCACCTCATAACCCAGGCATTATTTATCACGGAACTCAATTTGTACACCGTTCGTTTAATGAAGGTGAAAGTTGGGAGAAAATTAGTCCGGATTTAACCTACAATCATCCCGACAAAAAGGGTGATATTCCTTACCAAACTATTTTTACCTTAAGCGAATCGCCAAAGAAATTTGGTGTACTTTATGCCGGAACAGACGATGGACGTGTTTGGATGACCAAAAACAGCGGGGGCCACTGGCAAGAAATTGGGGATGGACTGCCATACGGGAAATGGGTTTCGCATATGGAAGCCTCACGCGTGGCTGAGGGACGTGTATATATGACACAGAATGGCAAACGCGACGACGATTTTGCAGCCTATATCTGGAAATCGGAAGATTACGGACAGACCTGGGAAAGCATTAAAAGCAACATTCCCTATGGTCCGGTTAATGTAATTCGTGAAGATCCAAAAGATGAGCAAATACTTTATGTGGGAACCGATTATGGCGTGTTTGTATCGATGAACCGGGGCCAAAACTGGCAAGCATTAGTAGGTAATTTGCCAACAACCTATGTACATGACATAAACATACATCCACGTGATGATATTGCAGTCATCGCTACACACGGACGCGGAATGTGGGCTTTGGATGTGCAAATGTTGCGTGAGCTGGTCAGGGTAGAAAACAGTGAAGCAATTGCCGGGATTTTTGATATTTCTGCTGCCGGCTTACCCTATAACAAGCAATATTACAGACGTACAGTTAAAAAATTAAATGCACCCTATTATTTAAAACGAGCCGCTAAAGTCAAGATAGAAATAAGGAATGCTCAAGACACCCTCGTTTTTAACGAAAAAGCAGAGGCGGCCAAAGGACTAAATAAAGTTGTGTGGGATTTATACAAAACCGATGGAGAACTGGCTGAAAAAGGAACCTATACGCTGCATATTACAGGAAAGGGTTTTGAAGAAAGTAAAGCATTTGAAGTGAAACCCTTTAGCAGGAGATAGAAATACTAAGACCGAAGTCCGAAGACAAAAGAAAATGATTAATGATTATTGATTAGTGATTAATGGCTTGGTCAATAAATTCTGATATTCTAACATTCTGACATTCTGATATTCAGAAGTCCAGCAATCCGAATATCCGAAAATCCAGATATCCTGTATACTGATCACTTGCTTCTTTATTCTTTGCTCTTTGCTCTTTGCTCTTTGCTCTTTGTTCTATAAAATAAATTGCAGGATTTTAAACCAAAAACTAGATAATAAATATGTGCTATTGCTTGTCAGGGAAGGCCATTCTGAAATATTTTTTTAGCTTTGGCGCTTTGAAATTTTAAAACAATGAGTTTGAAAAGAATTTTGTGGGTTGGAGTTGTTATCCTGTTATTGACAGGCTGTGGCGGACCAAAAGTTTTTACGGCATTAAAGGACAATGCAGCAGGTTTTGAAGCATCGGGCGATTTTATTCGGGCAACAAATGCCTGGGAACAATATTTTAACCAGGTAGCGGTGGAGGAAACTGCAGGTGCTGATTTTGCAAATGCTGCTAAATCAGCCTTTAAAGCAGGGGAATTGAGCAAGGCCAAAAGCTGGTTTGATCAGGCAAGGTATAAGGATTATGCCGATGCCGAAATGTATCAAACACTTGGCGAAATATACAATTCAGAGGATAATCTTTCCAAAGAGCTTTCGGCTTTAGAGACTTATTTGGAAAAATTCGGCACTTCCAATACTTCAGTAAATACCCGCTTATTTTCCATTTACAGCGAAATCGATTCAGATAAGCTGGCCCTTGGAATGTGGAGCAAAATGGATGCAACAAGTAAAAATTCTGAAGCATTGCTGAATACATATCTTAAAGTAAATGAAGTACTGGAAAACCATGCTACCTGCGATTCAACAGCATTGGTTCTTCTAAAAATAAATCCTGAAAATATAAATGGCCTGGAATGGCTTGCGAAAAAACATTACTGGGCAGGTCAAAATCGCTACAAAAGCGAAATGGATAAATACAACAAGAAGAAAACCCGCAAGAATTACAGTATTCTTTTAAAGGAACTCGATATTGTAACTGCGGATTTCAGGAAAGCACTTCCGTACCTGGATAAACTTTGGAAATTGCAGCCCGGGAAAGAATATGCAGGTTATTTGGCCAATATTTACGCCTTGTTTGGCGACGAAAAGAAAACAAAATATTATAAGAGTTATAGAAAATAAACCACCAGGCATTGGAAATTGGGATGAAGACCGGAGACGGATTAAATTGATTAATGATTATTGAGAAAAGTCCGGAGACCGGAGACCGAAGTCCGGAGAGGCTCAAAGGAAGAACGAAGACAAGAGGAATTGATTAATGATTATTTATTAGTGATTAATGCCTCCGTGGCCCTCTGTGAGAACTCCGTGAACTCTGTGTTTAGTTGTTTTAACCGCAGAAACCACCCTTCGACTCCGCTCAGGGTGACAACGGGACAACGATAACAACAACGGACAGGAAGGTTGTCCACTCACCGCGTTCGCGTTGTCAGGTTGTCAAGTTTTCTTTGAAATAAGAATCGACAACTACGACAACTACGACAACAATGACAACGGAATTGATTAATCAGGATTTTCAGATCTTCAGATTATTAGATTTTCAGACATTGAACCGGGAACATTCCGATATTCTAACATTCCGACATTCTAATACTCCTATATTCCATATATCCTGCTTGCTGACCACTGTTCACTGCTTCTTTATTCTTTGCTCTTTGCTCTTTGTTCTATCCAATAAATTACTGGATTTTAATCCAAAATTTAGGTAATAAAGGACTCATTCAGGAATGATTTTTTTTGAATTTATCCAGCGACTTTCGTGTTTTTTTATCCAATTTGTCTATGCTTTCCAGGTAGCGGCTGGCCTGGTTTGAAATATAGAAATTTTTATTTTTTAAAAGCTTGACAAGCTCCGTAATGGTATGATCATCTTTTACCAAATGAGTTCTGTACAAGTCCAGCAGCCCTTTTGTGAGCGTACTGTTTAAACCATTCAGCTCGGAAGATAAAACCTGGATAAGCGCAGGTGTCAATTCATCGCATTCTTTTAACTTTTGAATAATCAGAAGCCTTTGTATAAAACCTGAGCTTTGGAATATACTTGCCAGTTTAAGTTGAATCTCCTTTGTGATGGCTGCAGGTTTTAGTGCTTTTAATGAGCGTTCGGCTAAATAAAAATCTTTTCCCGAAATCAACTGCATCAGTTTCTCCTGAAGCCTGGTATCTGCTATCATTTCTGCAGAGATGTGACTAAGTGTCCAGATCTGATCTGAGATATTGTTACTGTTCAGTATCAACAAGGATAAGTCGGGATGGAGTTCAGCTGCGCTGAATTTTTCAATTTCGTGTTTAGTTGGTCCGTAAACAATATGCCATAAAGTATGGGTGGTATATACTGCGCCTTCAACAATATGGTCTAAAACCGTTTCAGTGGTGGCCGACGAAACCGCATCAACTTCTCTTTCCGAGGAGTCCTTTTCCAATACCAGTTCTTTGATTGTGTAACTGGCAAGCGGGGAATTTGCGTCGCTTAAAATTTCATGTAATCGATCGTATTCTGTGGCCTT
>JBFEWU010000187.1:0-9035 GCA_041546215.1 Draconibacterium sp. | reverse complement strand
GAGGCAGCACCGGAGGCTTAAAAGGAATGAAAGCAACGACCTGGGAAGGTGGTATCCGGGTTCCTTTTATGATCCGTTATCCAAAGGTTTTTCCTGAAAATATAAAAATAGATGTACCTGCCTGGTCTGCTGATATATTTCCAACAATTTTTTCTCTTACTAATATTATCCCATCTGAAACCCGGAAATTGGACGGACAAGATATTACCGAAATTCTCAAAGGGAATGAAACAAAACACCCACCGGTTTTTAGCATGCACAATTATGATATAATGTCGATTAGAAAAGGCGATTATAAATTATTTGTGAATATACCCAACTGTCGAATAGTTGATTTAAGTACATGGGTTGATAAAAAGGCTCCTGATGGGATAACTATAATTGCACAAATGGAAGGCCAAGCTACTCCAGCCCAATATCCTGGGCTAATTCCTGAAAAACCAAAGAAGAAAATACAATTGTTTGATCTGAAAAATGATCCTGCTGAATCGCATGACCTGGCAGCGGAAAAACCGGAAATTGTGAAAGAATTATTAAATGATTACAACCAATTTAAAGAAAGTTTAAACAACTGAGCTATGGGAACAGATGTTGTTTTCTCAGGTCATTATCACAATAATGCCTTAAATATATTTGGAAGGGTAGAGTTGGTAACCACAAGCGCAGTAGGTAAACCTTTAGGCAATGCACCATCGGGAATGCGAATTGTAAAGATTTATAGCGACAGAATTGAACATGAATATTACGGTCTTGACGAACTACCGTATTCACTAAATTTAAACGGATGGGTAAAAATCATGAAGCAATGAAAGCCGAGCTTATTTTTTTCTTACAACTTATATCTGATTCTATAATCCTGAAAATATTTAAAATGAAATTGAATAGAAATGCAGTAATTGGTTTGTTAGCAATCTTTTCCTTTACCGGAGTAAGTTTTTCCAAGAATAAAGAAACCGTTGATAATCAAAAGAAACCCAATGTAATTTTACTTTTCAGTGATCAGCACAATAAAAAAGTAATGGGTTTTGAAGGCCACCCCGATGTGATTACACCCAACCTTGATAAATTGTCGCAGGAAGCTGTTGTCTTTGATAAAGCTTATTGCTCGCGTGGAATTTGTGTGCCATCGCGTATATCGGTAATGACTGGAATGATGCCTCGCACATTGGGCGTTTTAGACAACGGTGACCGAAATTCGGTTTTGGCTGATGTGGTTTCCATGGCAACAATTTTTCAATATAACGGGTATAATACCTATGCTTTTGGGAAACGTCATTTGTCAAAAGCTGCCGATGAAGGGTGGACCATAAAAAAGGATCACAGTTACAAAGAGGGTGATGACGATAATTATGTTAGTTGGATCGAACGCGAAGGTTACATTAAAGAATTTGCATACGATTGGGCAGCAGAGTTTGGCAGAGGGCCCCGTGGTTCGTCTGAATTCAACACAAAGATTCCAACCGCTGATTTAGGAACCCGTATTTCGAAATTACCCGAAGAATATACCATGGAGGCATACACCACCATGGAAGCCATTAAGGTGATAAAGGAACAGGCAAGCAGCGACAAGCCCTTTATGTGCTGGGCAAGTTTTTACCGTCCGCATCAACCTTACAATCCTTTGCAAAAATACATGGACATGTACAACGTTACGGCATGGGGAGAAGGTACAAAAACGGGTGGTGCTATAAAAATGCCCGGAAATTTTTACCAGCCAACCGAAACTCTTCCACCAGTATTGCAAGGCCAGCGAAATGGTGGCAACAAAGTTTGGAACATGGATAAAGCATTCGAAAACGAACAACTTTGGAGAAATTACATTGGCGGGTATTACGCATTGGTAACAGAAATAGACAAATGTATTGGAGATATAATTATAGCTTTGGATGAAGCCGGAATTGAAGAGGAAACCATTGTGATTTATACTTCCGATCATGGCGATTTTGTGGGCAATCATGGAATGGTTGAAAAATGTGCAATGGGGCACAATGTGTACGAAGACATTTTGAATGTGCCCTTGCTGATTAAAATTCCTGGAAAAACGGAAAAGGGAAAACACACGGCAGAACTGGTATCTTTAGTAGATATTTTACCCACTTTAATCGATTTGTTGGATTTGAAAATCCCTGATATGAAATATCCGATACAAGGAGAATCGCTCGCTGGAATCATTTCAGGAAAAGGTTCGTTGGGAAGGGAGTACATCGTTTCTGAAAGCTGGTCGCAAGCTGCTGTAATAACAAAAGACAAAAAACTGGGTATTATGCTCGATCCAACTGCAGTTCATAAAAAGAACGATTTCCGTGCCTTTGGCGATATGTTTTTCGATATGAAAAAGGATCCGCTTGAAGTGGATAACAAAATCAATGATAACAAGTATAAAAAGGATATTGAAAAACTAAGAGGCTATTACGATGAGTTCGTGAAAAATACACCTTCTGTTGGCAAGGATGAAATGATATTAAAAGCTTTGAATAAAAAGATTGAACCGGAATGAATAATTCGATATTAAACCGTTATAAACCGGGAACCCTGGCTGTTTTTGTTTTGCTGCTTTTTGCTGCATGTACTCAGAATACTTCAACTGAAAGTACAAACAAACCCAATGTTATTCTGGTAATGACAGATGACCAGGGAATAGGCGATTTTGGATTTACTGGTAATCCTTACATTAAAACGCCCAACATTGATAAACTTGCTTCGCAAAGTTTAAATCTTACAAACTTTTATGTTTCACCGGTTTGTGCGCCAACACGTTCAAGTTTAATGACCGGTCGTTTTTACGAACGCACCGGAATTTACGATACCTATAACGGAGGTGCCACAATGAGCAATAGCGAAATAACGATTGCTGAAATTTTAAAAGAAAAGGGCTATACAACCGGTATTTTTGGAAAATGGCATTTAGGAGATAATTATCCTTATCGTCCAATCGACCAGGGATTTGATGTGGCAGCAGTACATCGGGCAGGAGGAATGGGGCAACCCGGCGATGTGTTGAATTATTATTCCGGCGACAGTTCCTACTTTAATCCGGTTTTATTTAAAAACGGAAAGCCGGCTCAAACCAAAGGTTATTGTTCTGATGTTTTTACCGAAGAACTCATTGATTTTATTCAAATCAATCGCAAGGACAACCAGGAGAAACCATTTTTTGCCTATCTGGCTTTTAATGCCCCCCACACGCCATTGCAACTTCCCGAAGAATACTACAATCTCTACAAAGACCTTGAATTTGATGCTGATTCGTTTGCTGTTTTCGACGAAGCCGTTGTTAATATGACATCGGTTGAAATTGAAGCCGCACGCAAGGTATATGGTATGGTAACCAATATTGACGATAATATTGGAAAACTGGTTCAGCTTTTGAAAGATGAAGGTATTTATGAGAACACTATTCTTGTGTTTCTTACCGATAACGGTCCGCAACATAATCGATACAAAATGGGGCTTCGTGAGCGAAAATCATCGGTTTTTGGAGGTGGTGTAAGGGTACCTTGTTTCGTCCATTATCCTGAAAAATATAAAGAGAGGAAAGAGCTTGATGCAACAATTGCCCATATCGATTTACTGCCGTCAATTCTGGATTTATGCGGATTAGAGAAGGTCGGCCATGAAATTGATGGTTTGAGTATTCTTTCTGTTGAGAACAATGATTATTCAGCATTCGAAAACAGAACGTTATTTTATGAATGGGGTCGTGGTTATCCCCGGAAATACCGGAATTTTGCCGCATTAAGAGGAAATTATAAACTGGTAGGAAATACCGGGCGTGAAAGTGGGATTGAAGATTTTGAGTTGTTTGACGTAAAGAATGAACCACGTGAAAAAAATAATATTTTGAACGAGAACCTGGGAATCGCCAACTCTTTAAAAGCCGGAATGGATGAGTGGTACGATGAGATTATTTCGGAGGAAAATAACAACAAAACCTTTCCTGCCTGTATTGGTACACCTTATGAAAATCCTGTAATCCTGAACAGAAACGATGCAAAGGGAACGCCGGTTGCATGGACAAATGAAAATGTGTTGAATTACTGGGATATACGGGTAAAAGAAGATGGGATCTTTAATATTACCTGCCATTTCCTGAATCCAATAAACGAATCCGGAAGTGTTTATCTGAAAATGTACCCTTACCATCTGGAAGAGAAATGCAGTCAATCAATAATGAGCGAATGGACTTTTGAAAATGTAAAAATAAGAAAGGGAGATTACCGTTTCGAACCTTATTTTCAAACCCAAAAACGAAAATTAATTTTTCCGTTTTATGTAACAGTTGAACGGTTAGATAAGTACCATAATCTAAAAAATATTAAATGAAAAAAAATATTCTTTATCTATTAACTTGTGTGGTAATCTTTTTAGCTGTTTGCATAACAACAAATGCTGCAGCAAAAAAATCAAGATCTCCAAAATATAAAGCATTAATTGTAAATGGTCAGAACAACCACAATTGGGAAATAGGCAGTGCCACTTTAACACAAATGTTAGAGGGCTCTGAATTATTTGCTGTTGATATAGCAACAGCACCTGAAAAGGGAGCAGATATGCATAATTATAAACCTGCATTTTCGGCTTACGACTTAGTTGTTCTGGACTACAATGGAGATGAATGGTGTGAGGAAACCAAATCGTCGTTTGTTGATTACGTGAAGAACGGCGGAGGTGTGTTTGTGTTTCATGCTGCTGACAACGCTTTCCCTGCCTGGAAAGAATACAATGAAATTACCGGATTAGGAGGTTGGGGACAACGCGATGAAAAGAATGGTCCGTATGTATATGTTAATGATAAAGGAAAAGTTATTCGTGACAATTCACCGGGAAAAGGAGGCGCTCACGGACGACAGCACGAATACCTTGTAAAAACGCGCAAGCCAAAACATCCGATCATGAAAGGTCTGCCTGATGAGTGGTTGCATGCCCAGGATGAATTGTATCATGGACTGCGCGGACCCGCCCGGAACTTAACCATATTGGCAACTGCCTGGTCTGATCCTGAAACTAAAAGTAAAAATAAATTCCTGCCAACAGGAAGACACGAACCGGTTATAATGACTATAAAATACGGTAAAGGACGAATTTTTCATACTATTATGGGGCATGCGAGCCCAAAAAACCAGGCTATGAAATGTTCCGGATTTATTGTGACCAGCTTACGGGGAGCTGAGTGGGCTGCTTCAGGAAAGGTGACTCAAAATGTTCCAAAAAACCTGCCAACTGCCGAATCAATTAGTTTGTGGGAAGAGTATGTAGAAAAATAATTAACAACCATATGAGAAAGCAATTTTTAATTGTTTTGATTTTTAACCTATTGTATTTATCGGTAAACGCTACTATAGGTGATCAAAAACCCATACGCTTAGCGGTTGCCGGAATGTCTCACGGGCATATTTCATTTATTCTGAAAAGACCCGATAAAGGGGATTTTAATTTGGTAGGAGTATGTGAATCCAACAAGGAATTGACGGATGTATTGGCAAAACGCTATAACTTGAAGCAGGAAATAATCTACTCCGATTTGGCAAAAATGCTGGATGAGGTAAAACCTCAGGCAGTTGTTGCTTTTGGTTCTGTTTTCGACCATTTGGCAGTGGTTGAGGCGTGTGCTCCTCGCCGAATCGACGTAATGGTTGAAAAACCATTGGCCGTAAATATGGAACATGCCGAAAGGATGGCTCAGCTGGCAAGGAAGCATGATATTCATTTACTAACTGATTATGAAACATCGTGGTATCCAACTACGGCCAGATCTCTGGAAATGGTTTACGATGGTGAATTTGCAGGTCCTTTGCGAAAGGTTGTGGTTCACGACGGACACCGAGGGCCGAAGGAAATAGGATGTGATAAATATTTTCTCGAATGGCTGACTGATCCTGTTTTAAATGGTGGTGGTGCTTTGATTGATTTTGGTTGTTATGGAGCAAATTTAATGACTGCCCTGACAAAAGGTGAAAAACCACTATCGGTTACGGCAGTTACCCGACAGTTTAAACCCGATGTTTATCCAAAAGTGGATGATGAAGCTACAATTGTTGTTTCTTATCCCGAATCACAATGCATTATTCAGGCTTCGTGGAATTGGCCTTTCAACAGAAAGGATATGGAAATTTACGGTACAAAAGGTTATATAAAAGCTGACAACAAAAACGATATGCGAATTAGAAGCAAAGAAATGAAGACTGAACAAAAACATACAGTTACTGCTGATAGTGTTGCGGTTCACGAAGATCCGTTTTCTTATTTCTCGGATGTTTTGAATGGAGAAATCGAAATAGAGCAATATGGCTTGTATTCGCTTGAAAATAATCTTCGTGTGGTTCAAATTCTGGATGCAGCCCGTCAATCTACTAAAACAGGAAAGACGGTATATGTAAAATAGTTTAAATAGAGTATCATGGAAAATCGAAGAAAATTCATTAAAAAATCAGCCACTCTTGCTGCTTTTAGCTTAGTAGCGGATTGGGCTTCGGCTATGCCATCAAGTGATGGAATTGGTGAAGTTTTACCACAGCGCCAGCTTGTTCGTAACGGAGAAAAGGTTACATCTTTTTGTTTGGGAGGATACCACTTAGGTTTTATCGAAAAGGCATCAGAAGCAGAACGTATGATTGAACGCTCCATTGAACTGGGGGTTCGGTTTTTCGATAATGCCCGTAGATATGTTGATGGTAGGGCAGAAGAATACATGGGGAAATTTCTGACACCTAAATACCGGGATAAAATATTCCTGATGACAAAAGCCCCTGCCAAAACCGGTGATGGAGTTCGGCTAATGTTAGATGAATCGTTGAAAGCCTTAAATACAGATTATGTTGACCTTTGGCAAATTCACGCCTTGAATACACCCCAGGATGTTGATAATAGGATAAAAGATGGTGTATTGGATGCTTTTCTCGAGGCAAAACAAAAAGGCAAGGTACGTTACATCGGTTTTACCGGCCACCAAAATCCAAAAACACATTTGTATTTTCTGAAGAGATTGGATGAAATGGGAATTGAATTGGATACGTGTCAAATGCCTTTAAATGTTTGCGATCCTTCCTTTGAATCGTTTCAAAAACATGTTTTGCCGCTTCTGCTTGAAAAAAAATATGGTGTAATTGCCATGAAAACCATGGCTGGAGGAAGTATGATGGGAGGACGAATAGACACCACTCCGCGAAATATAAAAACTGAAGATATCCCTGATGTTGTTGCGAATACTGAACTCACTCATGCCAATCTTCATCAGTATGTGTATTCACTTCCGGTATCGGCTCTTTGCAGCGGCTGTTTGCACATACACGAACTTGAACATAATGTGAATGTGCTGAAAAATATGAAAAAGCTTTCTGATTCAGACATGAAAAAGTTGGAAAAATATGCAGAACCTTATGCCGGGCTGGTTGTGGAGAATTATAAAAGAGTGCTCGACTAACCTTTTATGAATCAAATATTCCTACTCATATTTTGGATAATTCTGTCAGGTTCTTATGCTGATCCGGAAGCAAAATGCCTTGTTTCAGGGGAAGAAAAAGGCTTGAATGAGAAAGGTAGAAAAAATTCATTCGTAATTACCGGGGAAGATTTAGAGTGGATGCACAATGCAACTGTTCAGCAATTAAAAGGATGCCGGGTAAAGGGGCAGGAGATATGTGGAGTTCTGCACCTGATGGAGTTGGTAATTGCATAGCACTTTGGACAAGGGACTTCTATTCTATGGTCGAATTTGGCGGAGACTTAATCGATCCGAAGGAGATTAAAGCTTCGATCTGCCAATATATCTCATTCAAAAGAACCAAGCATAATAACCAATTAGCAAACCCGGAAATGGAAGGTATTTTTATTTGAACAAACTTAAAAACAACTTAAAATGAAAACTGAAATAAACCGACGAGATGCAATTAAAAGTATGGGAGTGGTTGCGGGTGCAAGTGGTTTGGGTGTATCTAATCCACTGTTGACCCAAGCAAGTGAAAGAACGTCTTCAAAAGGGCTTCCCCCTTTAAAAATAACAAAAGTAAAGGCTATCGCCACTTGCCCTGAGGGTACTGAATTAATAATTGTTAAGGTTGAAACCAGCGAACCAGGTTTGTATGGAATAGGTTGTGCTACATTCAGGCAACGTGCCCACGCAGTAGTTACGGCAATCGATAAATCGCTGAATGATTTCTGCTTAGGGAAAGATGTTGATAATATAGAAGATATGTGGCAATCGGCCTACCAAAGTTCCTACTGGCGAAATGGTCCTGTATTGAACAATGCTTTAAGTGGATTAGACCAGGCTCTTTGGGATATAAAAGGGAAGCGAGCCAATATGCCGGTGTACCAGCTATTGGGTGGAAAATGCAGATTTGCTGTTGATTGTTATGCACATGCCAGTGGAAATTCGCCTGAAGCAGTAGCTGAAAATGTAAATAAATTTAAGGAAGAAGGATTTAGGCATGTTCGAATTCAACTGGGAGGATACGGATCTACTGCACTTACTGAAAATCCGGATTTTAAAAAATCCGGATTTGGACTCGAAAGAGACAAATATATGGATGCCAATACCTACATAAAAGGTACACGTGATATCTTTGAAAAAACCAGGAAAGAATGCGGCGACCAGGTTGAATTGCTGCACGATATGCACGAACGCCTTCAGCCGATGGATGCTATAGCCCTGATAAAATCATTGGAACAATTCCGCCCGTTTTTTATAGAAGATCCTTTTTCTCCGGAAAACATTCGCTACTTCAAATTATTACGCCAAAACACTCCGGTTCCAATAGCCATGGGCGAATTATTTAACAGCCCGCATGAATGGGTAGATCCGATGAAGGACCAATTGTTTGATTTTATTCGTATACATATTTCACAGATTGGTGGTATTACACCGGCTATGAAAGTGGCCCGTTTGGGTGAAGCTTTTAATGTCCGCACAGCCTGGCATGGTCCCGGCGATGTTTCTCCTGTCGGACACGCTGCCAACGCCCATATTGATTTAGCCGTTTGGAATTTTGGAATTCAGGAACGAAATATCTTTTCAGATAAACTCAGGGAGATTTTTC
>JBFEWU010000109.1:0-12669 GCA_041546215.1 Draconibacterium sp. | reverse complement strand
TTGGAATGTTAGAATATCAGAGTATCAGAGTTTTAGAATATCAGAATTTATTGTCCAAGTCACTAATCAGTAATCAATAATAATTAATCAATTCTTTCGTCTCGTTCTTCCTTTGAGCTTTCAGCTTCTTCGGTCTTCCGACTTCCGTCTTCCTTTGAGCTTTCAGCTTTCAGCTTTGAGCTTCTTCGATCTCCAATATCGCCAATGCATAGCAGATTAGTTATAATCTGCCCCGATAAGGCTGTTCAGTACCGATTCCTGCCATATTTTTAACTCAGCATTCATTTCTGCCACAATATCCGGGTGCTCATCAGCTACATTTTGGTTTTCCCCACGATCCTTTTGAATATCGTACAATTCAAATCCATCCTTATTGGGTGATTTACCATCAACCATAAGTTTATAGTTCCCCAAGAGCATGGTTCGCTCACCGGAATAATCTTCCTTTGAAACACGTTCGTATTTGTAATTTCTGAAATTACGTGTAAAAATATCACCCATTTTTTTTGCCAATGGGGTTGTTCCCATCTGAAGTTCCGCATTGATGTAACTTTTAGGTTCAGTATTTCCAAAAACCTGCTCGTGATTAAAACTCCAGAAAAACAGTGGCTTTTCCCTATCTTCCTCCGGATCTTCCATAAGCGGAACAAGACTGATCCCGTCAAGTGGCCGGTCAGGCAATGATTGCGTGGTAATTTCGGCAAAGGTTGGTAAAAAATCGCTGGTTACCGAAATGGCATTTGTGGATATAGGTTTTTTTATTTTTGCCGGCCACTCCAAAACTCCCGGAACCAAAACGCCTCCTTCATATAACGAACCTTTCTGAGCTCTGATTGTCATTCCTGTTCGCCCGGCGCTTGGCGGTGTACCATTATCACCACAGTACCATACCAGTGTGTTTTCTCTTAAATTGTTTTCACCAAGGTATGTTCGTAATTTTCCAATGGCCCTGTCCATTGCTGTTATTTCAGCATAACGTTCGCGCAAAACATCTCCCAGAGGACGTGTGGTTCTTTTACCTGTTTCGTTGGATGTTAGACCTACCTTTCTGTTATTTAAACTATCTGGTAAATTATCGTACAAAGCCAAATCTCCAGGCAAACCACTATAGGGTTCGTGAGGTGAACCAAACCAAACCACCACCAAAAATGGCCGATTTTTATCTTGTGTTTTTTGAATAAACCGAATGGCTTCATCAATCAGAATTTCCGAGCTTTCACCTTTAATTTTTTGCGGCTCTGCTCCGTTTCTCGACATAACGGGATCCAATTCAAAAAAATTATCATGCGAAAGATATTCATCGAATCCCATTTTCCCGGGATTGGTTGGCGAATCCTTTTTTACAGGCCCCAAATGCCATTTCCCGAAATGTGCGGTGCCAAATCCGGCTTGTTTTGCCACATGTGCAATTGTAATTTCTTCCGGGCGAATGGACCACCCGGGTGAGAATGTCCCATAACGGTTAGGGTGCCGCCCGGTCATAAAACTCCCCCGTGTTGGCGAACAACTTGGGTGTCCCGAATAAAACCTGTCGAAACGTAATCCACTGGAAGCCATTTCATCCAATACCGGTGTTTTTACAAATGGGTGACCGTTGTATCCGGTTTCATCCCAGCCATGGTCATCTCCCATTAGCAGAATAACATTGGGTATTTCACTTCGATTGGATTCTCTCTTATCCTGCGTGCAGCATAAAAAAACGATCGGTGTGAAAAATACAATAGCAAGGATTTTGAATAATACTTTCATCTCATTAAAATTGTTTATTTCAGTTGCATTCGATGTATCTCGCAAAAATTTCAATATGCTTGTTTGTGAATCGAAGATCAGCGATAGCTGATTTAAGCATCTTTAAATTTATGCTCGTTTCATCGTTTTGTTTTATTTGAACTCTTCCATTGTGTTCCCCAACTCCAGAACAGGCAATAATTCTTTTAGCAATTCGGGATTTTCTGCAGCAATATTTTCAGTTTCGAAGGGATCATTTATGTGGTCGAATAACTCCAATTCATTGGTGCCTTTTTTGAAGTAGCGCATTAAGCGGTAGTCGGGTGTTCGCACGGAATAACCACTGCCCCAGTAACTGTATGCTGTATTTCGCCAGTCTTCATCCACCGGATTTTTCAACATAGAGACCATACTTTCCCCACTAAGTTTATGATTAACCGGTGTTTCGCACAATTCCATCAAAGTCGGATAAATATCTGCCGTACTTACTACCTGATCAATTATGCTTGCTTTTATTCCGGGAACACGCATTACTAAAGTTGAACGCAACGAGCGGTCGTAAATGGTATGTTTTCCCCAAACCAGATGATCGCCAAGGTGCCAACCGTGATCGCCCCAAACCACGACAATGGTGTTTTCATCCAATCCCAGGCGTTCCAGTTCGTTTAGCACTTTTCCAACCTGGGCATCAACATAACTCACGCAGGCGGCATAAGCATGGCGTATTTTTCGAACATAATCATCACTCATCGGGCCGTTTAGGGAAGCCTTTTCTTCTCCCAGTTTATACTGGTTAAATTCACCACTTTCGTGAAGCGTAGCTTTGCTCGAATTTTCGGGAATACCGGCAAAGGGCGGCAATGGAATTTCCTCCCGCTTGTACATATCCCAGTATTTTTTGGGAGCGGTAAATGGCAAATGCGGTTTAAAAAAGCCCACACCTAAAAAGAAGGGTTGATTTTTCGCCTTTAACTCTTTTAATTTTCTGATGGCCAGCTGTGCCGTTAATCCATCGGGGTAGGCCTCGTCTTCAACATCTGCATTTTCGTAAGGCTTAACCTCCTTATTTAAGGTATTGCGATTGCTTCCATTGGCATATCCAAAAAAAGCATTATGACCACTTCCCCACTTCTCATCATCCAGAAGCATTTCGTTCCAGCTGTTTGGCAGTTCCAGGTTATCAACCGGTTCGTCAAGGTAGCCATACACATGTCCGTCGGGGTGATGTGTGATTTTGCCAATTCCAATGGTATAATATCCACTTCTTTTCAGCTGGTGCACAAAGGTTTCGGGCAATTCGTTCTCGGGCTGCCCACTAAGTGTATTGGCTGTAATATTATTGCTTAGATATGCCCTTGAAACAGGATACTGTCCGGTTAGCAGACAATGCCTGGATGCCCCGCAGGTAGGGACGTTTACATAGTGCTTGTTGAACAATAGTCCCTCACTGGCAAGCTTATCGAGATTGGGCGATTTTATATGCGAAATACCGTAGCAGCCCAGTTCGGTACGAAGATCGTCGACACATATAAAAAGCACATTTAGCTTTTCAGGAACTGTTTCTGCACTATTTTTTGTACAGGATGTAAATGCAATAGAACACAGGACAATGAAGAAAAGTAGAAAAAATCTGTTCATCTTTTTTGGTTTTAGGTGATTTAAAAATAAGAAAGAAAATGAGATCTTACACCAAATTCTATAATTTAAGGTACTTGTCTTAAGGTTAAACATCCTTCAGTTTCCCTGCTGTTGGCGTTCTTCACTGTTTTTATTTTAGCTTACCCATACCTCAAAAATTGATCGGACAGCATTTCTGTTTCAGAGAAGACATATCTGACAGACGAGGACCCTTGAAGATTAAGATTCAATTACTTCAAGGGAGAGTCGGGCTCTTTTGAAAAAACAGCATACATAATCTGGTCGGCTATCCATGCCCAAAGCTTGGCCACCAATACAATCGCTTTTCCATCCCACAGCGAAACAATCATTTTACGGCGACGGTGTTTAATGGCACGGTACATAATGGCAGCACATCTTTCAGCCGACATCATTTTACTTTCATTACGAGGGGTTTCGCCTTGTTCGCTACCATCCCGCGTTAATGCCGTTTTACGAATCTCTGAGGCGGTAAATCCCGGAGCCACTACCAATACATGCAACCCTGCTTTTAAATATTCAATTCGTACAGTATCCAAAAAACCCCGCACAGCAAACTTCGATCCCGAATAACCTGTTCTTCCGGGCAAACCAATATAACCACCGGTTGAGATCACCCCAACAATGGAGCCTTTTTGTTCCAATATATAAGGAAGTGCATACTTTGTACAATATACTGTTCCCCAATAATTTACATCCATCAAGCGTCGCAAAACCTCCGTTTCCACGTCAATAAATGCAGCACGCATTGAAATTCCGGCATTATTAATAAGAATATCGATTTTTCCAAATTTCCCGATAGCTGCTTCAATTAGCTTCTTACAATCTTCTTCGTTAGCAACATCAGTTTGAACAGGTAAAACCTCAACATTACTTAGCTTTTGCTGCAACTCTCGCAAACGCTCAATTCTTCTGGCTGCCAAGACCAGGTTAAAACCTTCTGTTGCATATTTTTCAGCTAATGCTTTTCCTATTCCCGAAGATGCTCCGGTTATCACAACAACCTTTTTTTGCATATGGTTAATTTGAGAACTGTAATTAAGTGCCTGTCAAAATTCAAAATCGAAAATACACATTTTTCTGATTAGATTTTGCTTCAGCAAGACAATTGTATAACATATGGAATCCTTGCTTCTATTTGAACAACCTTTTCAGGCCTTTGCCCAGTTTTTCAAGCGACTTTTGAATATCATCTTTTGTGGCATTGGCAACCGCTTTTTGTGTGGCGCTAAGATCCAGGCTAACTTTTGGATCGTCTGCCGGACCATCAATATTCACACCTGCAGGAAGCATTTTAATTTTCTCATTCCCGGGAATGATATTCAGAAATTTCTGAATATCAGGACCAAACATAGAGCGTTCTATGTTAAAATCGAGACGCATGTCCAACAGGCTTTCGGCATTCAGGCTTCCCTGCACCCTGGTTTCCTGACCAATTACTTTTGTGGTAAACGGACTCAGAATTAAATTGCCGTTTTCAACGGTCATGTATGCCGTAAAATCGTCGATGTTTACATTTCGAAGTTTTTCCTTTTTCAGAATTCCACTTAGCTGGTTAAACAGTGGCGAATCTTTTATCTCCACACCCACGGTACTGAATTTTCCTTTGCCGTTGGCGGTGGATGGAATTAATTTTAACTGCGGGCTTAAGCGACCTTTCATCCTTAGGTCGGAGCTTAATTCCCCCTGGCTATTCCGGGCTGCCGGCATTAGTTTTCGTGCCCCTGAAACCGTGTTGTACATGGTTGGGATATCAAAGGCAGCAATGTTGAAACCAAAATCGAAATAAGGCTGATTACTTTCCGTATTTTTATACGATCCATTCATTTTCAGTTCGCCATCCAACATCAGCATGTTCAAATTTTCTAATACAAACTTTTCTTCTACAGCCCTTATTGATCCTTTTATGTGGTTTATTGGAATACGGTCAAATAACGCATTCTCTATGGTAGAATTGAATAGTATATCAATATTTTCAGGAATGTCGAAGGCAAGAATATCTTCTGTAATCTCATCGGAACTACTGTTATTCTTCTTACTTTGAGCACTGGCAATTTCTTCAGGCGATTTTACCTGCAATCGCAAAAGTTCATTCAAATTCACCATCCGGGAATAGAGTTGTAAACTACCTTTTAATACACCTCCTTTCAACATGTAATTCAGGTAATTCGTAACTTTACCGGATAAATGAAAGTCGCTTTGCCCTACCCGTATATTGAATTCACTCAGATTTACATTTTGCGGCGAAAAATCAAGTTTCCCTGAGGGAACAACAATTTTTTGTGTCAGCTGCGTCGATTCGTATACGAAATTATCAAGCAAAACCACACCATCCGATTTTATTTTATCGTATGCTTCCGCCTCCAAGTCCGAGTAGTTTCCCATGGTAAACAGGTTGGCATCAATCGTTCCCCACATATTTACACTGTCGATTGGCAGCGCATCTTTTAAGTGATTAAGGTTAATTTTACCCACAAAAGCCATATCGAAATACGGATCGGAGACCGGATTGATGACTTTAGCAGTAAAATCAACCGGATTATTCCTGATTTCAGCATGTGCTTCTTTTATGTTTATTTCAGTTAAATCAAACTCTCCCTGTGGTTTTGTAAGCGACACATTTGCTTTTATATTCTTTATTTCTTCCGGCAATTCGGCATAATGGAAATTCCCATTTGCTATGTGCATTTCGAGCGAAAACTGCGGATAATTTTCATTCACATAAAATCCACTTACACCACCTGAAATGGTTGCCGAGCCCTGTGCCTCAATAACGCTGAGATACTTCTCATAAACCGGTGGAACCAGTGCTAAAAAGCTGGCAAAATCTGATTTTTTTGTTTTCAACTGAAGATTTACGAAGGTAGTATCTGATGGCAATTCCACACTTCCCGAAAGTTCCATGGGTAAACGATTAACCATCAGTTCGTTTTCTGCAATGTAAAATTTCATTTTGTCAAAATCTGCATCCAGCAGCGTGCGAATATCCATCGATGTATTGGATATGTAATTCACATCCTCATAGCGAAACAAGCAATCATCAATCCTGCCTTCGGTTTTCAAAGCTGTCGAATTTCCATACATGCTTCCTGAAATATCAAAATGGATTCCGGCAAGTTCAAGTTTCATTTTAGCCTTTCGATCTGCAAAGGATAACTCAGCATTCCGAATTTCAATTTTCTCTAACTGCAACTGAAATTCATTGGTCTCAGACCTGGCATTCTCAGTACTTGTGGCAGCTGGTGTTTGTTCCTTTGCTATATCCCAGTTTTCTTCACCCGATTCAGCGACAATTAAATTCATCTTCGCTTTCTCCAGGATAATTTCCCCAATGCTCATCCCTGTTTTTCGAAACAATGATGCCAAATCCATTTTCGTGCGAACTAAATCTACATATAATAGTGTATCGTTTTGGAACACACCTTTCCCTTTTATTGTTACTTCATTAAATTCAGCGCTTGCCTGTGGGAAATTTCGAAATAACGAAAGCTTAATATCGGCAAATTCAACTTTTGCATTTAACTTCTTGTTCAGCGTATTTTTGGTAACCTCCAGGAGGTTCTTTTTAAAAAATACAGGCAATGCCAGCGTGGCGCCCACAATTAAAACTATAATTATCAGGAATATCAGGATTATCTTCTTCATGGATTCATTTTTTTCAGATGCTAAAATACGCAATTGAAATGCAAAGGGAAGTTAGAAATTGTTAAAAAGTTGGAAGGCATAAGATCACAACTCACCAAGCACCATTCGCCTTAACAACTGCAAAGCCGTTTGGGCCGTGCGGATAATATTTCGCTCGCGATGATTGCCAACAAACACGAATTTTTCAGTATAAATTTTATCAGGTCCCGCAACGGCTATCCATACCATTCCCACCGGTTTTTCCTCAGTTCCCCCGGTCGGACCTGCAATTCCGGTTGTGGCAACGGCATAATCTGTTTTCATTAAACGTTTTACCCCTTCTGCCATTTCCCTGGCTACCTGTTCGCTAACGGCACCATATCGCTCCAGCGATTGCTTGTTAACTCCCAAAACCTGTTCCTTAATTTCGTTTGAATAAGATGTGACAGAACCCTTATAATAGGCCGAACTGCCCGAAACCGAAGTAATCAGATGTGAGATATAACCACCGGTGCAACTCTCGGCTATGGCCAATGATTGGCCCTTTTCAACCAGCATCCGGCCGATCACCTCCGATAAAGTTTCATGATCGTAACCAAAAATATTTTCCGGAATAATTTGCTGTAATTTCTGAATCTCCTTATTAACATCAACTTTTAATTGTTCTTCGTCTTCACCCATGGCCGATAATCTTAATCTGACCAGCATTGGATTTGGCAAGTAAGCCAGTTTAATATGAGGAGGTAAAGCATCTTCCCAGCTTTCTATTTTTTCGGCAAGCATCGATTCGGGCAAGCCCTGTGTTAAAACTGTTTTATGAAAAATAGCTTTTGTCTTCCCTGTTTTACGAAGTCTGGGAAGGATTTCGTGTTCAACCAGATATTTCATTTCAAAAGGCACGCCTGGCATCGACACAAAAATGGTATCGTTTTTTTCGAACCACATTCCCGGGGCAGTACCCACTTTGTTGTATAAAATTTCGCAATTTTCCGGCAACATTGCCTGGTCACGGTTCAGCCTGTTCATGTCTATCCCACGATTCTTGAAGCGTTCGTATATGGCTTTCAGCGTTGGCTCGTGAAAGACCAGCTTTGTATTAAAATATTCGCAAAGTGTATGTTTTGTTATATCATCTCTGGTTGGTCCCAAACCTCCAGTTATTACCACTAAATCGACGTTCCGTTCTGCATGCTCAAGGGCTTTCATTATATGATCGTGATCATCGTGCACCGAACTTATCTGGTAAATCTCAATGCCACTCATATTGAACTGTTCACCCATCCATGCCGAATTCGTGTCAACAATTTGACCAATCAGTATCTCATCACCTATGGTAATTATTTCTGCCTTCATCTTACTTTTCAAATTGTTTTAAAAATGCCAGGCGTTGCAATAGTGTTGGGTGCGAGTAGTGAAAAAACACATAGGTTTTATGTGGTCTTAAGTTGCTTAAATTATTAATCGATAGCTTTTTCAAGGCAGATGCCAGAGCTTCCGGATTGTGATTTTCTGCTGCAAACCTGTCGGCCTGGTATTCATTTTTACGCGAGAGTATATTCATGAAAATGCCCAGGAAAAAAGATACCGGTGCATATAAAACGCCAAAAGCAACCAACCCGATATGGAAGTTTGGCTCATCTACTCCCAATGCTTTGCTCAGATTTGGATTATCAATAAGCAAACCAAAAATAAAAAGTACGACGCCCGTTTGAACCAAACCAATTAATAAGCTCTGCACCACGTGTTTCTTTTTGTTGTGACCAATTTCGTGTGCCAATACTGCCAGCAGTTCTTCCGAATTTAAATCTTTAATTAAAGTATCGTATAAAACAATTCGCTTTTTGGTTCCAAGGCCGGTAAAGTAAGCATTGGCTTTCGTAGATCTTTTCGATCCGTCAATCACAAAAATATTATCAAGCTTAAAATCCACTTTTTTTGAGAATGAAGAAATGGCATCGCGCAATTCTCCTTCCTCAAGTGGCGTTTGTTTGTTAAAAAGCGGAACAATAAGATTTGAATAAAACATGGCCATAAAAATGGAGAAAGCCGAAATTACGCCCCAGGCATAGATCCAAAACAAGCTGCCGGTCTTCTGGTAAATAAAGATGATCAGTGCCAGTAAACCACCACCAATTAAGGCTCCGACCAGCCATCCTTTAATTTTATCAAACACAAAAGTTTTTGGAGTGGTTTTATTAAATCCATATTTCTCTTCGATTTTAAAAGTATCGTATATCGAAAAGGGAGTGTTAATTATGTCGGAAGCAAACATTAAAATTCCAAAGAAAGCAAGGGCTGCCAGAATCGTATTTCCGGTCATACTCCATGCCCAACCATCCACCAGGGCAAAACCGTAAAATAAGAACATCGACAAAGTAATTACCATACTGAAACTACTGGTAAGCATGCCAAATCTATGGTTTTCCTTTTGGTAAGCCTGCTGCTTTTTGTATTTCTCTTCGTCGTAGATTCCTTTTACTTCCTCTGGAATGGTGTCACTCCATTTCGTAGTATTTAAGTAATCTAGATACTTTTCGAATAAAAAGTCGAGAACCAGAATTCCAATAATAATCCAAAACAATATTTCGTGCATTTTTCTTTTTTATTATGAGGCAACAAAGATAACAGAAGGAAGTTTAGAGTTCAATATTCAGGGATTAAAGTTTCTGCTCGTTCTTGCATCTATAAAAATGAATTTGGCAGCTTGTATTGCATCGTTTATTTTCCGGTTCATGGTTAATGAAATTTACTGTTGCTTCTTTAGTCGAAACAAAGAACAGAGTACTTCTTCATTTTAGGTAAAAAAATAGTAGAAAAGCTATATGATGTCTGATTGGGATAAAGCCGGAAAAAGAAAAAACGTGCCGTATTGAAGGTCAGATTACTACTATTTCAGTTTGTCTCTAACACAACGCACATAATTATAGACATACCTGATATCTCCCTGTGGACCAAAAAATTGTGGAAATTCATCTTTATTACCACTTTTGGGATCACTGCGTTGGCAACCTGCACCATGCACATCCATTACTTTTCCGTGCATTTTTCCGAGTCCTGAACCAAAGGCTATATAAACAGCCCCTGAATAGGGATTTGGGCCATCTAAATGCGTTGTGCTCGTCCAGTAAAAGGGATAATGCCCCGGTGTTCCGTCCGGATATTTAATTTCACTACAATGGAAAAACGGATGAATTGCAGGAGAATTCGTTGTTTGTGGTGACCTGTTATAATCGACAATGCTTTGCAACTCTTTGGCGTTTGGCAAACGCCAGTCATTTTTTCCCGCCAGCTCAAGTTCTTCTGCATATTGTAAAGATTCTTCCCAATTGCGGGAAATACCATCATCGGCTTTTTGCCACATTAAACCGCTTGCAAGGTCAGTGACAGTTCCATCTCCGTTGTCGATAAAATTATTTTTTCCATATTCCGTATTCCCCCGTACCAATCTGCAAAACATCTTGTTCACGTCCCCCGTTCGTAGTTTAATCTTCGGATATCCTTTTATGCGGCCATCAACAAAATTTACTCCAAATATCGTTTTATTGGCTGCCATGGTAACTCCAACATATTCGGTAGCCGACCATGTTTGTGCATCAATTTCGCGTTCACCAATGGATACATTTCCCAAAGGCTGCTCAAAATAAACAGTATCGATAAAAAACGATATGGCTTTTTGGCCACTCACCTGCCCGGCAAACAAAATAAGAGAATACAATTCTTTAATGCTTGGCACACGCCAATCGTTATAACCTGCCAGCATGCATTGATTTGCTTTTTGAAAAGCCTCGGCAAAGGTAATTTTTTCACCCATTGCTTTTTCCCACATCAGTCTGGTAACGTTGTCGGTAATTGTGCCATCACCATTATCTGTATATGAAGGGGCATAACCCGTATACGATGCATCTTGTCCAAAAAAACGGTCGTTTTGTTCAGGCATTGAAATCTCATTGTTGTTGCTGTAAAAATTTAGTTGACCGGTTTCTACAATTGGATAGGGCAAGTTCTGGTCCTTTTGATCCTGCAACGTGTCGCTCTGTGCACATGAGTGCGTTACGGCTGTCAGAAACAGCCACAAAAACAACGTTACTTTCCAATGGCGATTGTTCATTTTCATTTGCAGATAATAATTTCGACCTCTTTATTTTGACTTCAGCATTCGAAAAAGTTTAATTGATTTTTTTTTCCCATTTTTGCAGCGCGTAAACAAATCTTATGGAGAAGTACATCGACTTATTAAAAACACTGATTTCCACTCAATCGTTTAGTAAAGAAGAGGAAAATGCTGCAGAAGTAATGCGCTCATTTCTACGTGACGAGGGTATTCCTTTTCATACCAAAGAAAATAACACCTGGGCATTTTGCAAATACTTCGATCCCGGCAAACCTACCATTCTATTGGATTCGCATATCGATACCGTGCGGCCGGCGAAAGCTTATACGAAAGATCCGTTCTCTCCGGTTGTTGAAGGCGATAAACTTTATGGACTGGGAAGTAATGATGCAGGTGGCCCGCTGGTTTCGCTGTTAGCTGCTTTTATCCATTTTTTCGAACGCGATAATTTGCCTTACAATCTCATCTTTGGAGCTACCGCCGAAGAAGAAATTTCGGGGCGAAGAGGCTTGGAAATTGTTCTTCCGGAGATTGCACCCATTGCATTTGCCATAATTGGTGAACCCACCAAAATGGAATTGGCCATTGCTGAAAAAGGACTATTGGTATTGGATTGTTATGCGCATGGCAAATCAGGACATGCTGCACGCGAAGAAGGCGAAAACGCATTATATAAGGCACTGGCAGATATTGAAAAACTTCGGAACTTTGAATTTGAACATGTTTCTCGTGTTTTAGGAAAGGTTAAGATTTCGGTTACACAAATCGAGGCAGGGACACAACACAATGTTGTTCCCGATATCTGTCACTTTGTTGTGGATGTTCGAACAAATGAGCATTACACCAATAAAGAAGCAGCCAAAATGCTTGAGCAAATTTTGGATTCTGTAGTTAAGCCCCGTTCGGTTCGCTTAAATTCTTCAGGCATTAGTGAAGAACATGCTTTTGCTCAACTGGCAAAAAAGAAGGGATTGCATATTTACGGATCTCCAACCACATCCGATCAGGCAATCATTTCGTTCCCTTCTGTAAAAATGGGGCCCGGAGCGTCAGCGCGATCACACACAGCGGATGAATTTATTTATAAAAGTGAAATTTTTGATGGGATTAAACTGTACATCGAATTGCTGGAAGAACTAAGACTCTAAGCATTAATTCAAACAGACTTTAGAGGTTTTATGGCACTTAGTTTCTAAGTCAGAAATAGTATAGAATAAAGAAGCAGTGTTCAGTAAACAGGATATCTGGATTTTCGGATATTCAGATTGCTGGATTAACCGAATATTAGAATGTTAGAATATCCGAATTTTTTGAGTTTCGAGTTCAATGTTCAGTGTTCCGAGTTCATGTCTGAAAATCCGAAAATCCTGATTAATCAATTCCGTTGTCGTTGTTGTCGTTGTTGTCAACGTTGTCCCGTCGTCACCCTGAGCGGAGTCGAAGGGTGCTCTCTGCGGTTAAAAAACCAGACACAGAGTTCAGGGAGTTCCCACAGAGGGCCACGGAGCCATTAATCACTAATCAATAATCATTAATCAATTCTTCGGTCT
>JBFEWU010000576.1:0-1797 GCA_041546215.1 Draconibacterium sp. | reverse complement strand
TCATGTTATTTTAAATGTTTGATTCCATTTTATTGCTTACAAAGGTTAATCAGAATGCCAAAGATTAGGTGGAGTTTTGGATAAAACAGGTGGAGTTTATGATAAAACCGGAGATATGGGTTCAACAAGCACTAAATAACGCGTATTTGAGGAACCGGATTCTTGCCAGTGGTAACAATTCCCGATTTGTCCACCTTGTTTAAAAGATTGTTTCCCCCAATGCAAATTATTTCCTTTAGATTTGTTTTGATAATTCTTTAAAAATTATTCCATGAAGAAACTAAGATTTACAGCATTACTCTCCTTATTAATATTCATATCGTGTACTAATCAGAAGCATTCAAAACCCTTTTCCAAAGGTGAATTTAAAACCTGGGCACAAACACCGCCTATGGGATGGAACAGTTGGGACTGTTATGGGCCAACTGTTGAAGAAGCTGAGGTAAAAGCCAATGCCGACTATATGGCTGAGAACCTGAAAGAGTACGGGTGGGAATATATTGTTGTAGATATTCGTTGGTTTGTTGAGAACGATAAAGCAGGTGGCTATAACCAAACCGATCCGCGTTATGTAATTGATGAATATGGGCGTTACCAACCTGCCGTTAACCGCTTCCCATCGGCAAAAGAGGGCAAAGGCTTCAGGGAACTGGCTGATTATATTCATGGCAAAGGATTAAAGTTTGGCATTCATATTATGCGTGGTATCCCAAAAGTTGCGGTCGAGAACAAAATTCCGATTTTAGGGACCGATGGAATTACTGCCGACCAGATTTATTCAACTGAATTACAATGTCCCTGGTTAGGCGATAATTATACGATCGTCGCCGATAAACCCGGAGCACAGGAATACTACAATTCAATAATGAATATGTATGCCGAATGGGGTGTTGATTTTATTAAAATCGATGATTTATCTCGTCCTTATCATCAGGGTGAAATAGAATTGATCAGGAATGCGATTGACCACTGTGGGCGTCCGATTGTTCTGAGCACATCGCCCGGTGCAACACCAATTACTGCCGCAGAACATGTAAAAGAACATGCCAATATGTGGCGAATGGTCGATGATGTATGGGATACCTGGCACCATTTCGATAATTTGATAAAAGTTTGTCAAAAGTGGTATCCGTATATTTCCCCCGGAACCTGGCCCGACTGTGACATGATTCCGCTGGGCAGAATTTCAATTCGCGGTGAAAGGGGAGAAGACCGGATGACACGCCTTACTCCGGATGAACAATATTCTTTAATGACACTCTTTGCAATTTTTAAGTCGCCTTTGATGTTTGGTGGCGATTTGCCGAGTAACGATGCGTTTACAAATGCGCTGTTAACCAACGAGGAAGTGTTGAAAATGCACCGCGAAAGCAGTGATGTGAAGCAGTTGTTTCAGGATGAAAATAAGGTAGCGATTACTTCAGAAAACCCAAATACAGGGGAGGTGTACCTGGCTTTGTTCAATATCTCCGATGGAGAAGAACCTTTAGATGTTGGTATTACATTGTCTGAATTAGGCGTCGACGAAAAGTGCATAATAATGAATATGTGGTCGGGAGAAAATCTGGGAGAATTCACAGACGGTTTTAGCCAGAAAATGAATGCACATTCCTGTGGTTTATTTAAAATAAAAATGTAAATCGAAACAAATATGGATTGGAAATGGATTGAGGAGGAAACCGGGATCAGTTCCACCCTTTGACTCCGATCAGGGTGACAGCCGGACAACAACGACAACGGATAAGACCGAAGACAAAATAAATTGATTAATGATTATTGATTAGTGATTAATGGCTC
>JBFEWU010000433.1:0-3714 GCA_041546215.1 Draconibacterium sp. | reverse complement strand
TGGAGGCCCAACAATACATCTACCTTCATCTTAGAATTTTGATTTTTATGAATACAAAACCGCGAAAATTTCCCAATAAAAGACAAACTTTCACGGCTTTCCTTTGAGCAGTTAAAAGTAGTAATAATTTTAATTCGAAGGCAAAAAAAAAATCCCCTTACAGAAGAGGATTTAGTAATCTATTAAAGATGAGTCGCTTAATCTTTTTTTGTGGTTTCGCCATAAATATATAAAGTATGGTGCGAAAGTTTAAAGTTATTCTTAATACAGGCGTCTTCGATAATTTCACGGATACGCTGATCGTAAAACTCAACCACTGTGCCGTTAGTCGTGTCAATCAAATGATCGTGCTGAAGCGTTGCAAAGGCTTTTTCGAATTGTGCAATATTTTTCCCGAACTGATGTTTTACTACTAATTTGCAATCCAGCAGTAAATCAATGGTATTGTACAAAGTGGCACGGCTAACCCGATAATTGTTATTTTTCATCGAAATGTATAGCGATTCTATGTCGAAGTGTCCTTCGCGACAATAAATTTCGTCAAGTATTGCAAACCTTTCTGGTGTTTTCCGGTGACCGTTCTTCTCCAGGTAATCGGTAAACATATTCCTTACTGTCTCTCTGGTTTTATGGTTATTCATAATTAAACCAATTTTAAATAGACCTCAAAAATAGAAATTTTTTTGATTTTTTTAGAATGAATATAAATTAACATGAAAATATTTTGAACAAATTCAGTTTTAATCGTCAAGGTTTTCAATCCGACTGATATTATCAATCCCTTTAATGGTTTTTAATCGTGTAATCAAGTTGTTTAAATCCTCTGCGTTGTGAATGTATAAAAAGAGGTCGCCTTTGAAAATTCCATCGTGGGTGTCGAATTTTACCGAGCGCATATTAATGTTGTGTACTTTTGATATTACCGTAGTAACCTCGTTTACAATCCCCATCCGATCGAAGCCTTCCAGGCTCAGTCTGGTGAGGTATGACTGTCGCTTAAATTTGGTCCATTTGGCCTGAATTATTTTTTCGCCCTGGTTTGCAATAAACCGCTCCAGTTCATGGCATTTCACTTTGTGGATAATAACATGATCGTCAGTGCTTAAGTAGCCAACAACCTGCTCACCAGGAATGGGATTGCAGCACTTAGCCAGTGAAAATGAGATGTTATCCTGATTCTCTTTCAGTAAGAATGTTTTTTTCTTGTCAATTTTTTGAGTGATTTCTTCTTCTTCATCATCAAATTCATCACTCTTTTTATTTCCACCTCCAAAATTTAAATTCCAGTACTTTACCAGTTTGTTTTCCGATTTTTTCCCGATAATTTCTTTTAGATTATCCAGCTCAATAAAGCTCATCCCAACTTCGGAGTAAAGTTGTTCTTTGTTATTCAGGTTGAAATGAGCAGTAAGTTTTTTAAGGTTATTGGATGTGAGCGGGGCCTTTATTTTTTTAAAAGCTTCTTCAATCAATTCTTTACCTTTTTGGGTGTGTTTTGTTTTTTCATCCTTAAAGGCATTCTTAATTTTCCCACGTGCCTTGGGCGAGGCTGAGAATTTGAGCCATGTTATTTTTGGCGATTGATTTTCTGAAGTTAATATTTCTACCTGGTCTCCGTTTTCAAGAACATGACTAAGCGGCACCAGTTTTAAATTAATTTTTGCTCCAATACATTTATTCCCAAGGTCCGTATGAATTTCGTAAGCAAAGTCTACCACAGTTGATCCCTGCGGTAATGAAAACATATCGCCTTTTGGCGTAAATACATTAATTTCCGATGAAAACAGGTTAAGTTTAAAATCATCTAAAAACTCGAAGGCATCGGCATCTGTACTTTGCAACAATTCTCTAATCCTTTCAATCCATGGATCCAGTTCATTTTCATAATTCCGGATGTCTTTGTATCGGTAATGTGCGGCAAAACCATGCTCTGCCACATCATCCATTCTGTCTGTTCGAATTTGAACTTCAACCCATTTCCCTTCAGGCCCCATCACGGTCACGTGCAACGATTCGTACCCATTTGCCTTTGGTGTGGTTATCCAATCGCGGATACGATCGGGTTTTGGCTTGTAAATATCGGTGACAATGGAAAGTACGTCGAAACATTGGCGTTTTTCCGAAATTTCAGGTTTTGAATTCACCACAATGCGTATGGCAAGCAAATCGTAAACTTCGTTGAACGAAACCGACTTTTTTTGCATTTTCTGCCAAATGGAATAACTGGTTTTTAAACGGTGACTCACTTTACAGTCTACATGCTCAATTTCAAGCTTTTTTATAATTGGTTGAATAAATTCATTCACCAAATAATTTCGTTTTTCCTCTTGATTGTGAAGGAGGTAATTAATTTGGTTGAATTCTTCAGTATGTTTGTGCTTAAAGCTTAGCTCCTCCAGGTTGCTCTTAATGGCGTGTAATCCCAAACGATGGGCCAGAGGAACATACAAGAACAAAGTTTCACCTGCGATTTTAATTTTTTTATGTGCCGGCATCGAATCCAGGGTGCGCATGTTATGCAGGCGATCGGCAATTTTAATGAGAATAACCCGTACATCGTCTGAAAGGGTCATCAACATTTTTTTTAATGTTAAGGCATGCCTTGAATCGAAGTCGCCAGAAAGTTTAGTTAATCCATCAACTATGCGGGCAACGCGGTTCCCAAACATATTTTCAATATCGGAAAGGCGATAATCGGTATCTTCAACAACGTCGTGCAATAAGGCTGCCACAATTGATGTGGCTCCAAGTCCCAGATCGACTGCCACAATTTTTGCCACCGAAATGGGATGGATAATAAAAGGTTCACCCGATTTTCGCTTTATTCCATGGTGCGCCGCATTGGAAAATCGAAATGCCTTTTCAATCCTCGCTAACCGTCCCTCGTCAAACTTATCCTTAATTACCTTAAGAAAATCCTGATATCGGTCCTCAATTTGCCTTGTTTCTGCTTTGGTAAAATGTTGCACCTGTTAATCTCCCTGTCTGTTCTGTTTTGAAAATCCTTCTGTTAAAAGATTTTGAATATATAAATTCTTTCCAATCCCGGCGTTCTCTCCCGCTAAAATATCTCTTTTTTTATCGCCAATCAACACAGACTTAACAGCACTGATATTAAATTGTTTTATGGCCTGTTTTATCATCCCGGATTTCGGTTTCCGGCAGTCGCATGGCCCTGTAATATCAGGATGGTGCGGACAGTGATAAACATTTGTTATTTTAATCCCCTCTGAACTGAATTTATTCAACATCCAGTTGTTTAAAATTTCAAAATCCTTTTCTGAATAAAAACCGCGTGCAATTCCCGATTGGTTGGTGATAATAAAAATAAGAAATCCATTTTTCTGATAGGTTCTGATGAGTTCAAAAATTCCGGATTGAAATTCGAAATCGGCAATTTTGTATACATAGTTTTTCTCAACATTAATGGTCCCATCACGGTCGAGGAAGAGTGCTTTTTGTTTTTTTACTTCACTCATTTTCAAATAAAAAATGTTCAACCTGTTCACAAATAATATGACCAATCAGTAAATGTATTTCCTGAATTCGCGGTACGTTTCGGGAAGGAACATGGAGTGTAAAGTCGGATAATACACTTAATAAACCACCTGTTTCGCCCGTTAATGCAATTGTATGCATGCCTTTCTTCCTGGCTGTCTTAAATGCCTTTAGAATATTCTCGGAAGTTCCCGAAGTTGATAATCCAATAAGTAC
>JBFEWU010000237.1:0-7507 GCA_041546215.1 Draconibacterium sp. | reverse complement strand
GCAAATAAGGATGAGATCGCTTCGTCGTTCCTCCTCGCGAAATCGTGCATTAAACATTGTTTGGTGCAACACCGCTGCCGCCCTCCGCTGCCGCGCGATTGTATCGCGTGGTCAAGAAGGAGAAAAGTCCGGAGACCGGAGTCCGGAGACCGGAGACGGAAGAAATTGATTAATGGGAACAGTGGTTAAACGGTATGAGGTGTACAGGACTAACAATCCCGACAACGATGACAACAATGACAACCAAAAAGACGTTCTCCACTCACTGCGTTCGCGTTGTCATGTTCTCAAGTTATCATGGTCGAGACGAAACAAAAACAATGACAACGATGACAACGATGACAACAATGACAACGAAAAAGTCCGAAGTCCGAAGACCGAAGAAAAGAGAAATAATCTCCGCGTCTTTGCGCCTCTGCGGTAAAAATTCTTAGCGTCTTTGCTCTTTGTTCTTTGCTCTTTGCTCTTTGCGCAAAAAGTCATTTGGACAATGCAATGAAAAATTGGGCATAGTAGCTTATTTTTTCAAATGACACAGAAAGTATATTTAATCTAAAATTGAAACAAATGAACCGCTTATTACTTGTTTGCACCATTCTTTTCACAACATCACTGTTGGCATGTAATTCAAGTCAGGAAAAAAAACAGGACGTTTTGTTTTACCTGACAACACCCGATCAGACAGCAAGGTTTGCGAAACAGGATACAGGAATAAATTACGATGATGAAAGCCACCTGCCTGTAATCCAGATTAAGGAAGACGAAATTTTCCAGGAAATCGATGGATTTGGATTTTCACTTACCGGCGGGAGTGCATATCATATCTCTAAAATGTCGCCAACCGCAAGGCAACAGCTGCTAAGCGAGCTTTTTAAGTTTGATGGCAATAGCATTGGAATCAGTTATTTAAGAGTTAGCCTGGGGGCTTCGGATCTGGATGCTGAAGTTTTTTCGTACAACGACTTACCCGCCGGTGAAACCGATATGAACATGGATAAGTTTTCTCTCGATCCGGACCGAACTCATCTGATTCCCGTACTTCAGGAAATTCTTGCCATATATCCTGAACTGAAGATAATGGCTTCGCCCTGGTCGCCTCCGGTCTGGATGAAAACAAACCATTCATCAAAGGGTGGCAGCTTGCTACAGGAGTACTACCCGGCTTATGCAAAGTATTTCGTAAAATACATACAGGGAATGGCAAAAGAGGGCATAAGCATTGATGCAATTACGGTACAAAATGAACCTTTGCATCCCGGCAATAATCCCAGTTTACTTATGTTGCCCGAAGAACAGGCTCTGTTTATAAAAAAGCATCTCGGACCGGCCTTCAAAAGGGAAGGCATAAGCGCAAAAATTATTGTATACGACCATAATGCCGACCGGATAGATTATCCCATTACCGTTATGAATGATGCCGACGCCAATCAATATGTCGATGGTTCGGCTTTTCATTTGTACGGGGGTGTTATTGATGATCTGACAAAGGTGCACATTGCACATCCCGACAAGGGCCTGTACTTTACTGAACAGTGGATTGGTGCCCCGGGAGATTTCCCATCCAATCTGAAATGGCACACTGAAAACCTGGTAATCGGTGCCACAAGAAATTGGTGCAAGACCGTTCTGGAATGGAACCTGGCAGCCGATCCTGATCAGAAACCCCACACCCCGGGAGGATGCACAAAGTGTTTGGGGGCCCTGACCATTGATGGTGATCAGGTTAACCGTAATCCGGCGTATTACATTATTGCGCATGCTTCCAAATATGTACGTCCGGGTTCAAAACGAGTGGGTTCAAATCACTTACCGGGTCTGCCCAATGTAGCATTTCAAACCCCAGCCGGTTCGGTTGTTGTTATTGTGGTAAACACCGGCGATGAGCCAAGAAGTTTCAGGATAAAGTCAGGAGGTAAGGCAGTAAGCACCTCCCTGCCCAAAGGAGCTGTGGGTACCTATGTATATAATCCCTGACCAGGTACAACCAACCATCGACCTTGAACCAGCCACACCGCTGCCGCGCGGTTGTATCGCGTGGCAAAAAAGAACCGGCCACATTGAAAAGCAATGCAGGTGAGCATAAAAAAAGTCCGGGGCTATATAAATGAAGTAATATAGCCCCGGACTCTGTTTTTGTTGTGCAGAATGTTTTGTATCCCATTCCAGCTGGATAAAGTTTAAAACTCAGCTGCTCTGCATAGCTTTAAAAGGGATGCAATTTGATGCCTCCTTTGTGGAGGCCGGATCATTCCTAAGAATTTGCAGTGGCCGGTTTGTTGTCGGTAATTATGGCATCTTCCATGATAACATCGTAAAAATACCCGGCACCAAAATCTTTTTCAAGAATAATGGTTCCTTTTAAAGTTACTTCGTCGCCTTTTTCGGCTATATCCTGGGTGGTAATGGTAAGATCGAAACTTCCATTATGATCGGTTCCATCCTGGATGTGAATCCAGTTTTTGCCCATAACCTGCTTGTTCACCTTTACCACAATTCCTCTGATTTCAATTTCTTTATTTGCAAAATCCTTGCGTTTTTCAAAAACCTGTGCCAGCGTAATTTCGTTGGCCTGTTTTTCGAGAGACACACTGCTTTTCGGGGCCTCCCCTTTACCTGAGTGGCTCGAAGGCATGGCAGCGATTTTCTCCTGCATCGACATTGGAACGGTGCTTACCTTGTTGATGAAATAAATGGACTCAAAATCGCGGTCCAGTTCTTTGCTGTGAAAATTGTTCATTAACATGGCTTCGTCGTAATAATACTTCTCGCCTGCTTTTGCATCCATTTTGGAAACGGCAACCCAGCGCTCAGCGAAATTCTCAGAAACTTTCATATACGTATAGTTCGAAGTTTGAACAATTTCTTTTACTTCAAAAACCTTTTCGCTGGTGCTTGCCTGTTCGGTAACGGTGTGGCCTTTTTTATTTTTCACACACGATGTGCTTAGCATGGCAAGGGCAATTATAAGAAACAAATAATTTTTCATCTGGTTATAATTTTTAATTTTTATGGCAACAGATGGAATTCGCAGTAGATTTAATCATGTTGTTTGGTGTGAATTCCATGCTCATGCTCATTTCATTTTTAATGTATTCGTATTTAAATATCGTCTCCGGTTAAAATCAATGCGATTATAACAATTTTTCCTGAAAAGTAACAGCAAATTTACTACTATTAATTACTGGGCTCGTTTTGTACTTGGCGTCATTTTGTGTTCACGCCGCATTTCAAAAATATCCGTATCTATTGAATAATCACCAATGAGGTGTTTGCAGAAATAGTTGGCTTTTAACCAGAAGAAATATTCGGTATGTTCCCCAAAGCCATGACGCTGTCCGGGCATAATAAAAAAGTCGAAACGTTTTTTTGCCTTAATCAGGGCATTGGCCATTCGAATGGTATTGCCCGGATGAACGTTGTTATCCATATCACCGGTTACCAGCAATAAATGCCCCTTTAAATTTTTTGCCAGTTGTGAGTTCTTTTCAATATCATAAATAAACTTGGCTTCCCCTTTGTCATCGATCTCTTCTTTAACGCCATGGTGGGTTTCGCTCCACCAACGGTTATAAATGTTGTTTTCGTGATTACCGGCCGAGGAAACGGCTGCTTTGTAAAAATCGGGATATTGCAGTAAGGCTGCCGTCGACATAAAACCACCACCCGAATGGCCTGAAATTCCCACACGCTCAATATCAATAAAATTGTGACGGTCGGCAAGTTGTTCGAGTACATATTTCTTATCCGCCAGGCCGTAGTCACGCAAGTCCTTATAGCCATAGTTATGATACCATTTTGAGCGGTTTGGGTGTCCACCCCTGTTCCCCAGGGTTATCACCACAAAACCCAGTTGTGCAATCCGGTCGGTGCGATCCATGCGGGCCGAAAACGAGGTGTTAACCGCTTCGGTTTGCGGCCCCGGATAAACGTACTCCAGAACAGGATACATTTTGCTTGAATCGAAGTTAAAAGGTTTATACATTACACCGTAAATGTCGGTAATGCCATCGGCCGCTTTTGCCTTAAAAGTTTCCGGGAACCGGTAGCCGGCAGCAAACAGGTTGGTTAAATCGGCGGTTTCCAATTCCATCACAAGCTTACCGTCTGTGTTTCTTATTTCCGACTTTGGCCTTGTATTTACCCGTGAGTAATTGTTGATAAAGTAGCGATTTGAGTCGCTAAGATCTGTGCGGTGTGTAAAATCCCCCTTGTTCAGAAGGATTAAGCCTGAGCCATCAAGGTTTACTTTGTACAAATGGTCGTAGTAGGGATTCTCCCCTGGCTCTCTGCCATTGGCGGTAAAATATACTACCCGGTTTTTACTGTCAACTTTTACAATGTTACTGCAGTGCCACGGGCCTGAAGTGATTTGGTTTTTCAGGTTTCCTTGATCATCATATAGATATAAATGCGCCCAGCCATCACGTTCCGACCATTGTATCAATTCCTTCCCTCCATCGACCAAATGAAGGGCTTTGATTTCGTTGTAGGTATTTAAACGCTCTTCGATGAGGGTCTTAACGTCACCACTCTCCACATCGGCCACGCAAATATCGATTTTATGCAAATCGCGGCTGGAACGACTGAAGTAGAGTTTGTCAGAGCCGGGTGAAAGCCAGGTTCGCGGTGTGTAATCTTTTAGCCTGTCTTTGTGGTCCAGGTTTGCTGAATTAATTCTGATTTGTTGATCAGCAAAGGTAGTATCGATGATCTGTTTGCCTTCTTTTGTTACCATGTCGAATACCCACATTTCAACTTGTGGAGATTCCTTTTCACCGGGCATTTGGTATTTGTACGTTTCCAGTTCAGGACGAGGATTTTTGGTCACATCAATCACCCAGAGTGCCTTTAAATGCCGCGAATCACTCCGTGTTAAAGCGAATTTCTTTGAATCGGGTGACCAAAGTATATAAGCACTTTTTCTTTTTTTGCTTTCCTTTTCGATGGTCTCCTCATCGTCGTTTTCTTTCGGGGTGTAACCGCCGCCAAATGCATAGTCTTTAATTCCTTCTGTTGTCAGCTGGTGTTCAACCACTGTGGTGTCGGGCTCATCTTCTTCCTCGGCTTTCGCCTTTAAGAAGTTCTCCTTGTCCATCCAGTATAAATTGTAGTCGCGTGCAAAAACAACCATGGAACTATCAGGTGCCATGCTTGCCCAGCCAGGATGTTCTTTTTCTTCTACCCAGTTTTCCTGTTCATAGAGTTCTCCGCTTGCGATATTGTACTCCAAATGAAAAACTTTCTTCTTTGGCTTGTCATCTTTTTTCTTTTCGTTCTTCTTGTCATCTTCCTTCTCGCCATCTTCCTCCTTTTCTTTTTTGCTATCTTTCTCCGTTTCTTCCTCTTTTTCTTCCATTTCCGTGCTGCTGGTCACATCAAATTGAAAAACCGTATCGTCTTTTTTGAATTTTGGCTTAATGGGAGGGAGGTGCTGGCCATCATAAGGATCTTTAGTGATTTTGGTGAGCATGGCTGCCATTTTATGATTGTCGAACAAAAGCGATTTCGACTTTTTATCCAAATCAACCAAATAAAAATTTTCCCCTTCTGAAGTTTTATATGAATACCAGAATTTATCACCGGTTTCCAACCAGTTGGGATTAACCGATGTGCTAAACACCATTCGCTTTAGTTTTTCGGGCGAGAAACGTTCGGCCAAACGGTAGTTGGCTTTGGTAATGGGATCATTTTGTGCAAAACTTATGCCCTGTAAAAAAGTAAGGGTGAAAGCAATAAGAAAGGTAATTTTGAATTTCATATTGGTACTATTAATTAACTTAATTTTCGGTTTTTTAAAAGGGAGCAAAATAGATAAATATTTTTGGTTGAACACTTACAAATAACAGGTTTTACTGATTTTATAAAGGAGGATGTTTTTACGGCTTACATTGACAAATAGGTGGAGCTAATTCTAAATGATCCCAATCGCTCTGTCTTAAATTCAATAAAAAGACGGATATGGAGAAGCATATACAATCGAATTCCCAAAAACCTTGAACCGAAGGAGTGGCCTCTTTTTATCTTCACCGGAAATGTCGTGTTGACTTTGCTTTGTGCAACTTCGTGCCATAATCCGGATTGGTCATAAGCTTTACCTGAACGGAGTGGGTTAAAGCCGGCAAAGGCCAAACACCTACAAACCGGTAAATTTCATAATCAATCCATCACTCCGGGTGTTGGTTTCATCCTGTATGCCCGGGCCGATAACGATGAAGCCACCGTCGGAACAGTTGATAATTCGTGAAGCACGGTCGTTCTGAAACTGAAATTTAAGCAATGCTTCGTTGATCTCATTTCCCTGGGCATCGACTTGTAAGAGCCAGGGGCCAACTTTCCCCAGGAAAGAGGTTGCCTTAATGCCACCAACAATAAAATTTCCGTTGGGCAATACGGTAACGGCGCTGCCTCCTTCAGAACCTTCCCGGTCGAAACTTTTTGTCCATTCAATTTCTCCGTCGCAGTGTATTTTGTTCAATACCAGGTCGTAATCGAATACCGCATTTTCTGAGTTAACATCGTTCAAACATTTTCCTCTCCAGCCCACAACAATAAAACAGCTGTCGGGCGAGCAGCAAATGCACTCAGGCCAAACCTTTTGATTTGGGCTTTTAAACCAGGAAAACCATTTGGCAGTGCCTTTTTCGTCGGTTCTAAGGGCCATAATATCGCAGTCGTTTTGCCCTCCTTCACTTACCTGTCCGGCAATGGCAAATCCTCCGTCCGGTAATTTCCTGATGGATTTTGCACAACCTTTTATTTCTTTCTGATAAATTTCCTCCCATATAATTTCACCGGCTGCATCCATTTTTGCCATCCAGATATTCGGATTCCCGGCATTGGGGCCTTTGCTGCCGGCAAGAGCAAATTCTCCTTCTTCCAGTGCTACCATATCTTCAGCCCTTAAATGTTCTGCCGAATCTAAAGTTTTTCTCCAAAGTTCATTGCCGTCGGGATCAACTTTTAGAAGCAGAGCACATTCAAGCTCATTCACTTGTGTGGAGGCTGCTATTAAATAATTTTTATCGCTTAGTAGCGCAATTCTTTTGGGGATGTCAGCGGTTTCGGTACCCATGGTTCTGGTCCAAAGGGTATCGCCTTCTGTATTGTATTTGACCAGCCAAATATCCAACGACCGGCCTTGTATTTTTCTGGCCCCGAGCACCGTAAAACCTTCTCCAGCATCTTCCACAACATCGCAGTAATAGTCAATCCCCCTGAGCTTTAAGCTTTGTTCCCAACTCAGATCTGCGATTTGGGAAAAGGAAGCAAAAGAGAAGCAGGACAGCAAGAATACAGGGAGAAGGTAGTGTGCTTTCATGATTTTACTCCAGTCTTTATTTTGCTATTTTTTATTTTCCAGTATGTGGTTAAGCTTCAGTTTATTGACGATGAATTGTTTAGAGCAAAGAGCAAAGAGCAAAGAACAAAGACGCTAAGAATTTTTACCACAGAGGCGCAAAGACGCGGAGATTATTTCTCTTTTCTTCGGTCTTCGGACTTCGGACTT